>JAUNVL010000194.1 GCA_030537675.1 Propionibacteriaceae bacterium | reverse complement strand
ACGTCGCGCTGGGTGTTCTCGATGACCTTGGCGGCCTCGGCCACCTTGATCGAGGGTGCCTTGTGTGTTCCTGCGATGATGATGCGCCGGTACAGCTCATCGACGAAGTCGGCGGCCTCAGGTGTGGAACCTGAGGTGACCTTGAGGATGTTGGCGACGCGGTGCTCTTTGTCGCCCGGGTTGATGCGCTCGGGGGAGTAACCCACGAAGAAATCCTCGTTGTACTTCAGCCCGGAAACCGACTCCAACAAGGGAACACAGTCCTCCTCGGTGGCTCCGGGATACACCGTCGACTCGTAGATGACGACGTCGCCGGACTTCAGCACGCTTCCGATGGTCCGTGTGGCTGAGAGCACTGGGCCCAGGTCTGGACGCTTGTGCGCATCTATCGGAGTGGGCGTGGTGACGATAAAAACGGAGCATGGTGCGATGTCCGCAGGATCGTCGGAAACCTTCAGATGCTTGGCCTCTGCAAGTTCGTCGTCGGATACCTCAAGGGTTCGGTCGCTACCGCGCTGCAGTTCCCGGATACGTGTGGTGTTGATGTCGAAACCCACCACGGGCAGTTGTTTGGCGAATTCCACCGCCAGTGGCAGGCCCACGTAGCCGAGCCCCACAACCGCGATTCTCACGCTGTCCACGTTCTGCATTGTTCTCCCTTTTCACCACCTTGCCGGGCGGCACGCTGAGGCCGATCCTAACGTGCGCTTGAACGCGGTGGCCGAGTGGGTTGGGGTGAATCAGCCGTGAGCGGCGTAGTACTCAGCCATGGTGTCGGTGCGCAGGGCGGTGGCCAGTTCGTCGAGCTTCTTTCCATCCACCTGGACGTACGACTGCTTGTCAGCACTCGTCCCGAAGCCGGCGGTCGGGGCCATGAGCGACTTGATGCTGTCGCCGCTCGTGATGCGCATTCCCAGACCAATCTCGACGATGGTGCCGTTGTCCAGCCCACTGTCCACGGTGAAGTTGGGGCCCAGCGTGGTGACGGCGTCACGGAACATGGCGGGGTTGGTGAGAACCCCCTTGGACGTGAGCTTGCCCACGATGGCCTTGATGACGTCGCGCTGCCGCTCGGCCCGGCTGAAATCGCCATCGGGCAGGTTCTTGCGCTCACGGACGAAGCGGAGCGCGGACTCACCGGTCAGATCCACCGGGCCTTTGGGGAAGTCCATGCCACCGCTGGAAGAAGCGTGACGGTTGACGACCGTGACACCGCCCAACGCGTCGATGACGTCCTTGAAACCCTCGAAGTTGATGATGGCGGTGTGATCGATGGGGATGTCCAGCAACTGTTCCACCGTCGCGACCGTCAGCGCTGGGCCGCCCCACGAGTACGCAGCGTTGATCTTGGCGTTGCCGCGCCCGGGGATGTCCACCCAGTAGTCGCGCGGCAGTGAAACGAGGTAGGCAGTTTCGCGGTCGCCGGGGATGTGCATGACCATGAGGACATCCGAGCGGCCCCGCTCATCGGGGTTGCGTGCATCGGTGCCCATGAGGACGAAGTTCAGTGGAGGCTTCGACTGGCCCTCCTTCGTTGGGACGGGGCTGGGACGAACGCCGGTGGGCATGATCGTGGGATCGCGCTCAATGGAATCCAGCGCGTCTTTGGCCGATTTGCCGTAGAAACCGAGGATGGCGGCGACTGCGATCAGCGCAACAACCACCAACCCGATGAGGCTCAGAAGCAGCCAACGCTCTCGCAAACGCTTCTTGCGTCGCGTTGCCGTGGGCACCTGATCCTCTTCCCCCTGGAAGAAGGGCGCGTCGCTCATACCTGCTCGCTCTCAATGTTGAATGCACCGAATACCGCAACGACGGCGTTCACATGCACGTCACCTCCAACTCGATGGAGGCCCGGTGCACTCAGCGTAACGGATTGAGGCAGTGGGGCCATTTGGAGGGCGGCCGACTCTGAGGGGATCACTTCATCCTCAAAGCAGACCACATCTTTGCGGATGAAGTACCCATGGTGGTCTCCGTGCGGAGTGTGTGCTCACGTTTAGCTGAGTAGCTGTGCTCACCGTATGCTGTCCCTGCCGGAAGGTTTGCGCGGGGGGCCGCTCGCAATCTTTGGACCCCAAGCGCATGTCCGTCGCTGTCTACCGACGAGGTTGAGCATGAATGTGGAAACGGTGTCCGAGGATCGTTCAGAGATGCTCGCTGAAGCCGCAGGCGTGAGCGGGGCCGGGTCAAAGAAGACTGTGCCACTCACCTTTTTGGAGAGAACTGACGTACACGTCACTCTCGGCGTCATCGACGTCGTCTGCTGGTTTGCGGCAGCATTCGCTCTCGTCGCTTTTCGCTACGACTTTGAGCTGTCTAATATCCAATGGTCCATGATTCTGGCGTACAGCATCGCTGCTGCGCTCACCCAACTGGCGGTGGGGTGGTGGTTTGGCGTTTACCGCGGGTCCACGCGCGTGGGTAGCTTCATCGAAGCGTCCAACCTCGGCTTGGTCACCCTGGCGGTGGGGCTCATTGTCGGTCTGGGCTTCCTGCTCGGCGTCGACAAGTTTCCCCGGGGCGTAGCCTTCCTTGGTCCGTTCATGGCGTTGTTGCTGATGGGTGCTGCCCGGTTCGCGGCGCG
>JAUNVL010000046.1 GCA_030537675.1 Propionibacteriaceae bacterium | reverse complement strand
TTCCTGCCTGGTGCATCATGCGGGCAAGCTGCCCACCTCCGACAATTCCCACCCTATAGCGACGATCCACGGCGGTCAGCGTACTAGTCGTCGAGGCTGGATGGTTCGCCATCGTCGTGGCGGTCGGCGTTCCGACGGAACAGCAGGTTGTTGATGCTCATGTGCACCTGCTCCACCCTGGGGAGGTCGTGCAGCACCAGAGGCTGTCCGGCGGCGGTCTCCAGCGTGAGGGTTCCGCATCCCAGCAGGCGGTCGATGAGGCTGCGGTCATAGTTGACGTTGTTGATGCGCCGCAGTGGCAGGTCGTGGCCGGTCTTGTTGAGGATGCCGCGGCGCGTGATGATGCGGCGGTCCGTGACGGTGTAGGTGGAGGTGAACCAGCGCAGGAACGGCAGCACCACCATCCAGATCACCAGGAACACAAACACCCCGACGGCCAGCCACGTGCCCCAGGGCTGGGTGCTGATGGGCAGCAGCGCAATGCCGACGCCCAGCGCTGCGCTGAACACGATGAGCGCCACGGCGGGCCAGATCAGGGCCTTGCCGTGCGTGTGCATGTGCAGGACGACTTCTTCGCCGTCGCCCAGAGTGTCCCTGCTGATCGCCATGTGCAGAAGTCTCGCACGCGGCGGTGGAGATCCTGCGGAGGCCCGCTCAGCGGTGCATGCGGGCGTGGACCACGTCGCCGGCGGCAAACGCCTGGATGCCCGTGGCCGTCGACACCAGCAATCGTCCGAACTCGTCGACGCCGTGGCCGCGGCCCCGCACCACCTTCTCGGGCGCGACGGTGATGCTCAGTTCCGAGCCCACCGACGTGCACCTGGCCCGGTACTCCTCCACCAGGGATCCGGTGGCCTGCCAGAGTCGGTAGTAGTGCTCGAGATGCCGCAGCAGACCGGCAACGAGTTCTTCCCGGTCCACGGGAAAACCCTCGAGCGACAGGGACGTGGAGTGGGGCACCGGCAACTCGTCGCGCCCGAGGTCCAGGTTCAGCCCGATGCCCACCACCGCGAGCGCCCCCGTGGGTCGTTCGACGCGCTCGGACAGGATTCCGCAGACCTTTGCACCGTCGATCAGGACATCGTTGGGCCACTTCAGCTGCACGCGGGAGGGGTCGGGGGCGATGTCGGCCAGCGTCGATGCCACCGCCATCCCCGCCAGCAGGGACAGCCAGCCCCAGCGGGGAAACTCCGGCTCGGGTTTCAGCAGCACGGACAATGACAGCGACGCACCCCTGGGGCTCACCCATGTGCGGTCCAGTCGTCCTCGCCCGGCGGTCTGTTCCGCCGCCACCACCACATGCCCCTCCAGCGCACCGGCCCGGGCCAGGGCAGCGACGTCGGCGTTGGTCGACCCCGTCGATTCCACGGACTCGATCACGTTGAACAAGGCGTCGTCCCCCAGCAATGCACGGATGGCCATGGGCAGAGGTGTGGTGCGGATCACGACGCCACACTAGTGCTGCTCCATCGCAGCCTTGCGTAACCGCCTTGCCGAGGGCGTGCGGCCGATAGGGTGACCGCCATGGAGATCGACATCCACACGACCGCTGGAAAAATCGCCGACCTCGGACGGCGCATCGAGCAAGCAGTGCATGCGGGCTCTGCCGAGGCGGTGGAGAAACAACACGCCAAGGGCAAGATGACTGCCCGAGAACGGGTGCTGGCACTGCTGGACGACGGCTCGTTCGCTGAGTTCGACGAATTCGCACGCCACCGCTCCACGAGCTTCGGCATGCAGGCGCGCCGTCCCTACGGCGACGGCGTCATCACCGGAACCGGCGCCATCCATGGCCGCCCCGTCTGTATTTTCAGCCAGGACGTCACCGTCTTCGGTGGCGCGCTCGGCGAGGTGTACGGGGAGAAGATCGTCAAGATCATCGACTTCGCCATGAAGACAGGCGTTCCGCTGCTGGGAATCAACGAAGGCGGCGGCGCACGCATCCAGGAGGGTGTGGTGTCCCTGGCGCTGTACGGAGAGATCTTCCGGCGCCACACGCGCGCCTCCGGTGTGATCCCGCAGATCTCGCTCGTCATGGGCGCTGCCGCAGGCGGTCACGTCTACGGTCCGGCCCTGACCGACTTCGTGGTCATGGTGGACAAGACCTCGCAGATGTTCATCACCGGCCCGGAGGTCATCAAGACGGTCACGGGCGAGGACGTCAGCATGGAGGACCTGGGCGGTGGCCGCACCCACAGCACCAAGTCCGGCAACTCGCACTACCTGGCGGCGGACGAGAACGACGCGCTGGAGTACGTCCGCGACCTGTTGACGTACCTCCCGCAGAACAACCTGGAGGATCCGCCCGTCTTCGATGAGGACGAGGTGGACCTGACCATCACGGACCACGACCGTTTCCTGGACACCCTCATCCCTGACTCGGCGAACCAGCCCTACGACGTGCGTGAGGTCATCCGCAATGTCCTGGACGACGACGAGTTCTTCGAGGTCTCGGAGCTGTTCGCCGGCAACGTGATCACGGGGTACGGGCGCATCGAGGGCCGCTCCATCGGCATCGTTGCGAACCAGCCCATGGTGCTGGCCGGGTGCCTGGACATCGACGCCGCCGAGAAGGCCTCCCGGTTCGTGCGCACCTGCGACGCATTCAACATCCCTGTCCTGACGTTCGTCGATGTGCCGGGCTTCCTCCCCGGTGTCGACCAGGAACACCAGGGCATCATTCGTCGTGGCGCCAAACTGATCTACGCATACTCCGAGGCCACCGTGCCGCTCCTGACAGTGATCACCCGCAAGGCGTACGGCGGCGCGTATCTCGTCATGGGATCCAAGCACCTTGGCGCCGACATCAACTTTGCCTGGCCCACCGCGCAGGTTGCCGTCATGGGTGCCCAGGGTGCCGTCAACATCCTGCACCGCAAGACGCTCGGGGCGGCAGAGAACCCCGACGAGGTGCGCCAGCAGCTCATCACCGAGTACGACGAGGAGCTCGCCAACCCCTACATCGCCGCCGAGCGCGGATACATCGACCAGGTGATCTATCCCCACGAGACACGTGCCCAGGTCATCCGTGCGCTGCGGTTGCTTCGCACCAAACGAGAGCAGTTGCCGCCCAAGAAGCACGGGAACATCCCGCTGTGAGCGTCGAGGAGCCGGTGTTCAGCATCGCCAGGACGCAGGCCACCGACGAGGAACTCGCGGCGGTGCTCGCCGTCCTGCAGGCCAGTGCCAACAGCGACAAACTGACCGAGGGCACCGACCGTCCCCTGGCCGGTGGGTGGAAGTCGTACTACCGCACCATCCGTCAGCAGGCAGCGCCAGGCCGCGAGGCCTGGCGGACCTCCATCAGGTTCTAGGGGACAAACCCACCCATCATGGAACATCGCCTGATCCTCGCGTCTGCTTCGCCCGCCCGCCTGCAACAACTGCGCAGCGCAGGGCTGGAGCCGGAAGTCATCATCTCCGGCGTCGATGAGGACGCCATTCACCATGCGCGCCCCGATCTGCTGGCCCGCGAGCTCGCCAACGCCAAGGGCGCGGCCGTCCTCGAAAGGGTGGAGGGCGACGCCATCCTCATTGCCTGCGATTCCGTGTTGGAGTTCGAGGGTCGCGCCCACGGGAAACCCGCCGGCCCCGAACAGGCCATCGCGCACTGGCACAGGATCCGCGGCGGTCAGGGAGTGCTCCACACCGGCCACTGCGTGGTGGTGCGCAGCGGTGGACGGGAAAAGACGCAGTCGAGGATCGCCAGCACAGTGGTGAAGTTCGCCGACCTCACCTCAGAGGAAATCGAGGCCTACGTCGCCACCGGTGAACCGCTGGTGGTTGCCGGCGGGTTCACGATGGACGGCTTCGGTGGCGCATTCGTCACCGGCGTGGAAGGCGACCCACACAACGTGATCGGCATCTCGTTGCCGTTGCTGCGGCAGATGCTGCTGGACCTGGGCGTCACGTGGCAGTCCCTGTGGCGCCCAGGCCTCACCGTCGAGTGAGCGGCCTCCTCACTCCGTCTGGCCCTGGTGCCTGCCCTCACCGATCTCCTCGACGAGCTTGGCGTTGAACGCCGGAAGATCATCCGGGGTCCGGCTGGAGACCAGCCCCTGATCCACCACCACTTCTTCGTCCACCCAGTCGGCGCCGGCATTCTTGAGGTCGGTCTTCAGGCTGGGGTACGACGTGACCCTGCGACCGCCCAGGACACCGGCCTCGATGAGGATCCATGCGCCGTGACAGATGACACCCACGGGCTTGTGGGCGTCGAAGAACGCGCGCGCGAAACGCACGGAGTTCTCGTCCATGCGCAGGTGATCGGCGTTCACCACCCCACCGGGCAGGACCAGCGCGTCGAAGTCAGAAGCGTCCGCCGACGCCACGTCGAGGTCCACGGGCGCGCGGTGGCCCTTCTTGCCGGTCAGGTCGTCATCCGCCGGGGACACCAGGGTGGCGTGTGCACCCGCCCCGATCACCGCGTCCCACGGGGAGGTCAGTTCGCTGTCCTCGTAACCATTCGTGAGGAGGAAAGCCACCTTCTTGCCAGTCAGATCAGCCATGTTGTTTTCCCTTCGTTGAGTACGTCTCCCACGGTAGTCGCGGAACGTGTCAGGCAGCGAGGGATTGCAGCGACCCCTGGCTGTGGACTCGGTGTCGGTCTTTCGACACCAGATCCCCAGCCAGGACCTTGGTGCTGTAACAATCGGCCTACGGGTGACACTAAGGGCTATGGACGAGCAGCGACGGACGGAATTCGTGGCCCTGTACGAGGGCCATGTGAGCGCCGTCATGTCGTACTGCCTACGACACCTCGCCAGGGCCTCCGCCGAGGATGCCGTCAGTGACACGTTCCTGGTGGCCCTGCGCAAGTTCGACGAGGTACCACTGGAACCACGCGCCTGGCTGATCGTCACAGCCCGCAACACCATTCGAAATCGCTACCGGACGCAGGCTCGCTCACTGGCGCTGGAGGATCGGCTGCGGCAGATCACCCAACTCGCTGCGGATCCCGCCGACGTCACCGCCGAGCGTCGCGCCGACCTCCTCACCGCGCTCGGATGCCTTTCGGACGACGAGCGCGAGGCCATCCTGCTCGTCTCGTGGGACGGCCTCACCGGGGCCGAGGCGTCCCGCGCGCTGGGCTGCAGTCACGGTGCCCTGCGGGTCCGCGTGCATCGCGCCCGCCAGAAGATGGCCGCCGCCCTGGGCGAGACGGCCCCCACCACTGTTCATCTCGGGAGTTCTCATGTCTGACGACCTGTCCAAGCTCACACCCACCGATCCCTCCGGGGTAGTCCCGGACTGGACAGAGCGACGACGTCACATCCTCGACGGCGTCCTCGCCACCGACACCCCCCGCCAGCCCCACGTGTGGCGCTGGGTGGCAGGTGTCGCCGCGGCCGCCCTCATCGTCGTCGCCATCGGTGGCCTCGGCCAGCAGTTGCGCCCCGACCAGGTCGCCACACCCGCCTCCCCCGCACCCACCGATCCATCAGCCCGCCACGACGGGCCGGTGGCGCTGGAAGGGACGCTGCTGGAGGCCGATGGCGAGATGGGTCTGTGCTACGGCCAGTTGGTGGTGGACAGGCTCGTCCCGACGAGTACGGAGTCACCCGTCTGTGGTGGTGGCTTCATCCCGGTCAGCGGCCTCGCAATGCCGGCCAGCAACAGGCGCTACGGGGTTCTCGTGGGCACTTTTGACGGCACGACGTTCCACGCCACGCGCCTCTACGGACCGGACGAGGATGACAGACCCATGTCTCCGCTGAGCACGATGCCCCCGGATCCGCCGGACGTCTGCGAAGAGAAGACCGGCACCGGCACGGCTGACGAGGAGGATCTACCGGCCGCGGTTGCGGCACTTCCCGGATTCCAGGGCATGTGGCTCACCGTGGACATGTCTGCCAACCACTACAGGGTCGCCGTCAGCCGGGATGTCGATGAGGCGCAGGCAGGCCTGCTGGACAGGTTCGGGGTCCGGCTGTGCGTCGCGACGGTGCCCGGGCCGGATGCGGCCACCCTCGGTGCCGCCGAGGAAGCAGTGAACGCCCTGTGGCCGCGGGAGCCGGGTCAGCTCGAGCCTTTCGTTGATACCGATGTGTGGGCCGAGGCGACTGGTACGTCGCTCAGGGTCACGGTGCTGGATGACACCGACGACATCAGATCTAGGGTGGAGGAGGCCGTCGGCGCGGAGGTCTGGCCGTACACCAGGGTCATTCCCCTGCTCTTCGAAGTCGACGCCGTTGCCTTGGAACCGCGGGTGGACACGCCCACCCCGATGCCGCCGGGACCCGCCACTGCGTTGGTCATCACGGCGACGGATCGCCAGCGCGCAGAGGAGTCCGTCGCCTCCGACCTCAGGGATGCGGTCGGTACCGCCGCCACCGCCAGGATGGCAAAGGCCACCTTCGAGCAGTACGAGGCTCTGTGGAGCATCGACGTGCCGTACCCGCCCGGTCCGCCGGCCCCCCACACCGAGGTCCTCGTGGTCACCCTGCAAGCCTCCCTCGAGAACAGGGTGATGCGCGGAGGACCGCTGGACGGCGAGCCAGGCACGGGCACCGGCACGATCAATGTCATCGACGCCACGGGCACGATCAATGTCATTGACGCAGACACGGGAGAGTCGATCATTTACGCGACGCTGCTCGGCGATGAACCGCAGGCGGATCGGATCACCCAGCTGCCCGGCCCCATGGAGGAGGTCACACTTCCTGACGGTTTCCGTTGAATCGACCCAGCAGCCGCCATCGCCGCCTTGTGGGCAACGACACCGTTCCCGTGAACCGCTTCGCGGACTAGGTTGAGCAGAACGCGAGGGAAAGGAGAAGCACGTGCTGCTCCTCTGCTTCGCCGTCCTGCTGCTGGTGGCCGCGCTCGTGTCCAACCGCGCAGACCGCACCATCCTGTCCACCTCCGTGCTGTTCCTCGTCGGCGGCATCGTGCTGGGCTCCGGAATGCTCGGTGTCATCGACATCACACCGCAGGACCCCACCGTCGGTCTGCTCGCCGAACTCGCCCTGTTCGCCGTCCTCTTCACCGACGGGATGAAGGCGGGGTGGAGCGATCTGCGCAGTGCGTGGAAGTTGCCGGGGCGCGCACTGTTGCTGGGGCTGCCGCTGACTCTGGTGCTGACCGCCCTGCTCGCTCGCTACATCATCGGGCTCGACTGGCCGACGTCGCTGCTGGTCGGCGCCATCCTCTCCCCCACGGACCCTGTGTTCGCCTCGGCACTGGTCGGCAACAAGAAGGTGCCGCAGCGTCTGAGGCACCTGCTCAACGTGGAGTCAGGCATCAACGACGGCCTCGCCCTGCCGTTCGTCATCATCCTGCTGACCATCGCGAAGCGCTCAGGCGAGGTGGATGCCACCGAGGTGATCGTCGAACTGGGGCTGGGCATCGCCATCGGCGTCGTGGTGCCACTCGTCGCGCTTGCCCTGGAGCGGTTGCCGTTCTTCCAGGCCTCGCACCACTACGAGCCGCTGACCGCGTTGGCCATCGGTCTGCTCGTCCTGGCGCTGGGGCAGGTCACGCACGGCAACCTCTTCCTCGCGGCCTTCGCCGCCGGCATCACCGTCGCCACCGCGGGCCCCAACCAACGCGACAGCTTTGAACAGTTCGGCGAACTGGCCTCAGAGCTGCTGAAGCTGGCCGCACTCCTGGTGTTCGGGGCGCTCATCACCATCACCGTCATTGCCGACAACGGCTGGGCCGGGGTGCTGTTCGCCGTCCTGGCGCTCATCCTGCCGCGCTCCATCGCCCTGACACTCTCCTTCCTCGGGACGGGCCTGAGCGCCAAGGAGCAGGTGGCCGCGGCCTGGTTCGGCCCCAAGGGCTTCGCGTCGGTGGTCTACGCCCTCTACGTCCTGACCTCCGGCCTCGACAATGGCATGAAGGTGTTCGATCTCATCGCCGGCACGGTCGTACTGTCGATCCTGCTGCACTCCTCCACCGACGTCGTCGTCGCACGCTGGTTCGACGACGAGTGGGAAGTCCCCCACTGGTACGGAAAACTCAAGAACGGAAGTTGACCATGGACGCACATCTCACCCGGGACCTGCTGATGACCACGGCGATCTTCGGCTTCTTTGCCTTCGTGTGGTTCGGCTGGGCCCAGGAGAACCCACCGCCGGCAGCCCGGGTGTGGCTGGGAGTTGGGTCAGGGCTCGGCATGCTGTTGGCCATCGGCTTCGGCATTCTCAGCGGCCTCAACTGGGATTCGCCCACCGCACTGGACACCACCAACCCCACGTTTCGCACCTACCTGGTGCTGGTGGGGGTGGAGGTGGTCGTGGCCGCTGCTGGCGGTATCGCTCTGGGACTGTCGGCGTGGTCCCGCTTCGTTCCCGTCTGGGTACTGCTGGTGGTCGGGGTGCACTTCTACTTCCTGGCGCCGGTCTTCCAGATGCCGGCACTGAACGTCCTGGCGACGCTGCTCGTCGCCGCGGTGGCAGTGACCATGGCATTCGCCCGCTCGAACTGGCAGCCCAGCTTCCTGGCGGGGGTCCAGGCCGGAACCATCCTGCTGGTCTTCGCGGGCATCGCAGCAGTGACATGGTGGACCGCACGCAGCCCTGTGTGACGCCACGAGGTCAGGACTGTGGGTCCCACCTCAGCGAGAGAGCGGCGATCGCGCCGGTGACGGTGAAGGCGCCCCGCTCCTCACCCCGCTCGAAGAGCAGGGAGCTGTTGTCATCAGCCGTGATGACCCACCCCTGATCGGGCAGGGTGTTTCGCAGGTAACCGGCAATCTCCAGGCCCCCGGGGGCCGTGAAGACTGCAACGACGGTGTTCTCCTGGTCCACGCGCTCGGTGATTCTTGCCGTGGCCGGGACGGAGAACCCGTCGGGCGCGAAGCGGAAGCCGAGGCTGCGCAGCAGCACGCCGTCGTCGGGGATGGTGGCAACTGCGGACGTGCTGGGCACGGGTTGTGTGGGCCCAGGTGCCGGGGAGCTGCACCCCACCAGAGCCCAGAGGAGGGCAACGCAACAGGCGGAGGCAAGCAGACGACGGATCACAGCGCGCAACTCTACCCAGCCCGGGATTGCCTCAGTCCAGCGTGAACAGCGGTGCGGTGGCCTCCCGCATCGCAACGGCGACCATGGGAGCCATCCGGGCCCGCTGCGGCGTGGGCAACGCGTCGACGGGGAACCACCCGACCTCCGTGGATTCCTCGTCACCCACGTGTGCCTCCCCTGACCTCCACCGGGCCAGGAACCCGTGGTCCAGGTACTGGCACTGATCCCCGTTGGGATAGGTGATGGGGGGATCGACCACCAGCCACAACATGCGCTCCACCTCGATGACGACGCCAGCCTCTTCCATGGCCTCCCGGGTGATCGTGTCGACGGGGTGCTCGCCGGGATCGACGATCCCGGAGACCAGTGACCACTCACCCGTGTCCGAGCGGCGCACCAGCAACACCTCCGGACCGGCGTCCCCATCGCGCAGTACGACGGCCGCGGTACCGATCAGCCAGAGCGGGTCGTGGCCCACGTGACGGCGAAGTTCAGTGATGAAAGATGGTGTGGGCATGAACCCAATCTATCGAGCAATGCCAACCCTGCACCCGGAGGAGCCCCCGCCACTAGACTGCCGGGGAACCCCTTTCTATGTCAGGAGAAATCCCCGTGGGCACTCGTTCCATCTCCAAGGTCCTGATTGCCAACCGCGGCGAGATCGCGGTTCGAGTGATCCGAGCGGCACGCGATGCCGGCATCACCTCCGTCGCCGTCTATGCCGATTCTGACGCGGAGTCGCTGTTCGTGAAGTTGGCCGACGAAGCCTTCTCACTCACCGGCGCCACTCCCGCCAACACCTACCTCAACGTCGAGAAGCTGCTGGACATCGCAGCGCGCACCGGCGCCGACGCCGTGCATCCCGGGTACGGGTTCCTCGCCGAGAACTCGCAGTTCGCCCAGTCCGTGATCGACGCCGGGCTCATCTGGATCGGGCCACCACCCTCGGCCATCGACGAGTTGGGCGACAAGGTTCGCGCTCGCCACATCGCCCAGCGTGTCGGCGCCCCGCAGGTCCCGGGCACCGCTGATCCGGTCGACGGACCCGACGAGGTCATTGCATTCGCGAAGGAATTCGGCCTGCCTGTGGCCATCAAGGCCGCCTTCGGTGGTGGCGGGCGTGGCCTCAAGGTGGCTCGCACCATGGAGGAGATCCCGGAACTGTTCGAGTCGGCCACGCGCGAGGCAGTCACGGCGTTCGGCCGTGGCGAGTGCTTCGTGGAGTTGTACCTGGACAAGCCGCGCCACGTGGAGACCCAGTGTCTGGCCGACGAACACGGCAACGTCGTGGTGGTCTCCACCCGCGACTGCTCGCTGCAGCGACGCCACCAGAAGCTTGTTGAGGAGGCACCGGCCCCCTTCCTGACCGACGAGCAGCGGGACAGGCTCTACACCTCCAGCAAAGCCATCCTCAAGGAGGCCGGCTACGTGGGCGCGGGAACCTGCGAGTTCCTCGTCGGTCTGAACGGCGCCATCTCCTTCCTGGAGGTCAACACCCGGCTCCAGGTGGAACACCCCGTCTCCGAAGAGGTCACCGGGCTGGATCTCGTCCGGGAGATGTTCCGGATCGCCAGCGGCGAGGAACTGGGCTATGACGATCCGGTGATCCGCGGGCACTCCATCGAGTTCCGCATCAACGCCGAGGACGCCGGCCGCAACTTCATGCCTGCCCCCGGGACACTCGTGAAGTGGGAGGCGCCCACCGGCCCCGGCGTTCGCGTCGACGAGGGCTACCACGCCGGGATGACCGTCCCCGGCGCATTCGACTCGCTCGTGGCCAAGGTGATCGTCACCGGCGCCGACCGCCAGCAGGCCATCGCGCGGTCACGCCGTGCGCTCGCCGAAATGCGCATCGACGGCATGCCCACCGTCGTACCGTTCCACGAGGCCGTCCTGAAAGAGCCCGCGTTCATTGCCGCCGACGGCGACTTTCAGGTCCACACCCTCTGGATCGAAACCGAATTCGACAATCAGATCGCCCCGTACTCCGGGACCATCGGTGAACCGGACGACGACGGTGAGCCGGAGGTCATCGCCGTGGAGGTCAACGGTCGGCGCATGGAGGTCAAGCTCCCCGCCGGCTTCGGGAACCGAGCCTCCACCGCGAGCAAGTCGGCCAAACCCACGAAACGGGCCCGCGGCGGAGCCAAGGTGTCCGCACCCTCCGGCAACGCATTGACGGCACCCATGCAAGGAACCATCGTCAAGGTCCGGGTCGCCGACGGGGACACGGTCGAGGAGGGCCAGGCCGTCGCCGTCATCGAAGCCATGAAGATGGAGCAGCCATTGGTGGCACACCGAGGTGGAATCATCAAGGCTCTCGCCATCGAGGCCGGTGACAGTGTCACCGCAGGCCAGACCCTCTGCGAAATCGTCGATCCCGAGCCCACGTCGTAGAACCAGCACTGACTACCCCCTTGGCGGCGCCGGTTATCCTTGCCAACAGGCCCACAGCGGGCCCGCCCAGGGGGTGTCTGCATGACGATGATCGGCTTGATGATCATGATCGTGTTCATGACCATGTTCTTCTCCGCCATGGCCGACGGACGCCAGCGTCGCGGCCGCAAGTCGGGCCACCACCCCGGACTTCCCGTGCCTCCGACACCGCTCGGCGGTCCCCAGCACGTGGCCGCGCCGTTGCCGTACGGCTTCACGCGCACTGCGTGGGGGCTGCCCACTGACGTCCCGCTGAGCAGGGCATCCTCCGAGGCCATCGAGTCTGACATCACGTCATTCGGCATCGAGTTGCGGGAACTGGACTTCGACGTCGTGGGCTACGAACTCACCGACGACGCCCGCGGCGACTACACCACCGCGCTGGACGCCTACGAGAAGGCCAAGGTGTCCCTGCGCGGCGCGAGGGCTGACTCCGAGGCCACGCACATCACGCACATCCTCGAGGAGGGTCGCTACGCCGTGGCGCGCGTCCGGGCCCGGGCACTGGGCAAACCACTGCCCATGAAGCGCCCACCCTGTTTCTTCGATCCCGCGCACGGCCCGTCGGTGCAGGACGTGGACTGGGCACCACCGGGCGGTGCTGTGCGCGCGGTGCCTGCGTGCGCCGTGGATGCGGCGCGGATCGGGCTGGGTGCCGACCCCCAGATCCGCATGGTCAACGCCGGCCAGGCGGCCATCCCGTACTGGGAGGATCGCAACCATGCAGCGTGGGCGCGGGGCTACTACGGGCCATGGATGCAGGATCCGAGCATGCGCCGGATGACCCAGGGCACGTTGATGATCGGCGGTTTCAGCCAGCTGATGGGGCTGATGGACGACGGAACCAGGCCCTGACCTAGGAGGTCAGGAAGGCTCCACCTGTCTGGTGAAGGCGTCGTGCAGCCTCCGCCAGGGAACCCGTCATGGATGGGTACACCGTGAAATTGCTGCTGAACTCGTCGACGGTCACCCGTTGCCCCACGCAGACGGCAACGGAGTGAATCAGCTCCGACGCGTTGGGCGCCACCACCACGCCACCCGTGATGATGCCCGTGGTGGGCAGGCAGAACAGCTTCACGAAGCCATCGGTGAAGCCCTGCATCTTGGCGCGGGCGTTGCTGGCCAGGGGCAGCAACACCGAGGCCAAACGAACTTCGCCCAGGTCCACCTGCTTCTGCGTGGTGCCGACGGTGGCGATCTCCGGCGACGTGAACACGTTGGAGCTGACCTTGCGCAGGTCCAGCGGGCTGACGGCGTCGCCCAGTGCGTGGTACATCGCGATGCGGCCCTGCATGGCGGCGACGGAGGCCAGCGGGAAGACACCCGTCACGTCCCCGGCCGAGTAGATGTTGCGGACGCTGGTGCGCGACACACGGTCGACGAGCACGTGCCCACCGGGGGTCAGCGTGACACCCGCCTCCTCCAGCCCGAGTCCGGCCGTGTTGGGGATGGAACCGACGGCGAGCAGGCAGTGTGAGCCGCGGACCTCGCGTCCGTCGGTCAGACCCACCACCACTTCGTCACCCTCCATCCGGGCTGACTCGGCGCGGGCCTCGCTGATGATCTCCATGCCACGGCTCGTGAACGCGCGCTGCAACACGTTTGCCGCGTCCTGGTCCTCGCCGGGCAGGACCTGCTTCCTCGAGCTGACCAGCACCACGTCGCAACCGAGCGCGTCGTAGGCGGAGGCGAACTCGGCGCCGGTGACGCCGGAGCCGACGACGATCAGCCGCTCCGGCACCTTGTCCAGTTGGTACAGCTGCTTCCAGTTCAGGATGCGCATCCCGTCGCAGCGCGCCTCAGGCAGTTCGCGGGGCGTGGTGCCGGTGGCCAACAGGATGATGTCGGCGTGAAGTTCCTCGACCGCGTCCTGCGTGGTGGCCGTGACCGCATGGGTGCCATTGAGCACGGCCGAGCCGTTGATGATGCGGACACCTTCGTGTTCAAGTCGGGCACTGATGTCACGGGACTGGGCACCTGCCAGCTTGAGCACGCGCTCGTTGAGCTTCGCCATGTCCACGCGGATGGCACCCTCTGCGTCGTCGCCCCAGAAGTGCAGTCCCAGCTCGGCCGCCCTCTGCATGGTGCTCATCACCTCGGCTGTGGCAATCAGCGTCTTGGAGGGCACACAATCGGTCAGCACGGCTGCGCCGCCCAACCCGTCCCGCTCCACAAGGGTCACGTCACCCCCCAGTTGACTGGCCACGAGAGCCGCCTCGTACCCGCCGGGTCCTCCACCGATGATCACTACTTTTGTCACGGCGTCATCCTGTCACAGACCTCCACCGGGCCGCCCAGCCACCCGCTGAGTCACTTCTTCCGCCCCCGTCACACTGCCTGCCATGCCCGATAGTGTGTCGGGATGAATCACGACCCCATGGCGCTTGCCCGTACAGCAGCAGAGCACGTCTCGGCAGCACTGTCGCTGCCCCGCATCGACATCGCACTCGTCCTCGGATCCGGCTGGTCCAGCGGCGCGGACGAACTGGGCGAGAGCCTCGGTGAGCTGGAACTCGGGGACGTCCCCGGCTTCTCCAAGCCGGTCGTCACCGGCCACGGTGGCCGGTTGCTCGCGATCCGCACGGAGTCCGGCAAGGTGGCCGCCGTCTTCACCGGGCGCACCCACTACTACGAAGGCCGCGGCGCGGACCCCGTGGTCCACGGCGTGCGGACCGCCGCCGCGTGGGGCGCGTCGACGCTGGTGCTCACCAACGGTTGCGGCGGGCTCAACCCTGACTGGGTCCCCGGAACCCCCGTGCTGATTCGCGACCACATCAACCTGACAGGCGACACGCCGCTGCACGGTGCCACCTTCATCGACCTGACCGAGGCCTACTCCCGGCGCCTGCGCGACCTGGCGCACACCGTCGACCCGAATCTGCCGGAGGGCGTCTACGTCCAGTTCCGCGGCCCCCAGTACGAGACCCCTGCGGAAGTGAAAATGGCAGGCATCCTGGGCGGTGACCTGGTGGGCATGTCGACCACGCTGGAAACCATTGCCGCCCGCGAAGCAGGACTCGAGGTGCTCGGTATCTCGCTCGTCACCAACGCCGCAGCGGGCATGGGTGATTCAGACCTCAATCATGCCGAAGTTCTCGAGGCCGGCCAGCAGGCCGGGCCCCGCCTTGCCGCGCTGCTCGCCGGCATCGTGAAGACTCTCTGACCCGGAAAGCCGGAACATGACAAAGAAACAGGACACAAAGCTCATCGACGAGGCGCGCGCCTGGCTGGCTGCCGATCCCGACGCCGACACACGTCGCCATCTCGGCCAGCAGCTCCGGCAACTCGACGACCCGACGCTCCGAGAGGATGCCCTGGCCCAGCTCCGCTCCCAGTTCTCCGGCTTCCTCGAGTTCGGAACTGCCGGGCTGCGCGGGAAGACGGGCCCGGGGCCCAGCCGCATGAACCGCGTGGTCGTCGGCGCCGCTGCCGCGGGCATCGGCCTCTGGCTGAACGACAACGGCCACGCCGGGGGCAAGGTCCTCATCGGCTACGACGCCCGCTGGAAGTCCGACGAGTTCGCCCGGGAGTCTGCAGAGATCCTGTCCGGCCAGGGCTTCGAGGTCCTGCTGACGAGTGAGCCCACCCCCACGCCCCTGGTCGCCTTCGGCGTTCGGCACAACGAGTGCGTTGCCGGGATCGTCGTCACGGCCTCCCACAATCCGCCGCAGGACAACGGCTACAAGGTGTACCTGGGCGACGGGTCGCAGATCATTCCCCCCACGGACAGCGAGATCGCTGCCCACATCGAGAACTTTCCACCGGAAACCGTCGCAGCGCTGGACCGTGTCGACACGTACCAGATGGTGGGCGAGGAGTTGCTCGCCGCGTACACGGCGCACGCCGCCACGCTGGTTCCGGCCGAGGCCCCCCGCGACGTGGTGTGGGTCCACACCGCCATGCACGGCGTCGGCAGCAAGACCATGCGGGACGTAGCAGCAGCCGCCGGATTCTCGGCCGGCATCGAGGTGTCGGAGCAGGCTGAGCCGGACGCGGACTTCCCCACCGTCGCCTTCCCCAACCCGGAGGAGAAGGGCGCCATCGACCTCGCCCTGGCCCTGGCGGAGTCGAGCGACGCCGACGTGGTGATCGCCAACGACCCTGATGCCGACCGGTGCGCAGTCGCGAGCCGTGTCGACGGCAGCTGGCGCATGCTGACGGGCGACGAACTGGGCGCGCTGCTGGGCGATGCCATCATTTCCTCGGGGGCGCCCGGTGTGCTCGCGAACTCCGTCGTCTCCTCCACGCTGCTCGCCAAGATCGCTCAGGCGGCAGGCCGGGAACACGTCACCACGCTGACCGGTTTCAAGTGGATCGGCCGCGTTCCTGACATGGCTTTCGGGTACGAGGAAGCCATCGGCTACTGCTGCGATCCGCGTTCGGTTCCGGACAAGGATGGCCTGACCGCTGCCCTCACGGTGCTGCGGCTCGTGGCGGAGTTGAAGGCCGCGGGCAAGACCTTGGAGGACCGGCTCAACGAGATTGCGGCCACCCATGGGCTGCATGCCACCAGCCAGCTCTCCGTCCGCGTCGACAACATTTCCGAGATCGCCGACGCCATGGCCCGGCTGCGCGCGAACCCGCCCAAGGAACTATTGGGCGAGCCCGTCACCTACCGTGACCTCCTGGAGGGCGGGGCGGGCCTGCCACCCACCGATGGTGTGGAACTCACCGGTGAGAGCATCCATGTGGTGACGCGGCCTTCTGGCACCGAACCCAAGCTCAAGTGCTACCTCGAGGTGGTGCTCTCCCCGACGGATTCCTCCGCTGGTACCGCGGCCCGAACGATGGCCACGGCCCTGCTCGCGGGGCTGCGCGAGGAAATGGCGCAGGCTCTGGGCGTGTGATTGGTGGACGACCCCGCAGGATCGGGGTCGGCTGACTTGTGGCGTGGCTACCCTTGGGTGCATGAGGACCATGCGCATTGGACTGGCCGCACTGATGTTGGCGGTGGTGGGCGTCCTAGGACTGGTGTCGCCCGCCAACGCCGACGACTCCGCCCCCGTCTCCAAGTACCACATTGACGCGACGCTGACACCTGAAGGCGTTGCCCAGATCAGCATCGACATGGTCATGGACTTCAGCCAGAAACGTGGCCGCGGACCACTCCTTCTGTTCCCGGAACGCCAGGAGGACGGTCAGAACTCCGACGAGTGGTTCGACTTTCCCATCTCCAACATCCGGGTTTCCTCTCCCTCCGGTGCCCGCACGGACGCGAGTGTGGAGCGCGAGGACGGCAACGTCCTGCTGCGTGTGGGTGCGGAGAACACTTTCTACAACGATCCGCAGAGCTACATCATCACCTACGACGTCCAGGGGCTGATCGTCTCTGACCAGGCGCAGAGTGGGCTGGACGAGTTCAGCTGGAATGCCATCGGGAAATCCACGTCGTCGCGCCTGTCCGATGTCCAGGTGAGGGTCAACGGCCCCGTTGACGTCGCCAGGACCGCCTGCTTCATGGGTCCCGACTTCCAGGCTGAGTGCTCCGCGTCCTCCGCCGGCAGCGTCGCCACCTACACCATCGGCGACCTGCCCCCCGGCAGCCCCGTGCAGGTGGTGGCAGGCTTCCCCGCAGGCACCTTCGGCGGCGTGGAGCAGATCAAATCTCGACGGGTCACGCCCAGCAACATGTTCGAGATGAACGCGGGCACCGGGACCACCACTGGTGTGCTGGGCCTCGGCGCCATCGTCGCGCTCGTGGCGCTCTACCGCCGGCATGCCAGGGACGACGTCTACATCGGACTCACCCCCGGCCTCACCCCCGGCAAGGGAGACAAGGCGCGGGTGGGCAAGAAGTCCGGCAAATCGCCCGTGGCCGTGGCGTTCCAGCCTCCAAAGGGCGCTCGCCCCGGCGAGGTGGGCACCCTCATCGACGCCACCGCAGACAACGTCGACATCTCCGCCACGCTGGTGGACCTGGCTGTCCGTGGGCACCTGCGCATCAGTGATGCCGGCAACAACGACCACCTGCTGACCCGTACTCGCCGTGAGGCCGACCCTCTCCAGAAGTACGAGGCGAAGCTGCTGGGCCGCATCTTCAAGGCGGGCGACGAGGTCCGCATCAGCGACATGCAGGACGCCAAGTACGCCGGCGTCCAGGACAAGACGAAGTCTGATCTCTATGCCCGCGTCGTGGCGCGGAAGTGGTTCAAGCACAACCCCGCGACGTCGCAACTCGTCCCGATCGGGCTGGGCGCGTTGGCAATCCTCGCGGGGGTGGGCATCGGTTTCATCGCGGCCCAGTTCGGGTGGGGTCTCGTGGCTGTTCCGTTCATCGTGCTGGGTCTGGGACTGATCGTGCTCTCCGGCCGCTTCCGCACGCGCACCGCTCTCGGCTCGGCGGTGCTGGCCGAGACGAGGGGCTTCGAGCTGTACCTGCGGACCGCCGAGGCCAACCAGATCAAGTTCGAGGAGGGCATCGACGTCTTCAGCCGGTACCTGCCCTACGCCATGATCTTCGGCGTGGCGGACCGCTGGGCCAAGGTGTTCGCCGATCTGGGTGCCATGGGCCGCTACGAGCCTGACCTCTCCTGGTACTACGGAGCCAACCTGTACAACAGCTACGCCTTCGGCACCGCACTCGGCAATCTCTCACACGGCTTCAACAACGCCATGGCCCAGGCCTCCGCCGCCGCCGCGGCTGCGAACGTCCAGGGTGCCAGCGGGAGTTCCTCCGGGTTCTCCGGGTTCAGCGGCGGTGGTGGCTTCAGTGGTGGTGGGGGCAGCGTCGGCTCCTGGTGAGCCGGTAGTGTGAACCCGTGACTTCCAGGACACTGCTGCTCGTCGCGGGGCCGTCGGGTTGCGGCAAGTCGCGGCTGAGCCGTGCAGCCACTGATGCCGGCGGCGTCGCAACGTTGCCATTGGACGAGTTCTACCGCGACCTTGACCACCCTGGCCTGCCGCGGACGCTTGGCATCGTCGACTGGGATGACGTGGCGTCGTGGGACTGTGGGCTCGCCATCGACACCATCTCCCGCCTTCTGGAGTGCGGCTCCACCGAGGTTCCGCTGTACGACATCTCCCAGTCGTTGCGGGTTGGATCCCGCACGCTGGACATGGGCGACGCACGTGTCCTGTTGGCCGAGGGCATCTTCGCTCCCCCGCTGCTGGCCGCGGCACGCGCCGCAGGCCTCCCCGTGGAGGCACTCTGGCTGGCCCGCCACCGGTCCACCAATTTTTCCCGCCGCCTGATCCGCGACCTCCGTGAGAAGCGCAAGTCGCCCACTGTCCTGCTGCGCCGCGGCGTGGCGATTTATCGCAGCGAACCGCAACTCACCCGCGACGCGATGGCGGCGGGCTTCCGTCCCGTCGGTATGCGAGAGGCGACACGCCTGGTGGCTGCGCTGGCCGGTGTGAAGGACGGCCAGAGGCCGTCCCGCACCACGTCAGTCTCCGAGTAGGGGTCCCCCGGGCCTGTCAGTCCGTGGCGATGGGGGCCCAACTGGGGCCCGTCTCTCCCAGGGTTTCATCCAGCTTCGTGAACAGTGGCGTGGGCTTCTCCAGCGGGGTTCCCGCGACGATCATGCGTGACTCCCACCTGGCAGCCTCCGACGCATAATCACCCTGCAGGATCGGGTACGTGAGGTCGCCGTCGGTGACCTCCACCAGTTCCGGCTGCGCGGCCCAGACACCCTCGCCACCCAGAGCCTCGAAGATCTTCTGTGCCGAGTGGGGAAGGAAGGGGGTGAGCAGGGTGTTGCAGTCGCTGATGGCCTGCAGCGCCACGTGCAGCACGGTGTCGCGACGCTCGGGGTCTTCCTTGAGCTTCCAGGGCTCCTGGTCGCTGAGGTACTTGTTCGCCAGAGAGACGATGCGCATGGCCTCGGTGATACCGGCTTTGAAGCGGCGGGCGGCGATGTGGTCACCCACCGTGGTGAAGGCATTCGAGCTGGCGTCGAGCAGCTGTCCGTCCTCGAACGTCAATTCACCGCGCTCCGGGATGGCGCCCACCTGCTTGTGCGCCATGGAGATGGACCGGTTGACGAGGTTGCCCCACTCGTTGGCGAGCTCGAAGTTGATGCGACGGACGAATTCGTCCCAGGTGAAGTCCGTGTCCTGGTTCTCCGGGCCTGCCACCGCGATGTAGAACCGCAGCGCGTCGGGGCCGAATTCCTTCAGGAAGTCGCCCACGAAAATGGAGGCACCACGGGAGCTGGCCACCTTGGAACCCTTCATGGTGAGGAACTCGCTGGAGACCACTTCGGTGGGGAGCTGCAGCTTCCCCAGCGACTCGTGCACCTCGCCGCCGACCGAGCCCTCGCCGTTGGCGCCCAGCAGGATGCCGGGCCAGATGACCGAGTGGAAGACGATGTTGTCCTTGCCCATGAAGTAGTAGGACTCGGCCGCCTCGGAGTTCCAGAACGTGCGCCACGCCTCGGGGTCGCCGGTGCGCTTGGCCCACTCGATGGAGGCGGACAGGTAGCCGATGACGGCGTCGAACCACACGTAGATGCGCTTCATGGGCGCATCCCGCCAGCCGTCGAGTGGGACGGGGACGCCCCAGTCGAGGTCGCGGGTGATGGCACGCGGACGGAGGTCGGCCAGCAGGTTGTGGCTGAACTTCAGGACGTTGGGGCGCCAGTCCTCACGGCCGCTGAGCCATGCGCCCAGCGCGTCGGCCAGCTTGGGCAGGTCCAGGAAGAAGTGTTCGGTCTCGACGAAGTTGGGGGTCTCCCCGTTCATGCGGGAGCGCGGGTTGATCAGGTCGGCAGGGTCGAGCTGGTTGCCGCAGTTGTCGCACTGGTCGCCACGTGCGCCGTCGAAACCGCAGATGGGGCAGGTGCCCTCAATGAAGCGGTCGGGCAGCGTGCGGCCCGTCGACGGCGACAGCGCGCCCATCTGGG
>JAUNVL010000045.1 GCA_030537675.1 Propionibacteriaceae bacterium | reverse complement strand
GGACGGTCGAAGGGGTCGCGCCCCGTGTTGCCGGTGGAGATCAGCGGCTGGGTCTCCAACCGGGGCATCCATGCCGGCGCATCCTGTGCACGGGGCGGACCCTCCGGTGCAGGTGAGCCCATCTCGGTACGTCCCACCTGTGGCGAGAACGAACTGGACAGGTGCGGCGGGAGACCCACCATGCTCGGGGGCTGGGTGCTGCGCGCGTGTTGGCGTCCTCGTTGCTCATCCGGCTTCGGCTGCACGACGATGGCACCGGCGGCCATGTCATGCCATCCCTGCCGGCGCTCGTGGATCACCAGGAAGACGAGCAGCGCGATCCCGCCGATGACGCTGGCCATCAGTGCGAGGAAAACCAGTTGGCGGATGAACCACCGCCACCAGCCGATGGGCTGGCCATCACCGATGCCGACGAGCCGCAGTCCCGGGACCTTTGCGCCCAGCCCGGCACCGCGGGTGCCGTAGGCCCACCACTGGAGGAGACCATACGCTCCGATGAGCACGGAGACCGCCACCGTGGTGACCAGCATGAGGGTGGGTGACGGCTGTTGTTGGAACTGCATGAGGACAGAGACCGCCCCCAAGAGCAGCGCTATCGGGGCGGCGTCGATGAGGGCGGCGAGGAATCGCCGGCCCAGGCCGGCAACCGCCACTCCGCGAGGGATGAACCGACTCACGTACCAACTCCTTGCCCCTGGTGCTCGACGTCTCGTACCAAGACCATGAGCGTAGCGACTCGCAGCGCCATCACGGGATGGGAATCCTGCTCATCGGAATCACCGCAGCTTCCTGAACGACTTGGTGGACAGCCGGGCGAGCACCCATCGCGGAAGCGGGACGGAGCGTCGCATGCCCTGATCCACGGCGTCAGCTTCCACCCAGTACCGGCTGGCCACCTCCTCCGCGGGTTCCTCGGGCGCGAACACCAGGCGGTCCGCCTGCCTGGACAGCTCCACGGGGTCCGCCCGTGGGCGGATGTGTCGGAAATCGTCCACGAGCTGCTCCGCCTGTTCGGACCGCGTGGCCGTGGGTGACGGCGAGCGTCCCAGGTCGCGGGCCCTGTCGACGAGTTCCGCCCAGGCGCCCGCAACCCTGTTGGCGACGTTGGGATGATTGCGCCTCCGTGACCGACGGCGCATCTTGAGCCCCAGCACCAGCGTCATGGGAACCACGATGGTGAGCAGTGGGATTCCACCCACCGCGGCCCACACCCCGATCGCAGCCCAGTCAATCCTGTTGGGCTGGGCGGGGGGCTCCCCGGGATCGATGGGGAGCTCATCGTCGGGGGGCGCGTTGTCCGGCTCCTTCGCCGGCGGCGGCGGGTTGTCGATGTGGGGCTGCGGTGTTGGACGCTGCGGTATCTCGTCCTCGTCCAGCACCCTCTCCGGCGGCGGCGTGGGAGAGAAGACCACCCAGCCGAGTTCCTCGAACTCCAGCTCGGCCCATGCACCGACGTCGGAGCCGGTGATGGATGAGGTGCTGTTCGCGCTGTATCCGTAGATCACGCGTGCCGGAATGCCCAGTTCCCGCGCCATCAACACCATGGCGGTGGCGTACTGCTCCCCATCACCCACCATGCGTTCAGGATTGGCCACCAGCGCGCTCAGCCGTGCACCGGAGTGACCCGACACCGACGTCGCCTCTTCCGGCTGGCCGTGGCTGAAGTAACCGTTCTGCAGCTGTGCCCTCAGCGCCAGGGCCTGCGCTCCCGCGGTCTTGACGCCATCCCCCCAGTCGTGCGCGCGGTTCCGCAATGAATCGGGCACGCCCGAGTGGGAGGGCATGACCGATGCGCCGGCTGCAGCCCGTGCGATCTCCTCGTCGGTGGGGGCGTCCGGAACAATCGTGGAGAGGGAGTAGGCATCCCCCTGCTGAAGCCTCGCCAGGGTGATGCCCGTGCCGGAGCCACCGTTGTAGAAGAACTTCTCCGCCAGCGCGACGGTGCGATCCCCCTCGAATCGGATCGCGGTGGTGCGCCCCACCGTGGGCACCCACACGCCCTGGTAGCCGTGGATGGTGACACCCACATCGCCCGTGTCGCCCTCGGTGTCATCGGCGATCCACTCGCCCACGCGGCTGAAGGTCGACTCGTCAACATCGGTGTCGTCCGTGGTGGCCACGCTGAAGCTCACGCCGTCGTAGCCGTCCAAGGTTGCCAACCGAATGATCTGTCCCTCCGCAACTCCCGTGGTCTCCAGCAGAAGGGCGTCAAGGTTCTTCGTGATGTTGGCACGGAATCCCTGGAGCGGCGAGGTGAAGTCCTCGATGTTGATGGGGGGCTCCACCACTTGTCGCGCCGTGATTCTCGGTGCCGTGGGAGCAAGCAGGGGAACCACGGCCGCAGCCAACCCCACCGCGACCAGCAGGGACAGCGCCGCGAGCAGGCCGCGGACCAGCTTGGGCTTGGAGGAACTGCGCACCAACTCGGTGGAGACACGCGCGCGTCGCTGACTTGTCCAGAGCAGCACGACGGCGAAGAAGCACGCTCCTGCCAGCACCGGCCAGAGCGCGACCGACGCCCCCAGCGTGATCGCACCCAGCCACGCCACCGCCAACGGCACCCAGGCGAACAGCGGGTGCCTGCTGCGAAGACTGATGGAGGAGGCGAGCAGACCTGCGGCAAGGGCAACGAGTGCAGGCACGGCGAGCAGGTTCACAGTCTCACCTATGGGTGGCGCGAGGGTGAGCATGTCCCGCCACGCCGTCACCGGCCCCGTCGCCAGTCCCCACAGGCTCCGTCCCGTCGGCATGACCCCGAGCAGACCGGCGGAGGGCATCACCAGAGGCGTCCCCAGCAGGAACCAGGCCGCAACGGTTGCTGCCAGAACCTGGCCGGAGCGCCAGTCCCGCAGCGCACCCAGGAGGCCGGTGCCAAGTCCGACGAGACCAGCGCCGATCACCGTGACGAACACCCATGCCGTGCCGTAGGTGGGGAAGAACGCCAGCGCCACGAGCGCCAACAATGTCACCAGCGCCGTGGCGTCAACGGCAGCCCCGCGCCATCGCTGGCTCGACCACGGTGAGGGCGGGACCGTCCCTGCGGTCGCGGTGCTTCGGGCGGCGGCCATCATTCCATGGCCCTTCGCATCGCGCGCGGCAGATCCGTCAGCGCACCCACCTGCACAACGCTGACGTTGCCGACGGTGCGGACCCGCAGATCGCTGCCCTCCTCCACACGTATGCCCACCACACGCGTGTCCACGTCGAAAAGTGCACCTGAGCGGCGGACCTCGGCCATCGAGGCCACTGATCCAGTGATGAAGACGGCCACTGAGGCGCCCGGCTCGCGCCGACGAGTCGTGTACACCAGGTCCACCACGCCACCACCGGCCGCCGTGCCCACCGAGCTGAGCTGGTCCAGTGCCCGGGCCGGGGTCAGCGCGGGGAGTGTCTCCGTGGACGTCAGCATCGCCAGCGGGCTCTCCCCCAGCAGCGTCTGGACCGCCACGGAGCCTGCACACGAGACACCCAGTTCGAACTCGTCATCGTCCAGCCACGCCAACCGCCCGGTGTCCAGGGACACCACGACCCGTGACATCCGGGACTCCTCGAACTGCCGCACCATCAGGGCTCCGGTGCGGGCGGTGGAGCGCCAGTGGACGTGGCGTCGGTCATCGCCGGGCGCGTAGGGGCGAAGGGCGTGGAAGTTCATGTCAGCAGCCGAGAGGTGTGGGCTGGCGTGACCCTCCAGGTCATGGACGAATCCACTCTGCCTGCCGGGCAGTGCCACGGTCGCGGGATGCACGAAGAGTTCCGCCATTCCCGTCCAGCGCGTCTGGCGGCCGGTGAGCGCGAAGGGATCGCCCGCCACCGACTCTGCCGGACCGATGCGCACCACCCCACGCTTCGACGTCGGGACGCTGAACCGTTGGCTGATGTGCTCACCGGAGCCGAGCATGGGGATGGAGAAACTGGCGACGTCCAGAGCGATGGGCAGGTCCAGTCGGGATCCCAGGTGACGGCTCGCTGCCACGTTGCGCACGCTGAGTTCCCCGCCCGATGGTGTGCCCACCACCACTGAGCGGTCCGCGAGCAGGAGCCTGACATCGAAGCGCGGCCGTCCGATCGTGAACAGCAGGGCGATGCCCACCATGAGGATGGCGACGCTGCCCACCACCTTGAGCTCAACCCATCCCAGCAGGAGTCCCGCCACCAGTGCGACGACGCCGATGACGAGGGCCGCCCAGCCGGCGACCCGGATGCCCGTGCGCTCGACGAGTACGTCGCCGACCGCCCGCAGCCTGTCGAGCGAGGGCGGCTCCACTGGCTCAGGCGCTTCCCAGCGGGACGCGGCAGAGGTCGACATCAGGCTGTCTTGCGCTCCGTCGGCGGTTCCACCGCACCGAGCACACCGGCAGCAACGTCGACGGCCTGGACGCCGTTGAACTCAGCCTCCGGGTCGAGGATCAGGCGGTGCGCCAGGCACGGGATGGCCAGCATCTTCACATCATCGGGCACCACGAAGTGGCGGCCCTGCGATGCGGCCCAGACGCGTGTGGTGCGCACCAGTGCCAGTGCGCCGCGCACTGAGGCGCCGAGGCGCACGTCGGGTGCCGTGCGCGTTGCTTCCACCAGTCGCGCGATGTAGTCGAAGATGGACGATTCGATGTGCACCGAGCCGGCCAACTGCGCCATCTCCGCCACCTGCGCGGTGGAGATGATCGCCGGGAGCGCCGTGGAGCGGGGACGGGACCCGCCCGTGGCGAGAATCCTCAGGGTGGCTTCGTGGTCCGGGTAGCCGAGCGTGGTCTTCATGAGAAAGCGGTCCAGTTGGGCCTCCGGCAGGCGGTAGGTACCCGCCTGCTCGATGGGGTTCTGGGTGGCGACCACCATGAAGGGGTTGCCGACTTCGTAGGAGACGGCATCGACGGTGACGCGGCTCTCCTCCATCACCTCCAACAGGGCGGACTGCGTCTTCGGGGACGCCCTGTTGATCTCATCCGCCAGGACGATCGATGCGAAAATCGGGCCCTGGTGGAACTCGAACTCGCCCGTCTTCTGGTCGTAGATGGTGACGCCCGTGACGTCGGAGGGCAACAGGTCGGGGGTGAACTGAATCCGGCTGTTGGTGCCCTGCACTGTCTGCGCCATCGCACGCGCCAACGTCGTCTTGCCCGTGCCCGGGTAGTCCTCCAGGAGGAGGTGACCCTCGGCCAGCATGCATGTCCAGGCCAGCCGAACCGCTTCGGTCTTGCCCAGGATGGTGCGTTCGACGGATGCCACCAGGCTGGCGAAGGTCTCGCCGAACCAGCGCGCTTGTTCAGGATTCACGTGGGGTTACTCATCTCTCATTGTCAGAAACCGTGAAGTTCTGCCGGAATAGGTCGGTCTTGCAGTCAAGATTCACCGATGACGGCGCGACACCCTCAGCGAGCTGAACGGGAGGTGGCGAAAAGGAGGAACCGCCGCTCTGGACCCACGTCTTCTCCTCGTCCGCCACCCCCTGCGTAGTGCTTTTCGCAGTCAGTGTGCAGGTGGCATTGGTGACGTAGCGGAGGGTGAAGTTGAACGATCTCGAGCCCTGGTCCCACGTGCCCCTGAAAGGCGCCTGCAGGGTCTGATTCACCTGGGTCTGGCGATCACCGTCGACGTGCGCGATGGCCACCTTCATCTCCCTGCCGGCAGTGAGGTTTTCCGGCGGGACCACGAAGCTGTTCGACCCGGTCCACGCCCCCACCGTGCAGTAGTCCAAACATTTGTACCGGTAGCCATCGGGATCCCAGCCGCCGGTATCCGTCCTGTCCTCAAACTTCGTCAGGACCAGGAGCAGGCCGGCAGGGGTGCCAGTCAGGGCGTCCTTGTTGGGATCGTAGGTGGGCCATGGCGGCACGGCGGTTTTCGGCATCAGGTTGGGCAGCTCTGCTGGCGCGGAGGCACGGTCGCCGTCAATTTTGACGCGCAGGGAGACGTTGTAGTTCTTGCCGTTGGTCAACCCGGAGATACGGCCGTCGCCAGGCAGTGGCTGCCAGGCTCCGCCGTTCAGTTGGTATTCCGTGACGGGATTGGCCTGCGGTCGGGTGGAGAAGTTGTGGCTGGAGAGCACCGTGATGGAACCTTCAGCCACCGAGGATGTGACGTTGCTCAGCTTGGGCAGTTCCCACGCCACCTGCCAGGCGGACGTTGTGGCGGGCACCCCCGGGCCTGTCTTGTTCTGGGCCACCACCTTGAACTTGTAGTCCTGCTGGCCGAGGCCCTCGATCGTCACCTTCTTCTCGGCCGTACCCGATGCCACCACCGTTTTCGCTTTGTCGGGGACCTCCCCGGCCCTGCTGATGGGGGTGACGATGAACTGGCTGACGGGGTCGCCATTGGGATCGACCACGGAGGGGTCGAACGTCACATCGAAGGCCCCGCCGAGGGGGTTCGCAGTGGCGATCGTCTTCAGGGACCCCGGGGCACTCGGTGGCCCCGCTGGCCACTCGACGGCCGACATCTCGGAGTCCGGCGACCACCCAGCCTTGTTGAGGGCCTTCACCCGAAAGCGGTATCTTTCGCCGTTCTTCAGACCCGTCCACGTGTGGGTGGTGGAGGAGGCTGGAAGCGCGTCCTTGAGGCCCCTCTGGATTCCAGCCTCGTCGAGCAACTCAAGGCTGTAATGGGTCACTTTGCTGCCCGGGTTGGTGGCATTCTGCCATGTGGGTGCCGCCCACTCCGCAGTCAGTTGCTTGTCGCCGTAGCGGATCTGTGGTTGGCCGGGCGCGTTGGGCTTGACGTCAGGCGTGTAGGGGGCTGACGAGGGAGACCAGTCGGAGTAGCCAGCCTCGTTGTGCTCCCTCACCTTGAAGCTGTACGGCTCGTCGTTCGCGAGGCCGGTCACGGTGCAGGTGGTGCTCTTGCACTGCGTGAGCGCGATCTCCGCTCCGGAGGCCGTGACGGCTACTGCCGTCCGTTCGTCGACGTCGAATCCGTTGGATGAGCCCGCCGTGTAGGTGAAGGTCACGGTGCCATCGCCCACAACGCCATCCCGAGGCGCCCCCGGCCGGCTCGGATGGTCCTTGACCGTCACACGGATCGTGCCGTCGACGCGTCGGTCCGGGTCCTCGGTGGCATCCATCACGGTGTAGCGGGCTGTGAGTGTTCCGACGAAGCCGGCTGCCGGGGTCACTGCCACACGCTCGCCACCCACCTCCTTCGCAGTGCCGGACCCGCTGATGACGGAGGCACCCGTCACCCTCAGCTTGGGTCGGTCCGGCAGATTCGACTTGTCGTTGGCGAGGACGTCAACCAGGATCTCCTGCCCGGCCAGCGCATCTTCGGTGTCCGCGACGACGGTGGCGGTGGGACGGGTGGAGGACGTCACCTCCAGCCGGATCTGGAACGGGGTGCCGTTGTTGTTGGCGTCCACGACCCTGGCGTTGAGGATGTGCTCAGTGCCTCGAGGGGTCTTGATGTCAGTGCTGGCGAACAGGCTGGCGCCTTCATCGGTGACTCGCCAGATCACCGCCTTGTCACCGCTGGCGTGGCCGAAGTCCACGAAGCGGAAGCTGTCGCCGTCTGCGTCGGTGAACAAGGGTTTCAGATCCAGACGTGTCTCGCCCTCACCCGGTCCCACTTTGAGCACAGGGATGCTGCCCTGGTTGATCAGTTCGGGGGAAGTCCGGGCAGTGCTCAGTTCGGGGCCGCCATCGGCCGGGCGGTTGGGCGCCGGCGCCACCTTGATGGGGATGGAGATGTAGGCACGCTTGTCTGTCTTGTCTCCCTCGTTGACCACATCGCCAACCTCAAAGACGACGGATGCCGGGCCCTCGTAAGTGATGTCGGGCGTGTAGTCGACGGTGTTGACGCCACCTGAGGGGAACGCGGTGCCGTGCGTCCCCTTGACGGTGTCAGCACTCTTGACCCCCACGGTGCGGCCCGCTGTTCCAGCGACGTGTGCGTTGACGTTGATGGACAACGTCTGGCCGGCCACGGCCTCGAGCATCACGTTCGGGTCCTTCAGCACCGGGACGGAGTCGCTGCGGCCGGGCACGAGAATGATCCCCACTGCGCGGTTGCCGTCGAGATCCACCACCTCGTAGCGAATCTGCTGCATGCGCTCGGTGACGGGAACGCGGGCACGCCGACCGTCCTCCGTAGCGGTGGCAATCTGTCCATCCGGGGAACTGTATTCCGGCACCTCGACGCGCAGGTCCTCCTGCCGTCCATCAGGGTCCGTGTCGTTGGAGGTGACGTCCACCACCACCCATTCCTTGCCCAGGACTGCCGAAACCGGCACCACGTCGTCCCGGGTCACCGGGTCCAGGAGGGGCGCCTCCTCATCGACCGTGATGAGCAGGTCACCGGAGCCGGGCAGGCCGCGGACGTCTTCTATCCGGTACGTGCCGGTGTAGAGGCCGGGCTCCTCGGGGGCAGTGAAGGAGATGTCCCGGTGACCGATGATCTCCACGTCGTCGATGCCCTCGATCTCGACGGGATCCTCTCGTGCGTAGGTGATGCGGTCGCCGTCGATGTCAACATCATTTTTGAGGGCGGAGATCTGGACGTGCCTGCCCGGTCTCACCGCGATCTTGTCGGGTTTGCCCAGGGGCGGCGAGTTCTCAGCGCCTGCGGATGCCACACCCACCTTGATTTCACCGAACCCAATCGCGCCGAGCGAGTCGATGACCTGGTACCTGAAGACGTCCGTGCCCTTCGAATCCGGAAAGGCCTCGTAACTGAACCAGCCGTCACCGACGCCCATCACCCTGCCCAGCGTGGGCGCGGACCCCAGTCCGAGGAGACGCACGGCATCCCCGTTGGGATCAATGCCAGCCATGGGGATGATGAGCCTGGAGGCGGTGCCAGCCAGCACACGCTCCACCACCGGACGTGGTGTGGGTGCTTCATTCTGGGCATCTTCCGAGACGACGGTGACCCTCAGCCTGGCCGAGGCGATACCCCCCTCGCTGTCGCGGATCTGGTAGACGATGTTGATGTTGCTGGCCGCTGTGCCGTCCGGGACGGAAACCCTGATGTTGTTCCCGTCGGGCCAGGCTCTGTTTCCGGGGTTCTCCACCAGCGTGTCCAACTCCAGCGGCAGCCCGATGGGCGATGTGTCGTTCTCCAACACGTCAACCAGCTGGGTGGCACCGGCACGGATTTTGACCTCATCCGGTTCCGCCTGCGGCTGGGTGGAACCCGTGGATGGTGTGGGGATCACGACGATGGTGCCCAGCACCTGATGTTTGCCGTCGCTCAGCCAGTAGGTGAGGGTGACCGGTTCGGTGATCGTGTACTGGGCGGTGATGCTGACGAGGTGCCGCCGCTTCAACTCCACCTGCAACCCCGGCCCCTGGGACACCGACTGCACGAGCAGGACGTCACCGTCCTCGTCCGTATCGTTCAGGACCGGATCAATCGTGACGAATCCACCGGGAGGCAGCAGCGCCACATCGAGGGCCGCCACGGGTGCGGTGTTCTTGGTCTCGGCCTTGACGTCGATGCGCACCAGTCCCGTTTTCACGGAGCCGTTGCTGACCTTGTAGAGCACGTAGTACGTACCGGGATCTTCGGCGGAGAAGCTGAACGACTTCTCTGAATAGTTGGGGTCGATCGTGCATTCGCAGCCACCACCGTCCGCCTCCACATTCAGGAGCGAGAGTCTGGTGCCCACGTCGTTCTCCAGCGGGTGGACCTCCACGGCCTTGCCGGCCGCCGTGGTGGCGAAGTCTCCGTGGGCGATGGGTTCCGCGATGTCGTCGATGACGGAGATGAGCATCTCCCCGTCCTTCTCGGTGTGGCCGTCGGAGACCGTGACGAAAACCTTCTTGGTGCCCGCCGTCTTGCCGATGTCGCGGAATGAGACGTCGCCGTCCGGGGTGAAGGTCACCTCGTCCTCGGAGTTGGGCGGCAACCAGGCATTGACGAGGATGAGGCTGTCGCCGTCGGGATCCCGCCAGTCCATGAGTACACGCTTCGTGATCTTCTGGTCCCGGCTCATCACCACCGGAACCGCACGCTCCAGCTTGTACGGCGCGGAGTTGGCCACGGCCGGGTCCGACGGCAGGACGCGGACGGTGACTTCCGCGGACGCACTGCCCTTGCGCCCGTCGCTGATCGTGTAGGGGAACGTCACGACCCCGGAGGCGGTCGAGTCCAGCGTGATCTGGAGTCCCGTTCCACCCCGCACCCGCTGCAGGGTGGCGCCCGAAACCTCGGGTTGGGCGCTGATGGTGAGGATGTCCCCGTCGGGGTCGGTGTCGTTGTCGAGGACGTTCAGGATGGTGGAGCGTCCTGCCCGGGCTGCCAGGTCGTCATCCTTGGCGATCGGCTTCTTGTTCTCCAGCGTGCGGTCCAGGGGGGTCTCGGCCTGGACCTGGGACAGCGAGTCCTCGGTGCTGTCATCCGGCAGTGTCACCCGCTGCCAATCGTCGATGCGTTGCATCTCCTTGTCGACCAGCCAGAGAACTCCGGTCAAGACGTCGTTGAGGACCACGGTGGAACGGCTGACCTGGAAGGCGAGCACTTCGTCAGGGGTATCGGGCGCGCCGGGGATCGAAACAGGTTCGTCCTCCACGCCGCGACAATGCTTGAGGAACGTGGTTCCGAAGACCGCGTAGACGCAAGCTCCCACCTGCACGGGCTGGATGGGCTCCGCATCGAGGTTGCCGCTGAGTGAGCGGGGCCCGTCGTTGGTGAGTGCGATCAGCCCGGCCTGCGTCACGTACATGGCCTTGGCACCGTCCTCCCCACCCAGGGCATCCGGCACAGGGTTCAGGAGCTTCGCGCTGGAGGCACCTGAGACCTCGAAGGCCTTGCTCATCCCCTCCATCCAGATCCGGCCGCTCGCACGGTCCAGGACGACGGCTCTGTTGCCGACAGCGCTGATCTCGAAGTTGACGCCCTCGGGGTCGATGGTGAACGGAAGCGGTGTCCCGAGCTCATCTTCCTCACCCGAGCGCACCAGCACGGAGCGCTGGATGTCGATGCCGATCACGTCACCGTCCGCGGTCAGCGTGGCATTGCCGAAGTCCCCCACTTCCAGGTGCGCCTTCTCCTTCTGGAAGTCGAGCTTGCTGATCGCCTTCGGGGGGCCGAACCAGACCTTGCCGTTGTCGGGGTTCACCACCATGAGCGTCCCCCCGGTCAATTCGACCCTGGCGTCGCTCGGCAGTTGCGTCGCGGAGCCTGTTGCGTTTCGCGCCGGGTCGTACTCCATCAACGTCGAGGTCTCCACCCCATGGACGAGAACGACGTTGTCATCCTGCAAAATGCGCAACTCGGAATCGCCAGCGGTTCTGGAGTTGGAGAGTTGGTCGATCTGGGTGTTGAAGACTCCGAGCATGCTCGTGTCCTGTTTGGCGATGTGGACCGTTCCCTCGTCCAGGACCACATCAGCCTGCACCAGGCCGGGGCTCAGGAACGCGAGCACCCCGAGGGCCAGCACCACGGCGGCCACGACGAGTGCCTGCCAGGAACGGGCAGCGAACCTGCGCAGCCGGCGGACCGTGCGTGAACGCCGACGGGCGTCTTCAGCGGGTTCAAGGGTGGATCCGTCAGCCACGGGGCGGCTCGATCCGCAGGGATACGCCGTCGCCGAGGTCGAGGACGGTTCCCATGTCCACCTGCACGGACTGGCCGTTGGCAAGGACGAAGGATTGCTCCCCCACCGGGATGATGGTGGTGCCGTTCGTGGAATTGAGGTCGGTGACGATCACGCTCCAGTCGCGTGGGGCTACCAGCAGGTGGCTGCGAGAGATGTCACTGCTGGGACTGGGGACGCGCATCAGATGGGCACCGCGCGGCGCCTTCGCTGCATCCGGGGACCGCCCAACGAGCACGGCCACCTGCAGATTGGCGAATTCACCCTTGTTGCTGTGCACGCCCGCCAGCGCAGGTCGATTGATCAGGCGCGGGTTCGATGAGTCGACGGGGGCTGAGCAGATCCGGCACTGACGGCTCCCCTGAGGGTTCGCGTGTCCGCGGGCGCAGGGGACGGCCAGCACCTGCGACTGTTCCTCGATGGAGGCCGCTGCCGGTGGCTTGTGGGTGGCGGCCAGACCTGTGGAGAAAATCGTGCCGCCTTCGTCGTCGTCGTCCCCCACCTGGAAGTTGCCGGGCACCACCACGGGGGCCGACACCACTGGGGGCGGGATGGGCAGGTCCGGGATGGACTCCCTCGGGGTCGGCATCGACGGCGGAGCTTCGTCGTCCGCATCGAACATCAGCTGCTGCCCACCCAGCACATCAGGCTCCGGCTCCGCTTCGGGCTTCGGCTCAGGGTCCAGCTGTGGCTCAGGTTGTGACTCCCTGCCCGGCTCGGGCTCCCGCTCTGGCTGTGGCTCGAGCTGTGGCTCCGGCGCCGGCTCGGGCTCTTGCTGGAGATCGGGCAGCGGCTCGCGGGACCGCGGTTGCGGCTCTGGATCTTCCTCCGCAGGGTCACCGGCTGGTTCCTCGTAGGGCTCCATCTCCGTCTCGTCACCGAGTCCCACAACGGCCACCGGGGATTCAGCCTCCGGATCCGAGGCCTCCACCGAAGCCATGGGGCGAATGCCCAGCAGCGGTACCTTGGGCAGGACGCCCACTTGTTCGAGATCCGGGAACCGCACCTGCGAAGCGGGATCGGTGCTCAGGTAGATCGCGGACGCACTCACTGCCCCCACCACCAGTGGCAGTTGCAGGCTTGCGTTCTTATCGACAGCCTGCATGTCCACGCGAAGGTTTCTCGTGGAACCGAGCGCCTCCTCCCGCCACGTGACCACGTCGGAACCGGTGACGGCAGCCTCTCCGGTGTCCGTGTCGACCACGGTGACGTTCCCCCTGGCCATGCCGTGCAATCCGGCAACGTCCCAGAAGAACGCGGCAAAGTCGGGCATGCCGTCGAGTCCGTACTCCCCGAACAGTGCCAGCAGTGCGTCGACAGACTTCGCAGCCACGACGTCGTCCCACAGCGTGTTGACGAGTTGGGACATGCGCGGTGGTGCGGGCAGCATCACCACGAGCATCGTGGGGCCGGACAGGACCAGCCAGTCGCCGGGCGTGTACGTCACGCGCCAGGCAGCCATCGGAAGTGTCATGAAAGTCCCCATCCCCAGGATCCCGGCCCACCAGGCATCCATACGTCCACTGCACAGGGTACGTGGGAAATCAGTTCATGGCACCCGGCTAGGGAGGACGCCCGCCGGAGTCAGATGCTGGCGGCCATCCGGCGGACAGCTTCCGTGATCAGCTCACGAGAGGTACCGAGGTTGACCCGCACGTGCTGCGTCGCCCGAGGGTCGTAGTCGGTCCCAGCTCCGAAGCGCACGCGTCCCGCCTCGTGGAACGACGTGACCGGCGATTCCAGCCCCAACGCGGCGCAGTCCAGCCACGCGAGGTAGGTCCCCTCCGATGGTTCATAGGACAGCGCGGGCAGGTGGCGGCTGAGTTCGTCAGCAAAATGCCGCTTGTTCTCCGCGATCTCCAGCGTGAGTTCCTGCAACCACTCACGGGCATCCGTCAGCGCGACGGCGTGGGACAGGACGCCGAGGTGGCTGACGGATTCCTCGACGTAGGAGGGGAGTTCCCGCAACACGCCCCGGACATCCGCTCCGGCAACGAGCAGACCTGCCTTGAGTCCGGCGAGGTTCCACGACTTTGACGCCGATGTCACGACGAAGGATCGCTCCGCACCCGGCAGCGTCGTGAACGGAATGTGCGCAGGACCGGCCAGCGGTGCATGGATCTCGTCGGAGAGCACCGTGATGCCGTGCGCGTTCGCCAACGCCACCACCGCCGTCAGTTCTTCCCTGGTGTGCACAGTGCCCTGCGGGTTGTGCGGCGAACACAGCAGGTAGGCGGTCGGTTTCGGTCCCCGGGCCCCGGAGAACGCCTCTTCCAGGCCGTCGAGGTCGAGTCGGCCGTCATCCCGCATCGGCACCTCCAGCAAAGGATGGCCGGTGGTACGGCAGACGGATCGGAAGGGTGGGTAGATCGCCGGGTTGATGACCACGGCGTCGCCCGGCGCCGTGCTCGCCAGGAGCAGTTCGCGCATCCCCGACATCACGTCACCTGCCAGCGCCATGTCGTCGACGTTCAGCCTCCAGTCCCACATCCATTCGGCAAAGGATGCGAACGCTTCCTGGTACAGGGGCAGCTCTGAGTAGCCGGTGTCGCCTTCAGCGATGGCGAGTTGCAGACGTGCGGCGATGGGTGGGGCCAGGTGAACATCCATCTCGGCCACGAACATCGGCAGCACGTCGGGCTCGAAGCGGCGCCATTTGATGCTGGTGCGGCGGCGCAGGTCATCCAGGGACACGTCGAAGATGGGCATGGGACCATCCTGCCGGAACCTGGATACCCACCGCATGTTCCAGACCGGAGCGCCCACATCACCCGGGAGGGCGTGGCATGTCAACGAGGTCGTCGGGCCCGGCTCTGAGACCGCTCACCCACGATGGCGATGCGACGACGCTGCTCGGCGATTGGGACGCCCGGCCCGGAATCGTCCACCTTGCGATCCGTGGCCCCCACCTCGCGGAGGAGGTGGGACGGCAGAAGGTCCATGAAGTCTGACAACAACCGCATCAGAGCATCAGCGGCGTCGGGATCGGGGTCCCCGGCGACGCAGACGAACAGCACGTCACCGCTGAACCACAACTCCTTGAACTTCAGCGGTTGGCGCATGAGGAAATCCATGGTGCGGGGGTGCAGCACATCATGGGCGAAGCGTGCGCTGTGTGACTTCACGCGCCAGGTCTGGTTGAACTGCTGGTTCTCGAACTGGAGGTCCTTGTCCCGACAAAACAGGAAATCACGTTCGTACGTCAGCGACATGGGCGGGAACACGGCACCGGGGAAACGGATTCCGACCATCAGGAAGGGAAACGTCTGGCTGCTCTTTCCGGTCGAGACGGTGTAGCGGTACCGGAAGCCGAACATCGGGACCTTGTCGAAGGTGCCCCAGAACGCCCGGTCCGCGCGTCGACCGCCACCCTTGTTGAAGGGGCCCCCGCTGTGACCCCTGATCATCTGTGGCCAGGTGGTGGCGTAGCCCCAGCCACGGGCCGCCGCCCACATCGCCCAGACGTCGCTGCGCTGGCGGTCCTTCCTGGCCGTCGAAACAGCGACACCGATGAAAAAGGCCACGCCGATCGGGAGGAGGAGGAAGGGAATCACGTCGGCTGCCACCTTCCAGTCGTACGGGTCCGAGATGCTCCTGCCCACCCGAGATTATCGAGCCACTCGCGCAGAGGTCCACTGGCGGCTCGGGGTACGACGGCTGACTGTACTTCGGTCGTGTCTCACGACACGGGCGCGATGCTGCCTGTGGGTTCCCCTTTCTCGCTGGGGTCCCGGCTGCGTCAACCGGCCACCCGCCTAGGCTGATGAAGGTGACCACGTACCTGACACGCCTGCCCGATGGGACCATCAAGCAGGTCAACCCGTTCACCGGCACCCAGGTCTGGACGCTGCCCGGACGGGCCGCGCGACCGCTTGGTTTCACGGACCACCCACCGAGACCCCTCGGTCCGGGTGCCATGGACCGGGTCTGCGCGTTCTGCCCGGCCCGGCAGGTGGAGGCAACCCCGGAGATCGCTCGCGTGGTCCGCATCGATGGGGCGTGGCAGGAGCTGCGCGGCGTTCTCGCCGAGGAGTTGACCGACACCACGGCAGAGTTCCGCCTCATCCCCAACCTGTTCGAGATCCTCAGCTACGACTACTGGCACCTGTCCCACGGCTACGTGCCGACACCCGCCTCCGAGGCCCGGCGGGAGGCCTACCTGTCCACCCCTGCGGGACGCTCCCACGTCGCCACGCTGGCCAGGATCAGGATGGGGGCGCGCGGCTCCGTCGGCGCCACTGCAGAGCCGCTTGCCGAGGCCGACCTGCAGCGCGAAGCCATCGGGCTCTTCGCCGGGAACCACCAGGTGATTGTGGCCCGCCGCCACTTCGTCGACGGCGCCACTGATGACAGCCAACTCGCCTCCTCCGGCACCCTCACACCCGACGAACACTGTGCCTACACCGAGTTGGCCATCCGCGCCATGCGCGACCTGTACCGCGACAACCCCGCCGCACGCTACGTCAGCGTCTTCCAGAACTGGCTCCGTCCAGCCGGGTCATCCTTCGACCATCTCCACAAGCAGGTGGTGGCCATCGACGAGTTCGGTGCCCAACTGACGCGCGAGGCAGGGCGGCTCCGGGAGGAGCCCAATCTGTATGCCCGGTGGGGCACGGAGTACGCCGCTGAGCAGGGGCTGCTCATTGCCCGCACCCCCAGCGCCGTCGCCTTCGCCGGTGTCGGGCACCGCTACCCGTCCATGGAGGTGCACTCACTCGTCCCGGACCGCAGTCCGTGGGAGCTCACCCCGGAGCAGGTGCGCGACTTCTCGGACCTGCTGCACGCCTGCCATGCCGCGACGGGTGCTCCGGTGCCGGTCAACGAGGAGTGGCACCATCGGCCGCCGTCGCTCGACCTCCCGATGCCGCTGCGCGCTGTCATCAAATGGCGGGTGTCGACGCACGCCGGTTTCGAGGGTGGGACCAAGATCTACGTCAACACGATTGACCCGTGGACCATCCGGGAGCGAATGTCCGCGCAGTTGCAGGATCTGGCGGCGGCGGGTCACCTCTCACCACGCGTCACCCTCTGTTGAGTCGACGTCCCGCGCAGCACTGGTGGGGCTGAAACCTGCGGCGTTGCCTTGGCCGCAGCAACGATGGCTGACAGCTTCCCCACGCCGGCGACGTTGCTGGTGGCTGGGCAGTGATCCGGGGAGGATGGGGAAAGATGACAGGATGGTCGGCAGATTCTTGCAACTGGAGGTTGACCCATGACCATGCCTTTTGATGACGACCCACGCTTCGCCGACTACGCCCACCCGGAACGGATGGTGAGCACGCAATGGCTGGAGCGCCAGCTGGGCAGCGAGGACCTCGTCGTCGTTGAGTCCGACGAGGACGTGCTGCTCTACGAGGTGGGCCACATCCCGGGTGCCGTGAAGATCGACTGGCACCTCGACCTCAACGACCCCATCACCCGCGACTACATCGACGGTGAAGCCTTTGCCCGGCTCATGGGCTCCAAGGGCATTGGGCGCGACACCACGATCGTCGTCTACGGCGACAAGTCGAACTGGTGGGCCGCCTACGCCATGTGGGTCTTCACCCTCTTCGGTCACGATGACGTGCGGCTGCTCGACGGCGGCCGCGCCCTGTGGCAGGCCGAGGGCCGGGACATGACGCGCGCCGCACCGATTCCGGCGCCCAAGGACTATCCGGTGGTCAGCCGCGACGACTCGGTCGAGCGGGCCTACCTGCCGGAGGTCCGAAACTTCCTCGGCGGGCAGCTCGTCGACGTGCGCTCGGAACCCGAGTACACCGGTGAACGCACGCACATGCCCGACTACCCCCAGGAGGGCGCGCTGCGCGGTGGGCACATCCCCGGCGCAGTGTCGGTGCCGTGGGCCAGAGCCGCGAACGAGGACGGAACATTCCGCTCACGCGCCGAGCTCGAGCAGATCTACCTCACCGAGCAGGGTCTCGACCCGCACGAGCCCGTCGTGGCGTACTGCCGCATCGGGGAGCGCTCATCGCACAGCTGGTTCGCACTGAAGCACCTGCTGGGCTTCGACGACGTGCGCAACTACGACGGTTCGTGGACGGAGTGGGGCAACACGGTGCGGGTTCCCATCGTCAAGGGCACCGAGCCCGGGGAGGTCCCTCAGTGAGCGACCAGCCGAACACCGCACGGCCGCTGCCAGCGGCGCTGGCGCAAGTGGTCGAGGACTTCAACGACCTCGGCATCCCTGACCGCCTGCAGTTGCTGCTGGAGTTCAGCGATGGCCTGCCACCGCTGCCGCAGCGCTACGTCGATCATCCCGAACTGCTGGAGCCGGTGCCGGAGTGCCAGTCGCCGATCTTCCTCCTCGTCGAGGTGGACGGCGACGACGAGGACGCCGTCGTGCACCTGTTCTTCTCCGCACCTCCGGAGGCGCCGACGACTCGCGGTTTCGCGGGCATCCTGCACGAAGGGCTGGATGGGCTCAGCGCCGCCGACGTGCTTGCCGTCCCGATGGACGTCACGGAACAACTCGGGCTCGGTGACGCCGTCTCGATGCTGCGGCTGCGCGGCATGGCCGCCATGCTGGCGCGGATCAAACGTCAGGTGCAGGAGAAAGTGGCGGCCTGAGGGGACTCCTCCGCAGGCCGTGCAACATTTCGGCTGGTAGTCCAGCCGAAATGTCGCCGAAGCTCATGACTGTGCTCGAGCAAGCCGAAACGACTCGTCGTAGTACGCCAGATAGTGGCCCACGTGGGACATCCAGTACGCCGACTCGTGGATTCCGGGCCATTCGTGCAACTCGACGGGAGCGCCGGTGGCGCGCAGCAGTGCGGCGAGAGTGATGGAGCCGTCGTGCAGGTAGTCGCCGTCACCGACGTCCAGCCACACGCGGGCACCTGCTCGGGCCAGCGCCGGCGCCAGGATCTCCGCGTCCTCCACCTTCGGGCTGTGCCCTCCGACGGCGGTGAACATGTCGGGGGCCTTCGCCGTGATGGCCAACGCCCTGCCGCCACCGCGCGAGATGCCTCCCACCGCGCGGCCATCCCTGCTGGGGATCGTGCGGTACGCGGCGTCGACGCGAGGCACCAACTCATCCAGGACATAGTCGTCGAAAGACACGCCATCCCTGCCGGGTTCGTAGCTGGGACCGCCGTCGGCCATCACGAGGATCATGGGTGCGATGTCACCCCTGGCGATGGCCAGGTCCGCTGCCGCCTGCACCCCCATCAACAACCAGTGGGTGTCACTCTCCCCCAGACCGTGCAGCAGGTACACGCTCGGATAGCGCGCGCTCTCGTCCTCGGAATAACAGGCGGGCAGGTACATGCTGTAGCCGCCCGTCGCACCTTGGCTGGAATCCTCAAACGTGATGCGTTCCACCACGCTGGTGCCCGGGCAGGAGGCTGATGCAGACCCGGCGGGCACAGCGAACATCGCCAGGCCCAGCGCAACAGGGAGCGCTAGCGCGATGCCCCTCAGGTGCGAGATGTCCACACCTCGAGTATGCCTCTCACGACCATCACGAGAGGGCCCGGCGCATCAGCGGTTGAGCCGGGACACTTGAAAAGCGGACACGCATGCTGTTCGGTAAGGGCCATGCGCATTCTTTTGGTGACCATGATGTGCCTGACGCTGTCGGCCTGTGCCCTCTTCGGCCCGCCGAGGGAGTTTCCCGAAGGCGATCTCTGGCGCCAACAGGTGGCCGATGCCATCGCCTCCACCCCGGGCGTCGAACGATCAGACGTCGTCATCCATGACGTGGACAACGGCATGACCAAAGGCCCTGTCATGACCGGCACCATCATCATCGCCGCTGGACAGGATGCCCAAAAGGTCGTTGACGCGGCCATGGGCGCAGCCGCCGACGTCATGGGCGAAAAATCCTCCGGCGTCGCCATCAGCCCCGGAATCACCGAGTCCGGACAACCCCCCGGAAAGCTGCGCCACTATGACGGCTACGAAGGCGTGAACAACGGAGAAAAGTTGTGGAAGGCCACCCGATGATGCGTGTCCTGCTCCTGATCCTCATCGCCTGTGTTTCCGTGCTGTCCTCCTGCTCCCCCTCCGGTGGTCACTGAGTCCGGTGAGAACCCGAGAAAGCTGCGCACGTACCCGGGCTTTGAAGAAGTATTCACAGGTGAGCAGTTGTGGAAGGCCACTCGTTGAGCATTCGGGTGTGACTTACGTGGCAGCCGCCTCCAGACTTTGGCCCCCGACCTCGACGTGACGCATACTTGGACTCGACCGCAAGGCAGGGATGGGGCAATCACCCCGGAGTTGCCGGAAGAACAGCTCGTGTCACGGGCCCAGTAGAACCGGCTGCGGCAGAAAATCAAGAGGGTTCCCGGACAGAGCGATCTGATCAGGTGTCCAAGGAGGGTGGTACCGCGGGCCTCGGCTCGTCCCTTCGCTTTCAGCAGTGTTGTCACGAAGCGAAGAGGAACCCCTGATGAGCGCATACAAGCCGGTCCCGGCCAACGTCGATTTTCCTGCCATGGAAGCTGAGATCCTGGCTCTCTGGGACGAGTCGAAAACTTTCGACGCCTCGCTGGAGGCCACCTCTTCCGGTGAGAAGTGGACCTTCTACGAGGGCCCTCCCACCGCGAACGGCAAGCCGGGCACCCACCACATCGAGGCCCGGGTCTTCAAGGACATGTTCCCCCGCTTCAAGACGATGCAGGGGTACCGCGTCGACCGCAAGGCTGGCTGGGACTGCCACGGGCTGCCCGTTGAACTCGCCGTCGAGAAGGAACTCGGCTTCTCCGGCAAGTCCGACATCGAGGCATTCGGCGTCGAGGCATTCAACGCCAAGTGCCGCGAATCCGTGCTGCGCCACGTCGACGACTTCGAGGA
>JAUNVL010000193.1 GCA_030537675.1 Propionibacteriaceae bacterium | reverse complement strand
CGGGACGGGCCATGGCGGCGCGCCAGCGGACGGCGTCGGAGCCGAACTTGTCGAGCGTGTCGGTGGGGACCACCACGTTGCCCTTGGACTTGGACATCTTCTTGCGGTCCGGGTCGGTCACGAAGCCGGAGATGGTGGCACGCTTCCACGGCAGGGAGCCGTTCTCGAAGTGTGCGCGGACCACGCGGCTGAACAGCCAGGTGCGGATGATGTCGTGGGCCTGCGGGGCCATGTCCATGGGGAACGTGAGGTTGAACAGCTCCTCGTCGCGCTCCCAGCCGCAGGCGATCTGGGGGGTGAGCGACGAGGTGGCCCACGTGTCCATGATGTCGGGGTCGGCCATGAAGCCGCCCGGCTGGTTGCGCTGGTCCTCCGTGTAGCCCTCGGGGCGGTGACGGACCGGGTCGATGGGCAGGGAGGTCTCGTCGGCCACCAGGGGGTGGTCGTGGTCGGGTTCGCCGTCGGCGTCCAAGGGGTACCACACGGGGAAGGGGACACCGAAGAAGCGCTGGCGGGAGATGAGCCAGTCGCCTGCCAGGCCGCCCACCCAGTTCTCGTAGCGGTGGTGCATGTACTCGGGCGACCACTTGAGCTCGTTGCCACGCTCCAGGAACGTGGCCTTGAGGTCGTCGTCTCGGCCGCCGTTGCGGATGTACCACTGGCGGGTGGCCACGATCTCGAGCGGCTTGTCGCCCTTCTCGTAGAAGTTGACCATGCGGCTGGTGGCCTTGGGCTCGCCGTCCAGCTCGCCGCTCTCACGCAGCATCGCGACGGTGGCCTCACGGGCTGAGAAAGCCGTCTTGCCGGCCAGAGCCTCGTAGGCCTCGGTGTGCGTGACCCATTCCGGCATCTCTCGGACGAAGCGCCCGTCGCGCCCGATCACCGTGCGGGTGGGCAGGTTCAGCTCGCGCCACCACATGACGTCGGTGAGGTCGCCGAAGGTGCAGCACATGGCGATGCCGGCGCCCTTGTCGGGCTCGGCGGCGGGGTGGGCCAGGACGGGGATCTCGACGCCGAACAGCGGGGACGTGACGGTGGTGCCGAACAGTCCCTGGTATCGCTCGTCGTCGGGGTGGGCGATGAGCGCGCACACGCTGACGATCAGCTCGGGGCGTGTGGTCTCGATGTAGATGGGCTGGCCGTCCGGGCGGGTGAAGGCGACGCGGTGGTAGGCGCCGGGGTACTCACGGGCCTCCAGCTCTGCTTGGGCGACGGCGGTGGAGAACGTCACGTCCCACAACGTCGGCGCATAGGAGAGGTAGGCCTCGCCGCGGGCATGGTTGCGGATGAAGGCCTTCTGGGCCACTTCCTGCGACTCGTCCGAGATGGTGGCATACAGCGTGTCCCAGTCCACCGACAGCCCCAGCTGACGCCACATGTCCTCGAATGCCTGCTCGTCGACGGCCGTCAACTCATGGCACAGCTCGACGAAGTTGGCGCGGCTGATGGGCAGTTGCCGCTTCGGATCGGGCTTGGCCGGGGGAGCGAAATCCGGGTCGTAGGGGATGGACGGGTCGCAGCGGACGCCGTAGAAGTTCTGCACGCGACGCTCCGTGGGCAGGCCGTTGTCGTCCCATCCCATGGGGTAGAACACCTGCTTGCCCTGCATCCGCTGGTAGCGGGCCACCAGATCCGTGTGCGTGTAGCTGAAGACGTGCCCCACGTGGAGCGAGCCGGACACCGTCGGGGGAGGGGTGTCGATGCTAAAGACGTCGGCGCGGCTGGCCGGGCGCTCGAAGGCGTAGGTCTTCTCGTCGCGCCAGACCTTGCTCCACTTCGATTCCAGTCCTTCAAGGACGGGCTTGTCGGGGAGGCCTGACTGCTGCGTGGCGTGCTCACTCATGGGCTGAATCCTAGTGACTCGGCCGCGGGGGCCCCAATCGAATTCCTTTGCTCGTCGAGCGGTGGGTGTCGGCGGGTCCAGAAGGGTCGCTCGGCCGACAGCGGTTTCGACACGTGCCGGGCTCGTTCCTCGCCGGGCACTGCTCAACCAGCGGAGTGGAAGAGGATGGTTCTCGGGGTACTGCTCAGCCAGCGGAGTGAGGGCGGATGGTTTGGGGTGTGGTGTGGGCCTGTTGTTTGGCTGGCAGGGGTTTCGACACGTGCCGGGCTCGTTCCTCGCCGGGCACTGCTCAACCAGCGGAGTGGAAGCGGATGGTGTGGGGTGCAGCTGGTGGGGTGTGGCATGTTGTTTGGGCGGCGGCGGTTTCGACACGTGCCGGGCTCGTTCCTCGCCGGGCACTGCTCAACCAGCGGAGTGGAAGCGGATGGCTTGGTGGATTCAGATGGCGGAGTGCGAGCGCATGGCCTGGTGGATGATGGGCGTCAGCGATTCCGTCGTCATGCCCAGCGCCACGGCATGGCGGGCGACGTCGTCGACCAGCTCCATGAGCCTCGCCTCCCGGGCATCCCCGCTCAGCAGCGACTGCGGAGCCGTGACACGCGTGCCTGCGCCGCGACGCGACAGCACCAGGTCGCCCTTCTCGAGTTCGGCGTAGGCGCGAGCCACGGTCCCGGCGGCGAGCGAGAGATCCGCCGCCAACTGGCGCACTGACGGCAGTCTCTGGCCATCGACCAGGACGCCGGTGCTGATCAGCTCGTCCAGGGAGCGTCGCAACTGCTCATATGGAGGGGTCGGGTCATCGGGATCGATGTGGAC
>JAUNVL010000192.1 GCA_030537675.1 Propionibacteriaceae bacterium | reverse complement strand
GTGGTGTCGTCCGTGGCGTCGACGCTCTCGAGGTTGTAGAGCAGCGAGGCGGGGCCGTTGCCGTCGTCCGCGCCATTGGCGAGGATCGCGAGCTGACGGTCGAACGAGAACTTGACGTCCGAGGAGGTCAGGGCATTGCCGTTGGCCCACTTCAGGTCAGGCTTCAATGTGACCGTGTATTCCATGGGCCCGGTGAAGTCGGCGGAGACGGCGATGTCAGGTTCCACGTCGGGGCTGCCGTACGGCGTGTTCATCAGGAACGGGAAGACCTGGTTCATCACGGCGAAGGAGCCGTTGTCGTACGAGCCGGCCGGGTCGATCGTGGTGATCTTGTCGGTGGTGCCGATGAGGATCGTTGAGCCAGATCCTGCTGGGGAGTCGCCATCGGGCGACTTCTCGTCCGTGGTGCTGGAGCAGGCGGTCAGGGCAAGGGCGGCGACGGTCAGACCCGAGAGCGCCGTCAACGCGCGGCGGTGGGACCTGTTCGGGGATGTCATGGATACTTCTTCCTGATGAAAAACGACGGGTGACTGGATCACCCCGGCACTGGGGCAGTGTGCATCAAGTGTCCACGATGAACAGCGTTTCGTCCCATCAGGTGGACATCTGGGCGCGCCGCGGCGACTGGCCGAGCTGCGTCGCCCGTCCTCCATGCATCCGTTGTTCCTTCCCCCGCAGCCACAAGCGGGCTTCCCCGTCGGCGCCGGAAATATCCAGCTACGCTGGATGTTGTACGTCAGGGCCTGTGAGAGTCCCGTGGCAGGCCTTCGGTCTTGGACTAAGGAACCACCATGAGCGTTGACGAGATCCAATCCGGTGAGCGTGTCGACGAAAAAGTCGCGCGCCAAGTGGCTGAGGCTGCCCGCGAGCAGCAGTGGGAACGCCCCAGCTTCGCCAAGGGCCTCTACATGGGCAACTTCGACTGGGACCTGATCCATCCCCATCCACAGCCCGAGCCCGCGGCCACGGCACGAGGCGTGGCTTTCATGGCACGGCTGCGCGAAGCCATCGAGGACATCGACGCCTCCGCCATCGAACGCGAGGCCCGGGTACCCGACGAGGCCATCAAAGCGCTCCGCGACGTGGGCGCTTTTGGGATGAAGATCCCCGTGGAGTACGGAGGGGTCGGCCTGAATCTGGCCGACTATGGTCGCTCCCTCACTCTCGTGGGATCCCTCAACCCCAGCCTCGGTGCTCTGCTGTCAGCCCACCAATCCATCGGCGTACCCGAGCCCGTGAAAATGTTCGGCACCGAGGAACAGAAACGCTCTTTCCTCCCCCGCTGCGCTGCCGGTGCCATCTCTGCGTTCCTGCTCACCGAGAACGACGTCGGCTCGGACCCGGCGCGTCTCGGTACCACCGCCACCCCCTCACAGGACGGCAAGAGCTACACGATCAACGGCTCCAAGCTCTGGACCACGAATGGAACGGTGGCCGAACTGCTCGTCGTCCTGGCTGCGGTCCCATCCCACCAACTGCCCGACGGCACCACGGCACGCGGTGGAATCAGCGCGTTCGTGGTGGAAGCGGACTCCCCCGGCATCGTCATGGAGAACCGCTGTGCATTCATGGGACTGCGCGGCATCGAGAACAGCGTCACGCGGTTCCACGACGTCGAGGTCCCCCTTGAGAACCGTCTGGGTAAAGAAGGAGCAGGACTCAAGATTGCGCTGAGCACGCTGAACACCGGACGCCTGTCCATCCCGGCGATGTGCCTCGGCGCGGGAAAGTGGGCCCTGAAGATCGCCAGGGAATGGTCGGCCATCAGAGTCCAGTGGGGCAAGCCGGTTGGGGAACACGAGGCAATTGGCAAGAAGATCGCCTACATCGCAGCCAACACCTTTGCCATGGAGGCAGTCTTCGAGCTTTCCGCTGCCCTGGCAGACGCTGGCATGAAGGACGTGCGCATCGAGGCGGCTCTCGCCAAGCTCTTCTGCTCGGAAGTCGCATACAAGATCGCCGACGAACTCCTGCAGATCCGTGGAGGGCGGGGCTACGAAACAGCCGCATCGCAACAGGCTCGCGGGGAGCGGGCCGTACCCGTCGAGCAACTCCTCCGGGACATGCGCATCAACCGCATCTTTGAGGGCTCCACCGAGATCATGCACCTGCTCATCGCTCGCGAGGCCGTCGACGCGCACCTGAAAGCAGCCGGGGACCTGGCCAACAAGGACGCGAACCTGTCCGCCAAGGCCAAGGCCGCCGTGGGCGCCTCCGGCTTCTATGCAAAATGGCTGCCGACGTTGGCGGTCGGCTCCGGTCTGCTGCCCAACGCCTACGCCGAGCACGGCCCACTCGCGAAGTACCTGCGCTTCATCGAAAGGGCGTCCCGGCGCCTGGCGCGGCACACCTTCGCTGGCATGGCCAGCTGGCAGGCCGGCATGGAGAACCACCAGGCCTTTCTCGGCCGCGTGGTGGATGTGGGCGCGGAACTCTTTGCCATGGCCGCCTGCATATCCCGGGTCGAACTCATGCGCAGCCAGGACCCGGACAACTCGGCATCAGCGGAATTTCTGGCCATGGCGTTCTGTGAACAGGCGGAACACCGTTGCGAAACCCTCTTCCGGGATCTGTGGGCCAACAGCGACAAGACCGACCGGAAGCTGTCGAAGGGAGTACTCGCCGGGGACTTTGCCTGGCTGGAATCCGGGATCGTCGATACCTCGGAAGGTACCGGGGACTGGATTGCCGCCTGGTCATCCGA
>JAUNVL010000191.1 GCA_030537675.1 Propionibacteriaceae bacterium | reverse complement strand
TCGGCATTATGTAGGTATCGGTTGTCAAGAGGCTTCGTGGTTGTCGAGGCCGGTGAGTAGGTCGTCGTAGATCTCGGCCCGACGGACTTGACCTTTTGAGGATGCGTCTTCGCGTTGGGCGAGCAGGGTGGGGCGGAACTCGATGGTGGTTTGGAAGAAGGTGCAGGACTCGCAGATCGTCTCGTAGACGCAGTCCATGACTTTGGGTCTGGTGCAGTAGCCGTTGCCGAGCATCCGGGAGTGTTCGCGGTTGAGTCGGGCCATGTTGGGTCCGAGGTCGTCGGCGGCGAGCTGGGCGGGGTGGGCGTAGAGCGCGTCGACCTTGGCGGCGACGGTGAAGTATTCCTCGGCGACGGTGCGGTTGGCGATCTTGGCGTAGACCAGGGTCATGTCCATCGATTTGTGGCCGAGCATCGCGGCGATCGCTTCCAGGGACATGCCGCGGTTGATGGCCTGGGTGGCCAGGGTGTGACGGAGCTGGTGGGGGTGGATGTGGCCCAAACCGGCGGCGGCGCCAGCCTTGTTGATGAACCGGGTGACCGTGTGGCGGTCCAATGCCTTGCCGTTCTCTCTGGGCAGCAGGAGTTGATGGTCGCCGGGGACGTGCGTGGTTCGGTAGGCGGTGACGAGCTCGACCAGGCGTGGGTGCAGGGGTAGGTAGCGGTCCTCGTGGAGTTTGCCGACCGGGACGTGGAGCCAGTGGGTGTCGCCGATGAGGACGATGGCGTCAGCGGCCAGCGCGGTGTACTCGCCGACCCGTAGCCCTGTGCGCAGCAAGAACTCGACACTCAGGCCGACGAGTTGGCGCTTGTCGTTCTGCGCCGCGGTGAGCAGCCGGGCTGCGGTGTGGTCGTCGAGCGCTTTGGGCAATGCGTGGTGCTGCTTCGGGACATCGCCGGGAAACATCGGCACCCGTGTCGGGGCCTGGTCCCAGGCCCACTCATCGATCCGCAGGAAGAACATTCGCAGGGTGCCGAGTCGGTGGGCGACGGTGGCCGGTGTGGCCTGTGGTGTCCCGGAGCGTCCGGGGCGGGTGGCCAGCCAGGGTTTGTATCCCTCGATGTGGGCCCGGCCGATGTCCTTGATCGAGGTGATGCCGTGGTGGTGGGTGATCAGGTAGGTGGCGAAAGAACGCAGGCACTGGTCGGTGTTGTTCACGCTGCCAGGGCGCAGCACGACGGCGATCTGCTCCAAATAGGCGCGCATCGTCGCGGCCATGACGGGGAGCTCGGCGGTGATCTGGTCCCAGGTCGCCATCGGTGCCCCACCACCTCGCCCAGGCTGGTCCGAGGAGTACCGGGCCGGCAAGGTGGTGCTCATCGCAGCCTCCGAAACCCGGGGATGGCGACCCGCTCAAGCGTCCCAGTCCCGTACGGCTGCGGTGGCCCTCCGGTGGGGCCGCCGGCATAGACCTGCGCATCAATCACTTCGGCGGCGCGACGGTACTGAGAGGCCAACCAGTCATCTGCCAGATGGAGGTAGATCCTGGTGGACTCAATCGATGCATGCCCGGCTTGGGCCTGGACCGCTTCCAACGCCATCCCAGCCTCCCTCAGCCGAGTCAGACAGGTGTGGCGCAACTCGTGGCAGGACCCGTGCGACAAGCCGGCCCGCTCCCGCGCAGAGGCCAGCACCTGCTCCAAACCCTTGGCCGAGAGCGGCCCTCCCCGGTGCGGGCGCTTCAGGACCAAGAACAGCACGTCGTTGTCGGCGTCCGCGGGGCGTTCAGTGTCGAGATAGGCGCCCAGATGCTCGAAGAACCTGGGTGAAACGGGAACCAGACGTTGATGGCCTCCCTTGCCCTCGGCGATGAACAACTGCTTCTCCCCGGCACGCACGTCACTGAGCCGCAGCCCCAGCACTTCACAACGCCGCAACCCACCCAGCAGCATCGCCGCGACCATCGCCCTGTCCCGGTGCGTGCGCAACACGGCAGTGAGGGCGTCGACCTCGACCGCGGACAGGATCCGCGGCAACGTGCGCGGCGAGCGCACCAGCGGCACCCCCTGACTCGGGCGAGACTTCTCTCGCCGGGTCGGCAGCCCGCGAGGGACCGGGTTGCTAGCCACATCACCGCGCACCATCAGGAACGCATACAACCCGCCAACCGTCGACAACCGACGCCTAATCGTGCGCAGCGAAACCCCAGCACCGTCCTCGACCGCGGCCAAAACGCTCACATGCGAATCCGGCAAGCTAGCCATTCCCGCCCGCTGAGCAGTGATGAAACCGAGCACGTCGACCGGGCGCACTTGGTCCACCGGTTTGCCCACCACGCTGAAGAAGACCTTCAGGTCGAACCACGTCGCCAACACCGTATTCGGGCGCGATCGTGCCCTCACGAACTCCACATACGCATCGAGCAACGAGTCACCCAACGAATCAGGAGTTCCCGGCCCAGCCTCAGAAGTCGGAATCAAACACGGCAGCACAGTACTCATCGAAGCTCCTCCTCGAGCATGGTCGACGAAGCCAACAATGCCGCGCCGGTGACCGAAAGATCACCTACATATCAAGCATGAGAGGGCGACTACTGACTCCCCTGACTCCGGTCAGCCTCCTGGGGTGGATGCCCCCCTACCAGGCGACGGCCAGATGGACAGGACATCCTGCGGTCAAATCCGTGACGGTGTCCGCTGTGCCCTGACGCGGGTGGGCCTATATACGGAAAGGCACATGCGCCCACTGGAGAGGCTCGACGATCCTG
>JAUNVL010000044.1 GCA_030537675.1 Propionibacteriaceae bacterium | reverse complement strand
AGGCCGGCGCCAAGGTCATCGTGTCCAAGTCGGACTCCTCCTACCTGGACATGAAGTACAACCCCAAGACCCCCATCGGCCTTGAGTGGGCTGGCCGGGGCGACGTGGACAAGTACTACAACTGGAACCCCCGCAACGTCGTTCCCATTGCGGAAGAGGATGACATCCTCGGTGTCGAGGCCCCCCTGTGGTCCGAGAGCCACCGTGGCGGGAAGCAGAACGAGTTCCTGATCTTCCCCCGCGCCATCTCGCACGCGGAGATCGGCTGGTCGCAGCAGTCGCAGCGCAACGTCACGGACTTCATGAAGCGTCTCAATGCGATTGGTCCGCGACTGCTGGCCATGCAGAGCAACTTCTACGACGGTCCGCTCGTGGCCTGGGGCACCGACCTCGCCGGTCTGCCGGCCAAGGCTCGCACCAACACGTCACACCGCATCGAGGTGGCACACTTCGCCGCCCCCGGTACCAAGGTGTCCGTGGACGGCAAGACCGTCGCCGTGGACTCCGTCAACGATGCCGACAGCGCAAGCAACTCGGCACTGACCGGTCCGTTGACCGCCACCATCGACTTCGGTGATGGCTCTGCGGCCGCAGATGCCACGTTCGAGACCGACACCCCCCGAGGTGTGGTCTCGGCCGGCTCGCTGTACCGCGTCGGCGCAGACCACAAGTACGCCACCGCAGGCAGCTTCGACGTCACCGTCACGCTCTCCGACGGCCGCGTGGGAACTGCCAAGGTCACGGTTGCCAACGATTACGTGGTGCCAGTCAAGGCGATGTTTGATGACTGCCAGGTGCCGACCATGGTGCTCGCCAGCACGACCGCGCGGGATGACTCCCGTGTGGGCGTGACCCTGACCGGTCTCATGCCGGACGAGTTCCTCGACATCCTCTGGGATGGCACCCGTATCGGCTCCACGGTGAGCGATGAGGACGGCAACGCCTTCTTCAGCCACTACGTGCCCTACCAGAGTGTGAAGGGCGATCACCTGCTCCGAGTCAAGGACTCGGCGGGACGGTTCGTCGAGAAGGCCCTGACGGTTGATTCGCAGACGGTGGCACCTCCCGGCATTGCCGTGACCGGTGTCACGGCGCAGGCGTCATCCGAAGCCCCGAACGAGGGCGCACCCAACGGTGTGGCCACCGCTCTGGTCGACGGCAACCCCGCCACCTTCTGGCACTCCAAGTGGGCCGCCCCGGCAGCCACCTACCCGCACGTCCTGACGTTCAACCTCGGCAAGGAAGTTGACCTGAGCCAGATCGTCTGGACCCCGCGACAGAACAGTGACAACGGGCAGGTCAAGACCATGTCCGTCGAGTTCAGCACTGATGGCACCACGTGGACCGGTGCAAAGGCTGTGACGTTGCCAGCGGGTCGTGGCACCACCGCCATCGCCGTTGACACCGTGGCCACCCACGTACGGATCACGGCCACGGCACCGCAGGCGGCTGACAGCCTCTTCGCCACAGCCGGTGAAGTGCAGTTCCGTGGTCTGAGCGAAGGCCAGGTGGAGCCCGAGGGCCCCGCCGCAGTCGAGGCTGAGACGTGGACGCCTCCGGCCGACTGTGAGGTTGATCCCAACCCCACATCCACCGTCACGGTCACCACGACCACGGTGACGTCGACCCCCACCACCACGGTGACGCCGACCAGCACGGTCACGTCAACCGCAACGGTGACCGCCAGCCCCACGGGGGCACCGAGCCAGACACCCACGGTCACGCCCACTCCGGACGAGGTCGACGTCTACTCCACGCCCGGTTACCACACGGTGAACGGTCGCAAGTGGTTCACAGCCTGCGAGCCCTACTCGCAGACGACGCGTTGCCGCACGGAGATCTGGTCTACCCAGGTCCACTACACCGGCGGCAAGTTCGTGTCGAAGACGGGCTGGAACTTCAACAACCTGACCTACCTCGAGTCGAAGCGCTCGCTGTGGACAGGCAACCCGCTCGGCAATGCCGGCAGCTGGACCGCCACGAACGGTCGCCAGTGGCGCACCGAGTGTGACACCCCCGTTACCGGTGGCAACGGGTGCCGCAGCTACATCTGGGCCCCCAACACCGTCGAGGCTCACAGGAACTCCGACGGCAGCTACCGCTACGAACTGGCGGACGTCTGGGTGTTCAACAACATCGTGCGCTTCTCCAAGTAGTCCACGACACTCATACGAGGGGCCGGCTTCCATCACGGAAGCCGGCCCCTCGTGCCGTTTCCGGGCAATGTTTGGTCAGCTGTGAGCGCTCATGCTGTCCTACGGACGAACCGCGGCGTCCTTGCTGCCTTCGATGGAAGGCATGAGTGCGGCGAATTCGTCGCCAGGTGGACGTTGCTGCGTACCCACTGCAGACCAGCGCTGACCTTCGTGAGTCGATGCGGGCCGCTTCACAGGCAAACTGCGACGGGACACCTGGCACCGCCCACCACGTGGGCGAGACTCAGTTGCGGCTCGGGCCGCCGAACATGATCTCGTCCCAGCTCGGAATGCTGGCACGCTTGCGATTCGGCGTGCGCTTGGGTGCCTCCGGCTGTGTGTCCGGCAGCAGAGGATCCTGCTCCGGTACGGCAGCAGATGGTGACGGCGTCCTGTGTGGCGCGTCCGGATCCTGTGGAACGTCGGGGAGGCTCTCGACCTGCGGTTCCACAGCGACGTCCGCGGCCTGCTCCTGGGGCGCTGCCGGGCCCTGCCCGGCGTCCACGCCGGTATCGGGTGCACTGGAGCGCACAGGTGCTTCCTCTTGATCCACAGGCAGGTCAGGATGATCGGACAGCGCCTCGGCAAGGCTTGACTCCGACTCGGGGTCATCGTCGGCTGACGCAGCAGCTCCAGGTGACGAGCCCTCCTTGCTGTCCGCACTGCGGACATCGTCCTCAGTCGACTCCTCGCCCTCTGAGTCCTCCAGGCCGAGGTAGATGCGGACGGAGTCCTCGCTGACGCCGCTGAGCATGTCGTAGAGCTCATCCAGCTCGGAGGTGTGGGCGGAGTGCTCGTAGGGGGACTCCATCGGCGGCACATCGTCGCCGGGCTTGCCCAAGGCTGTCGTGCCGAACGAGGAGTCTCCGGAGGTGGCGCGTACGAGTGCGAACTCGTCGTGGAAGTCGATGGTGTTCTCGTTGTCCGGATCATTGACCGGTCCGGGCAACTCCTCGCCAATCATCCACCGGGCGTCCGCGTTGTCAGCGACGCTGAAACGGCCCTTGGGATCGAAGATGAACTCGGCAGCTCGGGAGGCAGCCTGATCATCAAACATGCCCACCAGACGCCATTTGAGGTCGTTCTGGCGCCAGGAATCCCATTCGACGGTGTCGGCATCCAGGCTGCGCGCCCGAAGTCGCTCCTCGATGATCTCCCCGAGACGACGATGTCCTGAGCCGTCCCCGCGGCGGCGGACAGAGGAGGCAAGGGCCGTGCGGGTCATGTGCGCCCGCTCAGCCATCACCGGTATGGCGAAGCCGGAGATCTTGTCCACGTCCACGCCGGCCTGGGCCGCCACCTCGGGTACCGAGGCTCCGGCGCGCAGGCGCGCCTGGATCTCGCGCGGTCTCAGTGCACTGTTCATTGAGCCTCTCCCGGAAGTTGCTGGCGCCCAACCTATCAGCGTAACGCTCAGCCGTAGGGGTTGGGCCCCACCCATTTCGGAGTTCTTCCGTGGACAATGTTTCGCCAGTACTTGCACGACCTCCGGAATGTGGTACACATACCCCGATCACGTCGGCTGGGTCCGACATGGTGTGGGCCAGAGAAAGGACCTGCGGATGGCCACTGACTACGACGCCCCGCGCAAGAATGATGAAGAGACGGGCGAGGATTCACTCGAGGAACTCAAGTCGCGGCGCAATGACAAGAATTCCGGCAAGGTGGACGAGGACGAGGTCGAGGCGGCCGAATCATTCGAGCTGCCCGGAGCTGATCTCAGCCACGAGGAACTCACGGTTCGGGTCCTGCCCAAGCAGGCCGGCGAGTTCACGTGCGCTTCGTGTTTCCTGGTGAAGGCCAGGAGCCAACTTGCGGAAACCAAGAATGACAAGGGGTACTGCGTCGACTGCGTGTGACGCACCCACAGCGTGAGGGGCAGGGACGGATGATGGATATCCGTTCCTGCCCCTGTCGTTGTTACTTCTTGGACAGGTCCAGCTTGTTGGCGAGCGTGCTCGGGGCCGCGTGACCCATGTTGGACACCCAGCGGCGTTGCATGAACCTGTTCATGGCCAACTGGGCCATGCCCACACCCAGACCGCTGGAAGCGGCCCAGATGAGCGCCTGCACCAGCGGGGTGTCCGGATCGTTGGGATCCGGTGGCGTGTCCCCGGTGCTGGCCTCCCACACCTTCTGCACCACCTTCTGCGCGACCAGGGTTGTCACCGCCCCCAGAACCCCGGCATACACCTTCCACAGCACCTTTTCGGACATACCCATCGATGGAGCCCCTTCCCTAGTAGACACTTTTCATTATGCTTCACGCCCGGGGCTACATTGGGTGGATGTCCTATGTGGAACGGCTCCGGGTGCCGATGTGGTGGTGGATCGTGGCTGTTGTCCTCGTGGCAAGCCTGGCCCTTGCCGTCCTCGCGTACGTGCCCACAGTCCAGGGAATCATCGTCGTGGCTCTGTCCTGCATCGCCGTGGGTCTGATGATCCATGCCTACGGCAGCACCAGCATCCGCGTTGCGGACGGAGCGCTGCACGTCGGCCGCCAGAGTCTGGAGGGTCGGTGGATCGAGGACGTGGAGGCGTTGGACCGCGCAGAGAGCACCCAGGTGATGTCGTCCGGGGCCAGCACCCGCGATTTTCTTCTGACCCGCCCGTACATCGGGGAGTTGGTGCGAGTGAAGCTCAATGATGCAGCGGATCCCCATCCCCACTGGCTGGTCAGCAGCCGCAACGCCACCCAGCTCGCGGCGGCGCTCGACACCATCAAGCGGTCCCCGTGATCGTCGAAGTCATCGCTGATGAGCTGCACGTGCCGACGTACGCCCGAGAGGGTGACGCCGGTGCGGATCTGCGCTGCACCAGCCGGATTCGGCTGGAGCCCGGCGAACGGGCGCTGGTGGGCACCGGGGTGCGGCTGGCCCTGCCCGGCGGCACCGTTGGACTCGTGACACCGCGCTCGGGACTCGCGGCCCGACGTGGACTCGGGATCGTCAACGCACCGGGGGTCATCGATTCCGGGTACCGCGGCGAGATCCTGGTCTGTCTCATCAATCATGACCCTGCCGAAGCCATCACCCTGGAAGTGGGGGATCGCGTGGCCCAACTGGTGGTGCTGCCATGCATCACTGCGCGTTTCGAAGCAGTCACCGAGCTGGATGAGACGGAACGCGGCTCGGGTGGTTATGGTTCTACAGGCGTGGGGAACAGCACGCCGGAAGTCAATTGAGGAGGCTGCAACCGTGGAGAACGGACGCACGAAGGACGTCGATGTCGCTGCTGACGGGATCGCACCCGAAGTACCGGGGGAGGATGTTGCCGTGAACGATGCAGCACAGTGGGAAGCCTGGGACGCCGCCTTCGACAGGGAGGACGGCCCCTACGACGTCGACGAGGTCGACCTCGATGCCGACGACGTCAAGCGCCTCGACCTGGGGACCCTCATCCTGACGCCGTTCGACAAGATGAACCTCCAGCTCCAGGTGGACAAGGCCAAGGAGAAGGTGCAGGCGCTCCTGATCTCCGACGGCACGTCTGCCATGGAAGTTGCCGTCTTCGCAGGCCCCACACGCTCATCGATGCTCTCGGAGATCCGCGACGAAATCATCAAGGCCACGACGGCCGCCGAGGGCGCCGTCGAGCTTGTCGCGGGCCCGTTCGGCGCAGAGCTCCGGCGGCGTCTGCCCGTCACCACGCCGGAGGGCAAACCGGCGACCCACATGTCTCGTACATGGCTGTGCAGCGGCCCCGGTTGGGTGCTTCGGGGTGTCGTGATGGGCAAGGCCGCACTGGAACCCGACAACGAGGAAGCCGACTCCGCCATGTGGGAGTTCTTCAGCAACCTCGTGGTTCGACGTGGACCCCAGCCCGCTGCCCCCGGCAGCGTACTGCTCATGGACATCCCCCAACTGGATGAGAAGTGACCCAGGAAGAGCGCAAACGCAGGTCGATCGGGGAGCGGTTCCGCCGCTTCCTCTCCACCGCTGAGCAGCTCGAGGCCGAAGACCTCGCCGACCAGTCGAAGCGAGCCGGTGCAGTCCCGCTGAACGAATGCCTCATCCGTCAGAAGGTGACGGTGCGCGGCACCGTCACCTCCGTGACCGCATCGAACCAGTCTTGGCTGGAGGCTGATCTGAACGACGGAACCGGCACTGTGAGCCTCATCTGGATGGGCCGCAGGCGCATCGAGTGCATCCTGCCCGGCAGGCACCTCCTGGTGACCGGGCGACTCACCGAGGAGGACGGGCGCCGCGTCATCTTCAACCCCGAGTTCGAGGTCCTCTCCTAGAGCCCAGCAGGGCCGAGTTGTGCTCTGTGATCAGTCGTCGTCGTCTGCCGAGAACATCGCCGCCAGTTCCGACTCGGCTTCCTGGCTCACGACGAACAGCAACTCGTCGTTGGCTTCCAGCGCGCCGTCGCGGTCAGGCACCAGCGGGATGCCGTCGCGAATGATGGCCACGAGCACTGCGTCCATGGGCAACTCCACGTCGCGGATCCTGCGGCCGGCGTACGAGGAATCGGCGGGCAGCCGCATCTCGGAGAGGTTCGTGGTCGACTTCGTGAAGGTGAACAACCGCACCAGGTCACCGGTGGCGACGGCCTCCTCCACCAGCGCGGACATGATGCGTGGTGTGGACACGGCCACGTCGACGCCCCACACGTCGTCAAACATCCACTCGTTGCCGGGGTGATTGACCCGCCCCACGGTGCGCGGCACGCCGAACTCCGTCTTGGCCAACAGGGAGTGCACCAGATTGGCCTTGTCGTCGCCAGTGGCGGCGATGCTCACGTCACAGTTCTCCAGTTCCGCATCCTCCAGCGTCTGCAACTCGCAGGCATCGGCCTGGAACCACTCGGCGCCGGGAACGGACTCAGGCTTGATGGAGTGTGGATCGCGCTCGATGAGCAGGACCTGATGGCCGTTGGCAATCAACTCCCGGGCGATCGAGCGCCCGACATTGCCGGCACCCGCGATGGCGACGCGCATATCAACTCTCCTAATGCCTGGCCGGGGCTGAGGCGAACAACGTTTCGACGTCGGACGTGCGATCTGTCTCGCATCCCACGAAAATCATGTCCCCGTCCTGGAAGACGGTTTCGCCGTCCGGCACGAGTCCTTTGCCGAGCCGGACCATGAAGGGGATGGGTGCGCGCGCGGCAGTGGACAGGTCGCGGATGCGGCGTCCCACCCAGCCGTTGTGGACGTACACCTGCAGCAGGTGCACGTTGCCGGAGGCGTCACGCCACACGGGTTCGCTGCCCTCGGGCAGGAGACGGCGCAGCACCTGGCCGACCGTCCACCGCACAGTGGCGACGGTGGGGATGCCGAGCCGCTCGTAGACGGCGGCACGGCCTGCGTCGTAGATGCGGGCCACGACGTTGTCCACGTGGTAGCCCTCACGCACCACGCGGGCGGCGAGAATATTGGAGTTGTCCCCGCTGGAGACCGCGGCGAAGCCGTCGGCGTGACGGATCCCGGCCTCTTCCAGCACTTCCCGATCAAAGCCGACGCCCTTCACGGTGGTGCCCTGGAAGTCGCTCCCCAGCCGTCGGAAGGCCTCCGGATTGACGTCGACGACAGCGACGCTGTGGCCGCGCTTCTCCAGGCCGCGGGCGAGCATGGCACCCACGCGGCCGCAGCCCATGATGACGATGTGCACGCTGAAGGCCTCCTCGGGATCGACACTGCAGACGGTATCGCACGCGAGCGCTGCTGAGGCAGGGTCGTTCAGTGTAGGAATTGGGGGTGGACGGGTCTACCGTGGTCGCGTGAACATCTACTCCGCACTCAAGCGGGTAATCGTGGGCAGAAGACTGTCCAACGAGCAGATGGGGGAGACGCTGCTGCCCAAGCGTCTTGCCCTGCCGGTTTTTGCCTCCGATGCGTTGAGTTCCGTTGCCTATGCGCCTGATGAGATCCTCATCACCTTGTCGCTGGCGGGGATGACCGGGTACATGTTCTCCTGGCAAATCGGGGTCGCAGTCGCCGTCGTCGTGGGAGTGGTGGTCCTCTCCTATCGGCAGACCGTCCACGCGTATCCCACGGGTGGCGGGGACTACGAGGTGGCCTCGGCCAACCTGGGAAACCGTTCGAGCCTCATCGTGGGTTCTGCACTGCTGGTGGACTACGTGCTCACCGTTGCCGTCTCTGTCTCGGCGGGGGTCCTGAACGCCCGCGTGATCGTCCCCTCCGTCGTCGGGCACGAAGTGGCCGTGGCGATCGTGGTGATCGTGCTGCTCGCGCTCATGAACCTGCGCGGCGTGCGGGAGTCCGGAGCATTCTTCGCGTTCCCCACCTACATCTTCATGGCCTCGATGTTCCTCATGGTGGGCATCGGGCTGTTCCGCATCCTCGTCCTGGACCAGCCGCTGGCCAGCGAGACCGCCAACCTCACGGTCATGGCGCCCGACGGCAGCCTGGAGCCCGTCGGGTGGGTACTCATCGCCGTGATGGCCCGCGCCTTCTCCTCCGGCTGCGCGGCCCTCACCGGGGTCGAAGCCATCAGCAATGGCGTGCCGTCCTTCCGTCCCCCCAAGAGCCGCAATGCCGCATCGGTGCTCGGGATGCTCGGCGTGATCGCCATCTCGCTGCTGGTGGGGATCATGGTGCTGGCGCACCTCACGCAGGTGCGTCTCATTGACGAACTCACGGGGGCCCACTACATCGACCCCGACGGCAACGCCATCCACAGCTCAGCCGTGACCGTCACGGGCCAGCTGGCCAGGGTGGTGTTCGGGGACTGGTTCGTGCCGGGCGTCTTCATCGTCGTGATCTCCACGGTGGTGATTCTCTTCCTTGCGGCCAACACCGCCTTCAACGGCTTCCCCAGCCTGGCGTCGATCCTGGCGAGGGACGCCTACCTGCCCCGCCAGTTGCACAGCCGGGGCGACCGCCTTGCCTATTCCAACGGCATCGTCACGCTGGCCATCACCGCCATCGCCCTGATCTGGGTGTTCGACGCCTCCGTCACGTCCCTCATCCAGCTCTACGTCGTGGGCGTGTTCATCTCGTTCACGCTGGGACAGATCGGGATGATCCGGCACTGGAGCAGGGCACTGACGACGCAGACTGATCGCCGTGTCCGACGCCGAATGCATCGCTCCAGGATCATCAACACCATCGGTGCCGGCCTGACGGGTCTGGTCCTGGTGGTGGTGCTGATCTCGAAGTTCACCCACGGCGCGTGGCTGGCATTGGTGTCCATGGCGGTGATGTACCTGATGATGACCTTCATCCGCAGGCACTACGAGGCCGTCAAGGAGGAGGTGGAGCTGGATGAGGACTCCGACCGTGCGCTGCCGAGCCGCGTGCGCGGCGTCGTGCTGGTGCAGCACGTCAACCTGCCCACCGCCAAGGCGGTCGCCTTCGCCAGGGCGAGCCGCAACACCAGCCTCGTCGGCGTCCTCGTCGCGCTCGAGGAGGAGGAAACGGCACAGGTGGTCAAGGACTGGAATACCGAGGACTTCGGCGTCCAGCTGAAGGTCATCGCGTCCCCCTACCGCGAAATCACGACGCCCTTCATCAGGTTCGTGTCCGAGATGCGCACCGAGAACCCCCGCGACGTCGTCGCCGTCTACATCCCCGAATTCGTGGTGGGGCACTGGTGGGAGCAGGTACTGCACAACCAGACTGCGCTCCTGATCCGTACCCGACTGCACTTCATGCCCGGGGTGATGGTGATCAGCGTGCCGTACCAGCTTCGGAGTTCGAAACTGGCGAGGGAGCGTGCCAGGGCGGCGTCGCGGCCGGGTCGCAGAACCCCGGGTGCCCGATGACCGTCATCGTGGAGTTGTTGCGCGTCGCCCACGGCGGCGCCGTCGTTGGTCGGTCAGAGGACAAGGTGATCTTCGTCACCGGCGGGCTGCCGGGAGAAACGGTGGCAGTCGAGATCACCCAACAGACGAAGCGTTTCGACCGCGGACACGTGGTGGAAGTGCTGGCGCCCTCACCGGGCAGGGTTACACCCCCGTGCCCGATCGCTGACCGGTGCGGTGGGTGCGACTGGCAGCACGCCACACCGGAGCTGCAACTGGAGCTGAAGTCAGCTGTGGTGGCGGAGCAACTCCAGCGGCTTGCCGGGATCGAGTGGCAGGGGCACGTGGTCTCCGTGGGGCCGTCGCTGGGCTGGCGGACGCGCATGCGCTACGCCGTGGATGAGGAGGGGCGGGTGGGCCTGCGTGCCAGGCGCTCGCACGTCGTGGTGCCGCTGCCCGCGCAGGGCTGCCTGGTGGCGGCACCCGGCCCGGAGGTCTCCGAGTTGGCGGCGCTCGGACGGGGAGCCGATGAACTGCAGGTGGTGAGCTCTGCCGACGGCATCACCGTGCTGGCTGACAACCGGCTTGTGCGTGGCCCCCGCCTCGTGCACGAGGATGCTGCAGGCCACCGGTTCGCCGTCGAGTCGGACGGTTTCTGGCAGGTGCATCCCCGCGCAGCAGAAGTGTTGACCGACGCAGTCGTTGCAGGCCTGCGGCCATCGGCGGGGGAGACGGCGCTCGATCTCTACTGTGGGGTCGGCCTGTTCGCGGCACCCCTGGTGGACGCGGGATGCAAGGTTCTGGGGATCGAGGGATCGCGGAGCGCCATCGCCCGGGCACGCACCAATGTGCCCGAGGCCCGCTTCATCGCCGGTCCCATGGAGAAACACCTCGACTCCCTGCCGTCGCAGGCGGACATCGTCGTGCTCGACCCGCCACGCAAGGGCGCCGGGGCCAGTGTGGTCAAGCGAATCGCCGCGCTGGGACCGCGGGGAATCGCTTATGTGGCCTGCGACCCATCAGCACTGGCACGAGACCTGGCCACGTTCTCCACCGTGGGATACCACCCGGTGTCCATCGAAGCGTTCGACCTCTTTCCCATGACACACCACGTGGAATGCGTCGCCATCCTGGGCCGTTGTGATCCAGACGACGAGAAGTAGACCCTGCGCCCCCCAGACGCGGGTCACCGCCCTAGACTTGTCGCGTCAACGGCGACGGGTGGACAGCGCTCGTGATATCTTGACATCAAGACAAATGACGAAGCTTGACGAGGAGAGTCGATGAGCATCAACAGCTTTGGGGCCAAGGCCAACCTGGACGTGGAGGGCACCACGTACGAGATCTTCCGCGTCGACGCGGTAGAGGGACACGAGAAGTTGCCCTTCAGCCTGAAGGTACTTCTGGAGAACCTCCTGCGGACCGAGGACGGTGCCAACATCACGGCCGAGCACATCAGTGCGCTCGGCAACTGGGATCCGAATTCACAGCCGAACCAGGAAATCCAGTTCACCCCTGCCCGCGTCATCATGCAGGACTTCACCGGCGTTCCCTGCGTGGTGGACCTCGCCACGATGCGCGAGGCCGTCGTCGCCCTGGGTGGCGACCCCGCCAAGATCAATCCGCTGTCACCGGCGGAAATGGTGATTGACCACTCCGTCATCGCCGAGGTCTTCGGCATCGCCGGGGCGTTCGAGCAGAACACCGACATCGAGTACCAGCGCAACCGCGAGCGCTACCAGTTCCTGCGCTGGGGCCAGACCGCGTTCGACGACTTCAAGGTGGTCCCCCCGGGCACCGGCATCGTCCACCAGGTCAACATCGAGAACCTGGCCCGCGTGATCTTCCCCCGCACCGTCGACGGCGTGCTCCAGGCCTACCCGGACACCTGCGTCGGCACCGACTCGCACACCACCATGGTCAACGGCCTGGGTGTCGTGGGCTGGGGAGTGGGCGGCATCGAGGCAGAGGCGGCCATGCTCGGCCAGCCCGTCTCCATGCTCATCCCGCGGGTCGTCGGCTTCAAGCTGACCGGCGCCCTCACCGAGGGCACCACGGCCACCGACCTGGTCCTGACCATCACGGAGATGCTCCGCGAGCACAAGGTGGTGGGCAAGTTCGTCGAGTTCTACGGCGACGGCGTCGCCCAGGTCCCCCTCGCCAACCGGGCGACCATCGGCAACATGAGCCCCGAGTACGGCTCCACCATCGCGGTGTTCCCGATCGACGACAAGACGATCGACTACATGCGCCTCACGGGGCGCGACGAGCACCAGCTCGCACTCGTGGAGGCGTACTCGAAGGAGCAGGGCCTCTGGCACGACGCCAGCAACGAGCCGAACTTCTCCGAGTACATCGAACTGGATCTCGGCACCGTGGTGCCGTCGATCGCCGGGCCGCGTCGTCCGCAGGACCGCATCCGCCTCGATGAGGCCAAGGTCTCGTTCCGCGAGGCCGTGGCCTCCTTCGTCGGTGAGCCCGATGGCCAGCATGGTCACGACTACTCGGGCTACGACGACTCCGTCGAGTCCACCATGATCGCCTCCGATCCCACCGGCACCGACCCGACAGATGTCGACGATTCACCCGCACCGGCCGGGCACGTCCACGAGGCCATGAAGGAGCGCGTGTACAAGAAGGTGCCGGTCACCCTGGCGGACGGTACCGAATTCGAGCTCGACCACGGTGCCGTGACCATCGCGTCCATCACCTCGTGCACCAACACCTCCAACCCCAGCGTCATGATCGGTGCGGCGCTGGTGGCGAAGAAGGCCGTAGAGAAGGGGCTCAACCGCAAGCCCTGGGTCAAGACCTCGCTGGCACCGGGATCCCAGGTGGTGACCGACTACTACGACAAGGCCGGTCTGAGCCAGTACCTCGACGCCCTCGGATTCAACCTCGTGGGCTACGGCTGCACCACCTGCATCGGCAACTCCGGCCCCCTCATCCCCGAGGTGTCGCAGGCGATCAATGAGCACGACCTGGCAGTGTCCGCCGTGCTCTCGGGCAACCGCAACTTCGAGGGTCGGATCAACCCCGACGTGCAGATGAACTACCTCGCCTCCCCGATGCTCGTGATCGTCTACGCGCTGGCAGGCACCATGGACATTGACCTGTTCAATGACCCCATCGGCCAGGACCAGTCGGGCAACGACGTCTTCATGCGCGACGTGTGGCCCACGGACGCAGAGATCGAGGAAGTGGTCGGCAGTTCCATCAGCGCGGAGATGTTCACCACGCGCTATGCAGACGTCTTCGCAGGCGACGAGCGCTGGCAGTCCCTCCCCACCCCCGATGGCGACACCTTCGAGTGGGAGGAGGACTCCACCTACGTCCGCAAGCCTCCGTACTTCGACGGCATGCCGGCCCAGCCGGAACCCGTCGAGGACATCTCGGGCGCGCGCGTCCTGCTGAAGCTGGGGGACTCGGTCACCACTGACCACATCTCCCCGGCCGGCAGCATCAAGGCAGACTCCCCGGCGGGCGTCTACCTGAGTGAGAACGGCGTGGAGCGTCGCGACTTCAACTCCTACGGCTCACGCCGCGGAAACCACGAAGTCATGATCCGCGGCACGTTCGCCAACATTCGGCTGCGCAACCAGATCGCACCGGGCACCGAGGGTGGCTTCACCCGTGACTTCACCGTCGCTGACGCCCCCGTCACCACCGTGTACGACGCGGCATCGAGCTACGAAGCTGCCGGGATCCCCCTGGTGGTGCTGGCCGGCAAGGAGTACGGCTCCGGGTCCTCGCGTGACTGGGCGGCCAAGGGCACGGCGCTGCTGGGTGTACGGGCGGTCATCGCCGAGAGCTACGAGCGGATTCACCGCTCCAACCTCATCGGCATGGGCGTCCTTCCGCTGCAGTTCCCGGAAGGTGAGACGGCCGACTCGCTCGGGCTGACCGGCGAGGAGACGTTCTCCTTCGAGGGCGTCACCGGCCTCAACGAAGGCTCGACACCCGAGACGGTCAAGGTCACCGCTGAGAAGCCGGACGGCTCTGTCGTCAGCTTCGACGCCGTGGTGCGCATCGACACCCCCGGGGAGCGCAGCTACTACCTCAACGGCGGAATCATGCAGTACGTGCTCCGCAACCTGGCCGCTGCTGCCTGACCCACCACCCCTTCACCACCACTGCTGCCCCGCGCCTCGTCAGGCGCGGGGCAGCAGTGTGTTTGGACATCACCCATGGGCGTCTCTTCCCATTGTCAGTGGGGAGGAGTTTAATGGAACACATGTTCGATGAAGAGGCTGTGATCAGGGTATGGGTGCCGCCGGGTTGGCCTGCGGTGGTGCGGCCTCCGGGTTCCCAGGGCTGGGTGAGATCGGCGACTGCCTTTCTTCTGGACTGCTGCCCGCCGGACTATCGGGGCTATCCGGTGCTGTTGCGTCACCCGGTGGTGCTCGCGCGGTTTGCCCGGGAGTTCGCCTCCAGCCAGCTCGTCGCCACCCAGTCCAACCTTGCGGGGGCCAGGCCGGATCTCTCGGGATGGGTGGAGACGTCGACGGTGGACGCGGCGGTCGCTGTGCTCCAGGCCGAGGAAGCTCGCATGGTGAGGCAGGTGCGGGCGGTCTCCCTGGTGGAGCAATCCTTGCGAGACGTCCGTTTCACCCCCAAACTCTGAGGACGCGTGCGCTCGTTCCCTTATGTCTTGGAAACGAGCACTAACATTGGGCCCATGCCGCTGCTGGACATGATCTCGACGCCCCAGGACCTCCGGACACTGACCCGAGGTCAGCTCGAGGAGCTCGCCGAGGAGATCCGGGCGTTCCTGATCACCAAGGTCAGCCGCACGGGTGGCCATCTGGGCCCCAACCTGGGCGTGGTGGAGTTGACGCTCGGCCTGCATCGAGTGTTCGACTCGCCGAACGATCCCATCATTTTCGACACGGGCCACCAGAGCTACGTCCACAAGATGCTCACGGGGCGGCTGTCGGGCTTCGACACTTTGCGGCAACGCGGGGGACTGTCCGGTTACCCGGAGCCGAAGGAGTCGGAGCACGACTGGGTGTCCAACTCCCATGCCTCCACCGCCCTGTCCTGGGGCGCGGGTCTGGCCCAGGGGTTCCAGCTCAAGGGCGAGAACCGCACCGTCGTCGTGGTGGTGGGCGACGGCGCCCTCACCGGCGGCATGGCCTGGGAGGCCCTCAACAACATTCCGATCCGCCGGGGCGTGAAGCTCGTCATCGTCGTCAACGACAATGGTCGCTCCTACACCCCCACCGTTGGGGGACTCGCCAATCAGCTGGCCGGTCTCAGGACCCACAAGAAGTACGAGAAGACGCTCAGCTACATCAAGCGCCGTGTCAGCAGCCTGCCCGTCATCGGCCGGCCCGCCTACGACCTCATGCATGGTTTCAAGACCGGTGTGAAGGATGTCCTGGTCCCCGAGGGAATGTTCACGGATCTCGGCATCAAGTACATCGGCCCCATCGATGGCCACGACGTCGGCGGCGTCATCAGCCATCTGGAGCAGGCACGCCAGTTCGAGGGCCCCGTGATCGTGCACTGCATGACGCGCAAGGGCAAGGGCTTCAAGGCTGCGGAGGAGAACGAGGAGGATCGTTTCCACGCCGTCGGCAAAATCAACGAGTTCACGGGGGAGCCGCTCACCGCTTCGGTGCAGGCCACCTGGACGGACGCCTTCGCCGAGGCGATGGTGCAGATCGGCCAGCGTCGACAGGACGTGGTTGCCATCACTGCAGCCATGCTGCACCCCGTGGGTCTGGGGCGCTTCGCCGCAGCCTTCCCGGAGAGGATCTTCGACGTCGGGATCGCCGAACAGCACGCGGTGGTCTCTGCCGCCGGGTTGGCGGCTGCAGGTCTGCACCCCGTCGTGGCTGTCTACGCCACGTTCATCAACAGGGCGTTCGACCAGGTGCTCATGGACGCCGCACTGCACTCCGAGGGCGTGACGTTTGCGCTCGACCGCTCGGGGATCACGGGAACCGACGGTCCCAGCCACAACGGCATGTGGGACATGTCCCTGCTGGGCCTGGTGCCCACGCTGGAGATCGCCGCGCCCCGCGACCAACCGCGGCTGGTGGAGGCGCTCGAGAGGGCCGTGACGGTGGACGACAGGCCCACCGTGGTGCGCTACTCCAAGGAACGGCTGCCCGATGAACTGCACGCCGTTTCACACCGCGGCACGGGACGCGACCGCGTTGACCTGCTGCGAGCCGATACCGACGCAAGCGTGCTGGTGGTCGGTTATGGACAGTTCGCCGGCATGGGGATGGACGTCGCAGAGAGGTTGACACAGCAGGGCTTCGCCTGCACCGTCGCCGATCCGCTGTGGTGTGTCCCGGTCAGCGACGCCCTCGTGGAGCTGGCGGCGCAGCACTCGCTGGTGGTCAGCATGGAGGACAACCTGGTGGTGGGTGGTCTCGGCGAGAGGCTGCGCGCCAGGCTCGTGGATGATGGGGTGTCAACGCCCCTGCAGGTGTTCGGTGTGCCGCAGAGGTTCCTGGAGCATGGCAGCCGCGACGAGGTCCTGGAGGAGCTGGGACTCACCGCTCGCGACGTTGCACGCCGGGTTCTGGAGAGACTCGTCAACGAGCAGGCCATGTCCCCCGACACGGAGTCCATCCGGGAACGCTGACGCGAGGGGTGAACAACTCCTTCTCAGGAACGCCCTGCCACCTCGTCCAGCAGTGGTGACAGGAAGTCGATCTGCCATTCCCGGGCGCCGTGGCGCCGTAGTGCTGCCGCGAAGTCATCTTCTTCTGCGTGATCGAAGACCACCTGCTGGATGACCGACGGCGGCGCCACGAGGCTGGGCTGCATCGCCAGATCACAGCCGAGGTCATCGACGGCAGGCTTGACCTTCCACCACAGCTCGGCTGCCTCGGGGTGGTGCCGGTCCCAGTTGCGTGGATGCGGCAACCCGTTGGAGGGTGCACGCTTCGGAGGGTACTGGCGCGGGGTCATCGACTCCACGGAAGCGAGGGCCTGCAACCAGTTCGGACGGTAGCGCTGGCTCGTGCGGTGCTGGAACCCACGCACACGTGCCATGTCTGCCTGACCGGGGAGCGGGCCGTCGTTGGTGACGCGAGCAGCCAGCTCGACGATGGCCGGGTCGGGAAGGATACGACCCGGTGGCCGGTCGCGGTCGCGTGCGATGGCGTCGCGCTCCTCCCAGAGCGCACGGGCCACGGCAAGTTGTCGAGGTGTTTTCAGGGAGGGCAGCCCATTGAGTCGTCGCCACGGATCCTTCCTAGGCGTGGTGGGCTGCAGGAACTGGGCCAGGGTGAAGGCGAACTCCTCCTCCGCCCACTCCAACCGACCAATCGCGGCAAGTTCATCACGAAGAATCTCGTGGAGTTCCAGCAGGTAGTCCACGTCGAGTGCGGCGTACTCCAACCATGACTCCGGCAGGGGGCGCGTGGCCCAGTTGTCGGCGGAGTGTGCCTTCTCGAGCCGCACTCCCAGCTTGCTCTCCAGAAGAGCTGCCAAACCGGCAGAGGGCTCGTTCAGAAGGCGTGCGGCGAGTTCGGTGTCAAAAAGTCGTCCCGGTCGGATCCCTGCGTCGCGCATGCAGGGGAGGTCCTGGCTGGCGGCGTGGACGAGCCACAGGGCATTCCCACACGAGTCGCCCAGAGCCTCCAGCCGGGCGACGCCGTCGACCTCGAAGGGCACGGGATCAACGAGCCATGTGCCCGCGCCATGGCGCCGGATTTGGAACAGGTAGGCCTTGGGCCAGTATCGATGGCCGTGCGCACGCTCTGCGTCGAAGGCGATGGGGCCCTCGCCAGCGGCCAGCGCGCTGATGCACGTGGCAAGGGCGTCCGGGGTGGCGACGACGTCGCGGAGAGGTTCTCGGGAGTGCTGGATGAAGGGAATGCTCACTGTGTCCGCCCCGGGAATGGAAAGATGCCCTGCGGCAGGACGGGGCTCCCGCAGACCATACCGAGCAGGTCCTGCCAGGCCCTGAGGTGACCGACAAGGGGATCGTCATCGCCCAGTTGGGGGGTCCAGGATGACCTCAGCTCAACTTCCGCGCGGTTCTCCGTGCCCTCCATGTCCCCGAAGGCCTTCCCATAGGAGGCGGTCACCGTGCCTGCCAGGTGATGGTGGGTGGCCGCGTGCTGCTCGAGGGCATCGCTCATCCAGGACCATGCCACGTCCGGCAACATGGGGTCGGCCACCATGTCGAGGTCCACGTCCGCCCGGGCATACGAGACGATCCTGAAGGTGCCTCCCCACGAGTCGTTGCCCGCCGGGTCGTGGAGGAGGATGAGACGACCGTTGCCCAGGGCGTCGTCGTCCTGGAAGAACTCTGCAGACAGGGCGATGCTGTGGGGGGCGATCCGCTGCGGTGAGCCGATCTCCTCGACCACGAGGCCGGGGCGCCACTGCATGGCGTGCAGTTCGGACAGTGCCCGACTGAACTCCAGGGGTGCGATGTTGGGGGTGGCAACCACGTGCCTGACACTAGGCCAGTGGTCGCCACCAGTGTGGGAAGCGCGCCGTTGCTGCATGTGATAGCTCGCTGCTTGGCCGCTCCCCACGGGTCACGCGTTGGTGGATGGCTCCAGCGTGAGCGACACGGAGTTGATGCAGTACCGCAGGTCGGTGGGGGTGTCGTAGCCCTCTCCCTCGAAGACGTGCCCGAGGTGCCCGTCGCAGGCAGCGCAGCGCACTTCCACGCGCGTACTCCCCATGGAGGTGTCCTTGAGGTAGCGAACGCTGTCCTTGGCCAGCGGCTCGAAGAAGCTGGGCCAGCCGCAGCTGGAGCCAAACTTCTGGTCGCTGCGGAACAATTCCGTGCCACAGCCACGGCAGGAGTAGACACCCTGGGTGGTGGTGTCCGTGTACTCGCCCACGAAGGGGCGCTCCGTGCCACCATGTCGCAGGACTTGGTACTCAAGGTCGTTCAGCTGTGCGCGCCACGAGGCGTCAGGCTTGTTGAGCGGTGCAATGTGGGTTTCTTCCTGGGTCATGCAACCAAGTTTAGAACCACTGACAAGTACGCCCGTTAGGCTTCGGACATGGCCAGCAATGATGCGATCATGCTCGACGTCGACGGCCGCGCCGTCCGGCTCTCCAGCCCCAACAAGCCGTACTTCCCTGAACTGGGACTGACGAAGCTCGACGTCGCCCACTACGTCATGGCGGTGGCGCCCGGGATGGTCGCTGCACTGCAGGATCGTCCCACGACGATGGAACGCTGGCCCGGAGGAGTCGTGGAGGGCGCCGTCGTGGCGACGAGGCAGGGCTCGCACGGCGACGCGTTCTACCAGAAGCGCACTCCCAAGGGCGCGCCCGAGTGGGTGCAGCAGACCACCATCACCTTCCCGTCGGGGCGCACTGCACAGGCCGTCGCACCGGCTGACGCCGCGACGCTCGTGTGGATGGTGAACCTCGGTACCCTGCGTTTCCACGCCTGGCCGGTGAGGGCATCGGACCCGGATCTGGTGGACCAGCTCCGCATCGACCTGGACCCGCAACCCGGCACCGACTTCGCCGATGCGGCGCGCGCGGCTCTGGAGCTGCGGCAGGTCCTGGCCGATGCAGGTCTGGTGGGTTTCCCCAAGACGAGTGGGGGCAGGGGCCTGCACGTCTTTGCACCCGTGGCGGGCATGGACTTCATCGACGCCCGCCATGCCACCATCGCCATTGGCCGGGAACTCGCGCGGCGGATGCCTGAGGAGGTCACGGTGAACTGGTGGAAGGAGGAACGGGGGAAGAGGATCTTCGTCGATTTCAACCAGATGGCCCGGGACCGCCTGATGGCATCCGCGTACTCGATCCGTCCCACGCCAGCCGCTCGTGTCTCGGCCCCGCTGGACTGGGACGAGGTGGAGCACGTCACCCCGGACGACTTCACGGTGCCCACCGTGCTCGAGCGCTACGCAGCACGGGGCGACGTGTGGGCGCCGTACTACGACGTCCCTCCCGGCGACCCGACGGTCGCGCTGGCCTGGTATCAGAGAGATGCAGCGGCCGGTGAGGGGGAGATGCCGTATCCGCCTGAGTATCCAAAGATGGAGGGGGAACCCACAAGGGTCCAGCCGTCGCGCGCTGCCACTCCTGAGGAGGGTTGAAGCTCAGTCCGCGTCCGTGGGCGGCGTGTCGTCCAGCTCGGGTGCGCTCGCATCGAGGAGTTCCATCGCTGCGAAGGCATAGCGGGCCAGGATCAGCTCCACCAGATGGTCGTGGTCCTCTATCGGGTCGGTGACCGCCATGGCGCCAGCACGCACGGCAGCCTGCTGGTGGGCCCGAAAGAGTGGGCCGGTGGTGAGGAACATCGATCCGACGGCGATGTGACGGCGTCCCTGGGTCCGCAGTGAAGCGATGGCAAGAGCGGTGGCCCGGCCGGTGAGGTCGTTGACGGCGAGCTGCACGGGGAGCTTGTGGTGAGCGGCCCACTGCCGTGCCCGTCGAGCCAACAGCGAGGTACCACGCACGTCCCCGCCTTCCGGTGCGCCGAGGACCAGCGCATCCACCTCGACGGCGTTGGTCTTGTGCAGTGCATCCCTCATTCGGGCATCCATGACGTTCAGGAGCTCGGTGGCGGGACCGATGGGCCGCGCTATGACCACCTTGACGCCCTGGTTGGCTGCCTGGACAGCTTGTTGGGCTCTGCTGATCACGGGGGAGTGGTCCATCGCGGAGACGAGGTCGAGCGGCACGATGACGATTTCGGTGGAACCGCGCGCTGCCAGCGAGGACACGCTGGTCACAACGCTGGGCTTCAGGTGTGACAGGAAGCCGTAGGTCACGAGGAGGTCGGGGCGGAGATGATTCAGCTTCTTGGACAGCGACGCCAGTGCCGCTGCGACGGCCGGGTCGTCGTCTGCGTCGGCTATGAGCACGATCGCTGGCGCAGCCATCACATCTCGCTTTCGATCGACGATGAACAATCCCAATATAGGACCGTTTCGTCCCACAGTGTGGGATGTTTTCGGAAGAAGCGCAAGGTAGGCGCTCGCTGTGCTAGTGAACGCACCTCGGCGGGAGCCCAAGAAGTTCGCTGACCTGGTCCAGACACGTGGGCGGAGCAGGCACGTGCGGACCCAGCGGGCCTCGTCACGGGAGTGGGCGATACTGGGTTCGAACCAGTGACCTCTTCGGTGTGAACGAAGCGCGCTACCACTGCGCCAATCGCCCG
>JAUNVL010000043.1 GCA_030537675.1 Propionibacteriaceae bacterium | reverse complement strand
GCGCGCTTCCCTGACACGGAAGAGGTCACTGGTTCAAACCCAGTATCGCCCACCAACAGAAAATGTCCTTGGGCTGCGGAAACGCAGCCCAAGGACATTTTTCGTCTTCTGCAGTCTCAGCAGGATGCCGATGCACCGTGACCGAGCGCGGCCCGGACGGCGTGGGCCAGGCCCTCGGCGTCGTCCATTCCCGCCTCAGACCTGGCGAAAGATCGGGGCTGTCCTGAGCACCGGTGAATCTGCCTCGTTCATGATGACTCCTAGTGCCCATCCTCGGGAAGCCACGGGACTTCGTCGGCATGTCAGGATCTTGGTTTCCGCGCCAACGCTTGCGCGGATGTCGCACGCATCAGGCGAGCGCGAGAGACTGTGGCCATGGGTTCCTTCGTCACGGGTGCACTCCGTCTCTCAGCGAGCGGTCCGCTGTCCTTGGAGGATGTCTGGGAGCGCTACACCGAGCCGCGATGGTGGCACCACTGGGCGCCACACATCCGACAGGTCGACTATCCGGAAGCGGTCGTGACGCCCGGAACGGCGGGGCGGGTCACGGGGGTGGGCGGTGTCGTCGCGGACTTCCGCATCGACGCGGTGGATGTGGCTGCGCGCACGTGGTCCTGGAGTGTGCGAAGTGGTCCGATCCGTGTGTCCTTCGTGCACGGGGTAGACGCTGCACCCCCGGGCTCTCGGCATGTCAGCGTCGCATGGTTGACGATGCACGGGCTGTGGCCCGTTGTCCTCGGCTACGCGCCGATCGCGCGCTACTCACTCGGCAGGCTTGTCAAGCCTGTATAGGTGCGCCATGTGGCTTCCGTGTTCCCTCGCTAAACCCTCAAGTCAGCAACTGGTTCGTCTGGTCGAGCCGATTGGCTGGAATGGTCACTCCGCGCCCGTTGTCTCACCAGTGGTTCACACCATCTGTACTTTTGACGGTATGGGCAACAAGCGATCCGCCGGCACTCCGGCAACGGCTGCCCTTGATGAAGCAGCCGTGCCCCACGTTCTGCACAGTTACGCGCATGATCCGCGCGCGGAGTCCTTCGGGCTGGAAGCAGCCAACGCACTCGGGGTGGAGCCGGCGCGTGTCTACAAGACGCTGGTCGTGGACACCGGTGAGGGGCTGGCCGTCGGCGTGGTGCCGGTCACGGGGTCCTTGGACCTGAAGGCTCTGGCCCTGGCACTCGGCGTGAAGAAGGTGGCCATGGCAGATCCTGCCAGGGCGCAGCGCAGCACCGGGATGGTGGTGGGTGGCATCAGCCCCATCGGGCAAAAACGATCGCTCCCGACGGTTCTCGACGACTCGATGCAGCAGTTCGAGACCGTCCTGGTGTCCGCTGGCCGTCGCGGGCTCGACGTTGAGTTGTCGCCAACTGACCTCGCCCAAATGACGGACGGAGTCTTTGCCGCCATCAGTCGATCATGATCTCGGTGTCTTCGCAGTAACGAGGAAGAGGGTGTACTCGGTCGTGCCGTCCTCTTCTGTCCTCTTGAGCGCGATGTCCTCGTGCCACGTGATGTCGGTGAAGCCGGCCTCGCCCATCACCTGTTCCAGTTCGTTGTTGTCCAGTCCGTCGAGGTGGGGATTGTCATCGTGGGAATGAGCACTGCCGTGATGGAACCCCGAGGAACCCTTCGGCAGGTCGATGAGGGCGACCTGACCGCCCGGCCGCAGGGCCTTGGCCATGTTCTCCAGGGTGGTGGGAAGGTCATCGACGTGGTGCAGGACCTGCAGAGAAAAGATGACGTCGGTGATGGCGACGGGATGGTCGACGGCGCGCGTGGCGAAGTTGCGGCGCTCGGTGTCCCATGGCAGGTTCCGCTCAACGATTCCCCGCTCAGCAGCCTTCAGCATCTCCACTGAAGTGTCCACCAGCAGACAGTGGGGGAGTTGTTCCGCCAGGGCAAAACTCAGCTGGCCTGTACCGCAGCCGTATTCCAGTCCCGATTCGATGCCCGTGAAGTCCAGAGCTGAGCGCAGCCGCTCGGCCACGGTTGCAGTGCGTTCCGCGCGGTCGGGCTTGTCGTCCCACGTCTCGGCCAGGCCGTCGAAGATGCTCATGGACACATCTTCTCTGCCCCGGGTCGCTTCCCGTGGCCAAACCGCCACAAGCGTTCCGCGGGGCATCGGCGGTGCCACCGGTAGGCTGGGACCCATGTCAGATACGGAACTCGTGAAGAACGACGATGACAAGCGCTACGAACTGCACCTGGACGGGGAGCGCATCGGATCCATCGACTGGGTTCGCGACGACCTCGTCGTGGAGTTGCTGCACACCGAGGTGGATTCCGCCCATGGTGGCAAGGGTTACGCGGCCATGCTGGCCGATTTCGCCCTGAGCGACATCAGGGATGCTGGCCTTACCGTCAGGCCGACATGCTCCTACGTCGCACGACACATCGAGAGCAACCCCGAATACGGGAGCATCGTCGTCGAGTGACGCGAGCCGGGCCACCATGCCAGGCCCATCTGCGGCACAATGCTGATCGACCGGTGCGTCGCCCAACAGCCACGTACTGAGCAGCACGGACTTTCTGAACCACCAGCACACCTGTTGTACCTGCCCGAGAGGATCTCCCCAGTGAGTGGCGCCATCACCATCGTTCGGCCCGACGGAGAACAAGAGGTCAGCCTCGACGCGACCACAACGGGTCTGGACCTGTTCGGGACTGACAGGACAGTGGTCGCCATGCGACGGCGTGGAGACCTCGTCGACCTGGCGCAGGAACTCTCCGCTGGAGACGTCATCGAGCCGGTACTCAACTCTGAACCGGACGGCCTCGCCATTCTTCGGCACTCCGCCGGTCACGTGACCGCCCAAGCGCTGCAACACCTGGTCCCGACGGCGAAACTCGGCATCGGTCCGCCCATCGTGGACGGTTTCTACTACGACTTCCAGACCGAACCTCTGACACCGGAGGATCTCACTGCCATCGAGAAGCAGATGGGCCAGATCGTCCGCGAGAAGCAGAAGTTCGTGCGCCGCGCCATCAGCGACGACGACGCCCGCGTCGAGCTCGCCGACGAGCCGTTCAAGCTCGAACTGGTCGCCCTCAAGGGCAACGCCTCGGACGACGACGGTTCCTCCGTCGAGGTGGGCGCCGGCGAGCTGACGATGTACGACAACGTCAGGCGTGACGGCAGTGTTGCCTGGACGGACTTGTGCCGTGGACCCCACGTTCCCCACACGGGCTACATCCAAGCGGTGGCGCTGACCAAGGTGTCGGCCGCCTACTGGCGCGGCGACCAGCGCAACGCGACGCTGCAGCGCATCTACGGCACCGCATGGGCCACTCGCGACGACCTCAAGGCGTACCAGACGCGCATGGCCGAAGCGGCGAAGCGCGACCACCGCAAGTTGGGTGCCGAGCTGGACCTGTTCAGCTTCCCCGACGAGATCGGCTCCGGCCTGGCGGTGTTCCACCCCAAGGGCGCCATGATCCGCATGGAGATGGAGGAGTACTCCAGGCGTCGCCATATTGCGGAGAACTACTCGTTCGTGACGACGCCGCACATCACGAAGGCGAAGCTCTACGAAACCTCCGGCCACCTCGAGTGGTACGCCGACGGCATGTACCCGCCGATGCGCATGGACGCCGAGTACGACGCCGATGGTCACATGACCAAGCAGGGCGCCGACTACTACATGAAGCCCATGAACTGCCCCATGCACAACCTGATCTTCGCGTCACGTGGGCGCTCCTACAGGGAACTGCCGCTGCGACTTTTCGAGTTCGGAACCGTGTACCGCAACGAGAAGTCGGGCGTGGTCCACGGCCTGACGCGGGCCCGCGGATTCACGCAGGACGACGCCCACATCTACTGCACCCGCGAACAGATGCGCGACGAACTGGTGCGTCTTCTGGAGTTCGTGCTCGAACTGTTGAAGGACTACGGTCTGGACGACTTCTACCTGGAGGTTTCCAGCAAGAACCCAGAGAAGTTCGTCGGTGATGACGCGACGTGGGAAGAGGCCACCGAGACGTTGCGGGAAGTCGGTGTGGCCTCCGGCCTGCAACTGGTGGAGGACCCCGGCGGCGCGGCTTTCTACGGCCCCAAGATCTCCGTGCAGGTCAAGGACGCCATTGGCCGGACGTGGCAGATGTCCACCATCCAGCTCGATTTCAACCTGCCCGAGCTCTTCGAACTGGAGTACCAGGCCTCGGACGGCAGTCGCCAGCGCCCCGTGATGATCCACCGTGCACTGTTCGGCTCCATCGAACGGTTCTTCGGCGTCCTCACGGAGCACTACGCCGGCGCGTTCCCCGCATGGCTGGCACCCGTGCAGGTGCTGGGCATACCGGTCGCCTCCGAGTTCGACGGCTACCTCTCGGAAATCCTCGCAGCGCTGCACCAGCGGGGGATCCGCACGGAACTGGACACGTCCGACGACAGGTTCGGCAAGAAGATCCGCAACGCGCAGAAGCAGAAGGTGCCGTTCATGCTGATCGCGGGCGGCGACGACCGTGACGCCGGGTCAGTGTCCTTCCGGTACCGCGACGGCTCCCAGCGCAACGGCGTCCCCCGGGAAGAAGCCATCGATGAGATCGTCGCGTTCGTCGAATCCCGCGCCAACGTCGGACCCACTGCTGATGCCTGATATCGAGATGCAGGACCCGGCGGAGCTTGCGGGAGCGCCAGACGCGTTTCAGCGTCTCTGGACCCCGCACCGCATGGTCTACATCAACGGTGCTGGGAAACCGAAGTCCGACGGCGACTGTCCCTTCTGCTCGTCGCCAGAAAAAAGCGACGAAGAGGGACTGATCGTGGCTCGCGGCGAGCTTGCCTACGTGGTCATGAACCTCTTCCCCTATTCACCTGGCCACGTGCTGGTGTGCCCGTATCGCCATGTGCCGGACTACACCGACCTCACGCCGGAGGAAACCCGGGAAGTGGCCGAACTGACGCAAGAGGCCATGAGGGTCCTGCGACGCGTCAGCAATCCGGCTGGATTCAACCTCGGCATGAACCAGGGGGCTGTAGCAGGGGCGGGTATTGCCGCGCACCTCCACCAGCACATCGTCCCGCGCTGGGGCGGCGACATGAACTTTCTGCCGGTGATCGCCCAGACCCGAGCGCTGCCACAGTTGCTCGGTGATGCGCGCCAACAGCTGGCCGATGCCTGGAAATCCTGAAGCGAAACGACCCAGGCGTTCTCGTCAGGCGTTGACGAGGACAGCCTGGACGCTCGGTTCGCGCCTGCCACACTGGGCCCGGCGACTCGTGTGCGCCGTCGCTCCTGCGCTCATCACCCCGCTGCCGGTACCCGGGCTGCGGCAATGGAGTGACAATGTCGAGGCGGTCCTCGGCTTCAGGCCATCGAAGGCGGAGCAGCGCGCACTGGTGGGGTCGTGGCTGCGCAACAACCTGATGTCACTCTCACTGGCACGGTGGAGCGACGAGGACGTCCTGCGTCGGGTCGTCATCTCCGACGCCGACGTTCAGAAGCTGCGGGATTCCCTGGCCGGGCCCGGTCTGGTGTTGGCTCTTCCGCACATGGGTAGCTGGGACTTTGCGGGGGCCTGGTGCTCCCGGGTGGGAATCAAGGTGACCAGCGTCGCGGAACGCCTCCCACGGGGACTCTACGAACGCTTTCGCGATGCCCGGGCCGGGATGGGCATGGACATCCTTCCGATGGGGGAGCCCAACCTGATGCGCGCACTGGCGCACGCCGTCGGCCAGGGGCATGCCGTGTGCCTGCTGAGCGACCGCGACATCTCGGGTCGTGGACTCGAAGTGCAGTGGCCGGGGACCTCCTCCACCGTGAGCGTGCCCGCAGGTCCTGCGCTGCTGTCCCGTCTGACTGGTTGCGACATGCGCGTGGTCACCACATCATTCGTCGGTGACCGCGTGAAACTCGAGGTGGGGGAGATCATCCCCATCGGGGGACCTCTGGAGATGATGACCGCCGCTGTGCACGGGTTCGCCGCGGCAGTGCAGGAGAGACCCACCAGTTGGCTGATGCTGCAGCCCCTGTTCCGGGCACGCTGACGTGCGGGTCGCCCTCGTCTGTCCATACTCGCTCGATGCGCCCGGTGGGGTGGCCACGCACGTCATCGGTCTCGCCACATGGCTGGCGGAGCAGGGGCACGGCGTCACGGTGATCGCTCCCGGTGTGCAACCCCGGAGCGTTCCCGACGGTGTCACGCTGCACCTGCTGGGTCCGGCACACAACTTTCGCTTCAACGGCTCCGTGGCACAGCTCGCCGTTCGCCGAAGCCAGTCCAGGGCTGCGGTGCACGTCGCCGGCCAAGCCGATGTGGTGCACGTCCACGAGCCGCTCACCCCGGGCATTGCCTTTGCTGTCGCACGCCAGTGCAGTCCGCTGGTCGTGACGCATCACGCCAGTTTCGACGTGGGCACGGTGCTCGCCTGGTCGCTCCGCCGAAGGTCAGCATCAGTGCGGGCCGCCGAGGCCATCGCTGTGTCCCGGGCTGCACAGGCAACCGCCCATCGGGCGACAGGCGGACAGCCCGTGATTATCGGCAACGGCCTGCTGATGCCATCCCCGCCATCCGCACGGGAGGGCTGGCGCGGCGGCCAGCGGCCTCGCGTCGCATTCCTCGGACGACTCGAGGAGCCACGCAAGGGTTTCGCGGTGTTTCGATCCATGTCCATGCAGGCGCCCCAACACGGGATCGATGCAGAGTTCGTGGCACTCGGGCCGGGCAAGGTGGAGCCCGGCCCGGTCCTCCTCATGGGGCCCGTGGATGACACCACCCGGGACCGGGCGCTCGCACAGGTGGACGTCCTCATCGCGCCCAACCTCATGGGTGAGAGTTTTGGTTTGGTGCTCGTGGAAGCGCTGGCGGCCGGCTGCGCCGTGGTGTGCAGCGACCTCCCCGGCTTCCGGGACGTTCTGGACGCGGCCGGCACTGGATCCCTGTTCCCGGTGGGGGACGTCAGCAGTGCGCTGAGCGCACTTCGGGCAGCGCTGGAGGATCCCCCCGATCCAGCCACGCTCCACCGCGCGGCAGGGCGCTGGGGATGGGACGCGCTGGGGCCACAGATTCTCGCTCGCTACGAGGCCGCGCTGGAGGAGCATGGGAACTCGCATGGCCTAGGCTTGCGCGCATGAACACCGTCGATGTGACGTCCCAGTGGGACACCGACCGTGTGATGACCCTGCCCAACGTGCTGTCCTTCATCCGGCTGCTGGCGGTCGGTGTTTTCGGGTGGCTCATCCTGGCAGAGCACGACGTTGCTGCGGTGGTGTTGCTCGCCGTCTCCGGCGCTACGGACTGGCTGGACGGATTCCTGGCCAGGAAACTGAACCAGCGCACCGAACTGGGCGCAAAACTGGACCCCGTGGCCGACCGCCTGTACATCCTCATGGCCATCATCGCGCTGGCGGTGCGGGACATCGTGCCGTTGTGGTTCCTCATCGTGCTGATCGCCCGCGACGTCATGCTTCTTCTGCTGGTGCCATCGCTCCGGCGCAGCGGCGTGGTGGCGTTGGAAGTCAACCGCGTCGGCAAGGCGGCCACCATGGCTCTTCTGCTGGCCATCCCGCTCATCCTCCTGGCCTCGCCATCCGCGCTCGACTTCAGGGCAGCCGGATGGGTCGGCTGGCCGCTGGGTGTGGCCGGCGCTGCCCTGTACTGGTGGGCGGGCATCATCTACCTCCACCAGACCATCTCCTTGTCCCGTCAGCGACGCCAGGGTCCAGGTGTCACGACCTGACCAGAGCATGAGTCTGCTGACAGACCTGCAGGCCAATGCTCTGGAACCCGAATATCGATCCTCCGGGTCGCGACGCCACAACTCACCGCTCGTGCTCGGCGCCACGTTGGCGCTCCTTGCTGCGCTCATCGTCGTTGCGCTGGTCGGAACCACGCGCTCGTCGGATGAGGCGAACAGTGAGCGACGTGACCTCCTGCAGCGGATAGGCGAGACACAGGCCCGGGTCGAGTCACAGGAAGAAGAAGTGGCGACTCTGGAAACGGAGATCCGGGAACTCGGTGACTCCCAGGTCAACGACCCGGTGTTGACCGCCGCACTGTTGGCGCTGGAGCCCATGGTGGGAACTGTGCCGGTGACGGGTCCGGGTATCGTGATCGAGGTCAACGACGCAGTGGATCAGGCAGGCGGTGAGGGTGTGGTGTTCGACAGCGATCTGTCACGTCTCGTCAACGGTCTGCGGCAAGCGGGGGCAGAAGCCATCGCCATCAATGGGCGTCGCGTCACAGCACTGACGCCCATCCGCACGGCAGGCTCTGCCATTACGGTGGACTACGTGTCTCTCTCCCCTCCCTACCGCGTCGAAGCCATCGGGAATCCCAACACCATGCCGGGACGGTTCGCCCGCACAGGTGCGGCTGCCTGGTGGAAGTACATCAGCGACAATTACGGCATTGACTTCTCGATTCGGGAGGCCCGGGACGAGTTGACGCTCGCCGCCGACCCGGGCATGACGTTGAGATCGGCAAAGAAGTGACTGGACAAGAAGAATGACTGGACAAGAAGGAGGAGCATGCTGGCAGTACTGGGGTTGATCATTGGGGTGGTGGTGGGGCTGCTCATCGAACCCTCTCTGCCCAGCGTCCTCCAGCCCTATCTGCCCATTGCCATCGTGGCTGCCATGGACGCGATCCTCGGTGCCACACGGGCATACCTCGAAGGCGTGTTCTCCGACAGGGTGTTTGCCGTGTCGTTCCTGTCCAACGTCTTCATCGCCGGTCTGATTGTGTTCGTGGGCGACCAGATCGGCGTCGGATCCCAGCTCTCCACGGGCGTGGTGGTTGTCCTCGGGATTCGGATCTTCACCAACGCCGCCGCCATCCGACGGGCCGTGCTCCATGCCTGACCAGAAGGAGTCAGTGGAGCCCGTTGAGGAAGCAACCGCACCGCGGCGAGGGGTCCAGGAAGATGGGCCACCACAGTCTGCGGTCACCGGCAAGCGCCAGATGCTGCGTGACTTCCTGCGTCCGGCCCGTGGTCAGCTGACCGTGGCGCTCATCCTGCTCCTCACTGCGCTGATGGTGGTCCTGACACTGCGATCCCAGGCCGCGCAGCCCTCCTACACCAACCTCCGCCGGACGGAATTGATCCAGTTGCTGGACAACCTGTCGTCGGAGACGAGACGGCTCGAGGAGGACATCCGCGACCTTCAGAGAACGCGGGATGAACTGGCGTCCGGAGCCGAAGGTGCGGACGCGGCGCGGGCCGAAGCGAACCGTCGGCTCGACGAGCTGCAGATCATCGCAGGAACCGTCCCTGTGCATGGCGCCGGCGTCCACATCGTCATCGTGGACCCGGAGAAGAAGGTCAGCCCCGAGTTGCTCCTGGACGCGTTGGAGGAACTGCGCGACGCCGGAGCCGAGGTCATCCAGATCAACGGGATTGTGCGCGTGACCACGTCCACGTGGCTCGGTCTCGACAGCGAGGGCAGGGTTGTTGCAGATGACCAGGTGCTGACCTCACCCATCTCGATTGACGCCATCGGTGATCCGCCAACCCTCGAATCTGGGGCACGGTTCCGCGGTGGACTGGTCAGCGAAGTCGAAGGTGCGCGCGTCGGTGGCAGCGTTTCCATCACGCAGATGGATCGGCTCGACATCGACTCCGTGGTGACGATCACAGAGAACGAGTTCGCCCGCCCAAGTTGAGCTGGGCCGGTGTTGTGTAGCCGCCCCATCCAGATAGGGTGGGGGACGCAACCGAGCTTCGATCATCACCGTTTGATGGCGCGTAGCCGGAGATGGATCAACGCGAGAGGACCACCGCCCATGAAGTGTCGTCACTGTGGACGCGACAACCGGACCGACTCAAGGTTCTGCAGCAATTGCGGTACGACCCTCCTGGAACCCAGCGGTGACACCACCACGATCCTGACGGCCATCTCCGATGACAAGATGGGGGAACTGAGCGAGCACGAACTCGACGACGCTCGGCAGCTCAGCCGCGGCGATGCTCTCCTCATCATCCGAAGTGGCGGGAGCGAGGGGTCACGTTTCCTCATCGACACCGACTCCACGTCCGTCGGCCGTCACCCCGCCTCCGACATCTTCCTCGACGACATCACCGTCTCACGCCACCACGCAAAGTTTGTGCGGAAGGGTGGACACCTCCAAGTGGAGGACCAGGGCAGCCTGAACGGAACCTATGTCAATCGGAAGATCGTTCAGGAGCCGGTGGTCCTCCGTCAGGGCGATGAGATCCAAATCGGAAAATTCAGAGCAACCATCAGCCTGAGTGAGCCCGGCGGGAACTGATGGCGAGCCCCCCGCGCACGATCGGACAGGTACTGGAGGCCATCCGGGGGGAGTTCCCCGATATCTCCGTCTCGAAGCTGCGGTATCTGGAATCCGAGGGTCTCATCTCTCCTGAGAGGGATCAACCTTCGGGATATCGCCGATTCAGGCAGGCGGACATTGACCGTTTGCTGTTCGTTCTCCGTGTGCAGCGGGACAAATATCTGCCGCTGAAGGTGATCCGGGAGCAACTCGACGCGCTGGACCGGGGCGAGGAGCTCCCGTCGGAACCAGAGGTGGCCGTGGTGGCTGAACAGCCGGCTGCGCCCGTCAAGGCTCGTGCAGCCCGTGCCCCCTCCCGGTTGGTGACTCGCCGACAGGTTCTGCTCGAGTCGGGGCTGGGGGAAGGAGCGCTCATTGAGCTGGAGCGCATGAAGCTCATCTCCGTCCGTCGCGGAACCCATCTGTACGGTCGAGAAGCTGTCGCGATAGCCATGGCAGCGAAGCGGCTGACCAGCTATGGCATCGATGCACGGCAGCTGCGGGTGGTGCAGCAGGCGGCCGCGACAGAGGCGGCCCTTGTGGAACAAGCTCTCGCCCCGCACCAGCGTCGATCCGGCGTCCCGAGGGAGATCCTCGCCGACGTCTACCGCGTCGTGCTGCAGGCACATGCCGCACTTCTCCACAGCCAGATCAACGGGTAATAGGCTGGGTGCATGATCGACCTTGATGTCATCGGTATCCGCCTCGCATCCCCAGAGGACATTCCTGTGCTGCTCCTGCGGGAGAGCGGTGGCACCAGGCTGCTCCCCATCTGGATTTCCACCGTGGATGCCGCAGCCATCGCCATCGTCCTCGACGACAGCGAACAGTTCCACCGACCCATGACCCACGACCTCCTGGCCAACGTGCTCGACGAGGTCTGCGCTGGCAAACCGGGCGTCGTCAAGATCACAGAGATGCGCGACGGTGTGTTTTTCGCTTCCGTCACTGCGGGGGATTTCGTGTTCGATGCGAGGCCCAGCGATGCCATTGCGGCAGCGCTGCGGCTCGAGTGGAGCATTGAGTGCCCTGAGCAGCTCATGGATCAAGTGGGGGTTGAGGTTGACGAGAGTGAAACCGACGAGGTGGAGAAGTTCCGGGAGTTCCTCGACACGGTCACACCCGACGATTTTGAGAACGAAAACTCCTAGTCAAGCCGTAGTTGGAGGACCTCATCGCATTGCTGTCAACGAGAGCATGAGGGGTTGGTGGAGATTGGTCACGGGGGAGCCGGGCGTGTCGTTGAACATTCCCGGGCGGAAGGATTAGCGTCAGAGTCGTCGGTGGTTGAGCCGATGGGCACCACCCTTGAGAGCGAGGCAGAAGTGACGGAGAAGTCCGCAGGCAAGGCATCGGCCCAGTCGACGCTGCAGGATCTGCTGTTCGACGGTGACTTCTCGCCGCTGCCGGTGGACATGGGTTTCCGCGGCCCCGTCGCTCACCGCGTGGCAGGCATCACCTATCGGCAACTCGACTACTGGGCACGCACGGGCCTCGTGGTTCCCGAAATCCGTCAGGCAGGCGGGTCAGGCACCCAGCGCCTCTACTCTTTCCGCGACATTCTGCTGCTCCGGGTCGTCAAGCGCTTTCTGGACGTGGGTATCTCGCTCCAGCAAATCCGCGTCGCCATCGAACACCTGCGCGCTCGAGGGGTCGAGGACCTGACGGAGATCACCCTCCTCTCGGACGGGTTCAGCGTGTACGAGTGCACCACCGCCACCGAGCTGTACGACCTTTCCAAGGGGGGCCAGGGGATGTTCCTCATCTCAGTCTCCAGCGTGTGGAAGGAAATTGAGGGAACCTTGAGCTCCCTTCCCTCGGAGCGGGCTGGCGTGGTCGTGGCCGCGGATCCCTCCGATGAACTGGCGCGCCGTCGGGACAGGGCCGTCTGAGCCACACCATCCGCGCGGGTCGTCCATCGGTGGACGTCACCGGGCGGCTATTGTTCAGGCGTGAAAGAACTCATCGCGAAGCTCATGCGGCGTCCAGGCGTCGCGCATCTGTTGGCAGCCAACCAACGGTTCGGCAAAAGGCTCGGCCCACAATTCGCGGGTGCCGTAACGTACTTCTCGGTGCTGTCGATGATTCCAGTCCTGATGTTCGCCATCGCTGCGTTGGGCCTGACGTTTACCGTTTTGCGACCTGACCTGCTGCCTCAGGTCCAGAACGTCATCCAGGAGCAGTTCGGGGACCCCGAATCCTCGAGTCTCTCGAAGTCGATCAGTCAATTCGTCGAACGAACCTTCCAGAGCTGGCGCAGCACCACAGTGTTCGCCTTCCTCGCAGCCGCCTACTCGGGTTCCAACTGGGTCAAGAACCTCAAGTACGCGGTTCGCGCCATGTGGAAGAACAAATTCACCGGGGCGGCCAAAACAGGCAACTTCTTCCTGGAGGTTCTGGAAAATCTCATCACGTTCTTCGGGCTGTTGCTGTCATTGGGCGTGGCGGTCGCCGTCACCGCTGCAGGCCAGGCATTCCCCCAGGAGATCATCGACTGGCTCGGGATCGCTGGTGTTCCCGGTGTGAGTGTCTTGCTGCAGTTGGTGAGCCTTGCTGTCAGTCTTGTGGCCGGCTGGCTTCTCTTCGCCTTCCTGTTCACGGTTCTGCCGGGTGAGCGGACGAGTAGAGGTACGTGGTTGAAGGCGACGATCGCCGGGGCGGTGCTCGTCACTGTTCTGCAGCGGGTGGCCGGTCTCCTCGTCGAACTGCTCGGGAACAATCGCTCAGCCAGTGTCTTTGGCCCCATCATCATCCTGATGATCGTGTTCAATCTGCTGGCCACCATCATCCTGATGATCGCAGCCTGGGTTGGTACAGCCGAAACCTGGGAATCCGCGCGCGCCAAGGAGGAAGCAGACAAGGCAGCGGGCGTTGGCGAGGAGGATGAGCTGGGAATCGAGGAGGACCACGCCGACGAGGACGATCTGGCGGACGTTTCCCCCGCCACATATGCCGCTCGGCATCGTGCTGAGCGTTGGGCCGCCAGCATCGACAGAGATGACCTGAGGGCCGTCAATTATGATCCGGACCGCGTGACGATTGAAGATCCTGACGCGACGGTGTCCCAGGATGTTGCAGCCCGGGGAGTCCGCGTGGGAATGGGTGTCGGCTATGGCGTCGGAGCGGCCACAGGTATCGGTCTGGGCGCCGTGATCGCCGCCCTCATCAGCAAGATCGCCAACCGATGATCCTCGCATCGTTCCGATTTCTGTTCTTCAGTCGCCACCAAACGCTCTGTAGAGGCCCGCGAGGGACATGTTGAGGTAGAAAAGTCGGGAAGTTGACCTGCAAACAACCCCGGGGCCGGATCCTTGACGGATCCGGCCCCGGGGTTCGTTGTGCGTGTCTCGGCCGGCTCAGTGAGCGGGAGCCGCCTTGGGCGTGCCCTGACCGGTGCTCTTGAGCATGTCGACGTACCAATCGGTGGTGATGTCGAACGCCTTGCCGCCCTTGATCCGGTCGAAGGCAATGGCGGAGAGCTCGTCGCCGGCTTCCTCGTCCTCGCCGATGACCCCGGATTCGCCCCTCAGCGCGCAGTCAACAGCCAGATCGGTGAAGCGCTTGATGAGCGCCAGGTCCGCATCGTTGGCGGCGGCCGAGCGGGCAAAGTACCCGGACTTCTGCACCATGACCTTCTCGGCGTTCAGGCGAGTCGCGAATTTGTCAGCGAACCACTTGCCGGGGTTCAGCTTGTCGAGCTTGACGTGGCCGAAGGGGTCACGGGGGACCGTCTCGCCGGAGGCTTCCGTCTCCTCGACGATCGTGTCCAGGCCAGCGCCCTCCGAGAGGAAGATGGTGACGTTGCCCACTTCGTCCATGATCTTCTTCAGGCGTTCGCCCTCAGCAGCAATGTCGATCACTGCTTCCGGAACGTAGACCGCGTGCACATCCCACGCCTCGCGGCTGAGTCCGATTTCCGGCAGCCACTCCTGGGTGTCCAGCCACTTGCGGTACTCGGCGGCGGTGGCGGCTGTAAGCCAACCGCAGTGCCGACCCATGACCTCGTGGATGATCAGCATGCGTGAGCCCGAATTGTGCTCGGCCACCACGTTCTCGGCAAAGACGGAGCCCTGTTCAGCAGCGGTCAATGCGCCGAGCGACTGCCGGATGGGAATGACGTCGTTGTCGATGGTCTTGGGCAGACCCACGACGGTGAGCGGGTAGTCGTTCGTTGCCAGGAAGGCCGCGAGATCGGCTGCCGTGGTGTTGGTGTCGTCGCCACCGATGGTGTGCAGCACGTCCACGCCATCCGCAATCAGACGGTCGGCGGCCACCTTCAGCGGGTCGGCACCCTGTTCGACGAGGCCGCGCTTGACGAGGTCCTTGATGTTGGTCAGCTTCACCCGCGAGTTGCCGACGGGGGAGCCTCCGAACTTGTGCAGCAGAGCAGCGTTCTTGCGAACGGTGTCGGTGACCTCCAGAAAGTCGCCCTGCAGCAGACCTTGGTACCCGTGGCGGTAGGCGATGATTTCCACCTCCGGGGCGACCTCGGTGTAGCGCTCGATCAGGCCGCCGATGGCGGACGAGAGACACGGCGCAAAACCACCTGCAGTGAGGATGGCTACCTTCTTGACCATGGGATACCTTTCCTTGGAAAACCTGTCGGCCACAGCCTATTGCACCCTCAGCCGGGCATCGGATCTGGGTATCGGAAGGTGGTTGTGCTCCACGGCGCTTGTCCACAACTTCGCAGGCAGGTCTTCCCGGTGCTCCTGGCCGGTGGCACGATGAGTGGATGCGCGACCAGCGGGGGCTCAACAATGGGGTGCAGTACGCACTGTTGTTCCCCGTCGCCCTCGGCATCCTCCTGTTGACCCTGCAATGGGCCATGGTTTCCTGGGCCGATTCCACAGCACTTGCAGCCGCCCAGGACGGTGCGCGCGTGGCCGCACTGGCGAATGGGTCTGCGGTGGCGGGGGAGTCGATCGCGCTTGATGCAGCCCAGAACGGCTCCTTGAACGGCGTTGCCGTGGCGATCACCCGGGGCGCGACGCGCACATCGGTGACGGTCACCGGTTCTGCGACCTCGGTGTTGCCGGGATTCGCCCCACAAGTGAGCAAGACGGCAGAGGTCGCGACCGAGCGCCTGACAAGGCCCTGATCCCGGAGTTTTCCACAGCTGCTCAGCAGGGACTGTCTTCTGGACCTATCGGGTGGCAATATTCCTCTCACAGGAGAGCGTCCGTGATGAGTGGCAAAGGAGCAGGCGTGGGACTTCGATCGATCCTCGTGGCAGTGGCAGCATTTGCGCTGCTGTCGGCGTGCGTGCCCAACGGCTCCGAAACGCCGTCTCCCACTCCGGAGACACCGCCCACCACGAGGACGTCAACTGTCGCACCGTCAGAGACACCGACGGCGTCCCCCACCCCTACACCGAGCCCCACGGTGGTGGAGTCATTCCCCCCGCCGCCCGACGACGAAACCGCGGAGCAAGCCGCAATCCGCGAGGGCTGGATGAACTACTGGAAGGTCTACGACAAGTTCACTGCGGATCCCTTCGTCACCGATTTCACTGAGACGCAACTGGTGACGGTATCCGGAAGTGATCAGGCGCGAGTGATCCTTGACGTTTTGCAGCGTCTACGCGAAGGGGGATGGAAGGTTGTTGGAAGCCATATTTTTCGCGATTACAGAGTGCTGGAGGGACCTTCCGATTCGGGAGATGTGAGTACAGCCATCGTCAGCTATTGCTACGACGGTCGGCAGAAACGGCTTGTTGATGCACTCACCGGTGCTGACGTTGAAACAACCGCAGCAGATACGTATGTGGAGACGGCCAAGCTTGAAAAGGGCTTGGATGGGATTTGGCGAGTTTCTCTCATCGGTAACGAAGCGCTCACATGCTGAGGCAGCATGGCTGGCTCAGCCTCTTAGTTATCTTGTCAAGTGTGGTTCTTCTTCCATCCGCCAGAGCAGATGTTGCCTGTTACCAAGAGGACTCCCTTACAGGTGTGTGCAGTATTTTCGTGGACGTGCCAACCGGAATTCACACAATGTCGCCAGCTCTGAAGAATGCCTCGACATCTAAGCTCGCCGAAAGGGAATGCACTTTCGGTGGTCGCGAGATCTCTTGCTCGACGGGGGCTGGGTCATGGGTCGAATCAGTGAGTTCGTGGTGTCGAGTCGCGTCGGTGCAGCCGCCCCGATCGTTCTCCGTGTGGTCAGGCCACACGGATGGCTCGATCATGACGTGCACAAGGCCGAACTTTGAGGGTATTCCTGATCCGAACATGTCTTACGAATCATGGTTGCCGGATGCTGCGATCGTGGCGGCGCCGCCCGATCCGGAGGTGTTGGCCCGCAGGGCCATCGCTCGGATGATGTTGCGTGCCATTGATATGGGGACGTTCCCAAAGTCTGTGGCGGATGATCCTGATGGGTTGGGGTATGTGGGATGGAATGTGTGGTTGTGGGTGAGCGAGCCTCAACCAAGTACCTGGGGGCCGGTGTCGATGTCGGTGTCCGAGGGCGGCTTTTCGGTCACGGCCACGGCGAGGGTTTCGCATGTCGTGTGGGAGATGGGCAATGGGGACAGCCTGACCTGCGACGCGGGAACTGCGTGGGATCCCCGTCTGGTGCGCAATGAGCCCTCTCCCACCTGCGGCTACCAGTACCAAAGCCAAGGTGAATACCGTGTGACAGCGACGTCGCACTGGGCGGTGGAGTGGGCGGGCATCGGCGAGACAGGCACCATCACGCTTGAGCTGAGCGACACGGCGGACTTTCGTATTGCTGAGGTCCAAGTGGTCAACGTTGCCGGATCCAACGGCTGACGGACATGCCTATGCGACGAAACGATCGAGGCCACGCCATGGCACTGGAGGCCGCCATCATCCTGCCGGCACTTGTCCTGTTCGTGGCTCTCGTACTTGTTCTGGCGCGTGACGCGCTGGCTCAGCAGGCAATCGGGGGAGCGGCCTCCCAGGGTGCCCGAGCCGCGTCCCTGGAGAGGTCAAGTGCTGCTGCCAGGGAGTCAGCAGAATCCGTGGCAGGGTCGGCGCTCAGAGACGCAGGCGTCCTGTGCGCACAGCAATCCGTCACGGTTGATGCGTCTGGGCTGAGGGCGCCGCTCGGCACCCCGTCGTCGGTGTCCGTCACAGTCACCTGTGTTGTCTCCCACGACGTGAATCTGCCGGGGTTTTCCCGACAACAGCGCTGGTCGGAGACCAGGACTTCGCCGGTTGACACCTATCGGGGCCGATGACGTGCACCACGAACGGGGTTCACTCGCGGTGTGGACCGCGATGGTCATGCCCGCCTTCATCCTGTGCGTCGGGCTGGGGGTCGACTTCGCCGGGCACACCACAGCTGAGCAGGAAGCCCGCGCCGTTGCACAGGAAGCCGCGCGTGCCGGCGGGCAGTATCTGATCGTCAGCGGCGGGCGGGCACAACCTGACATTCGTAGAGCAGAGCGAGCCGCCAGCGCCTATGTCGCAGCCTCTGCACTCGCTGGCAGTGCTGTTGCCCGGCCCGATGGGTTCATCACGGTGGAGGTCAGCGGTGAATACGCAACGCTGTTCCTCGGGATGATTGGCGTCACCACGCTGCCTGTTCACGCGAGCGGAACGGCCCGCGTCGTCTCCGTAATTGACGGGAACGAGGAATGAGTTGACCACCAAGGCCTAGGCTGAGGACATGGCTCAGTACTACGACGTCCACCCGGAAAACCCTCAGCCCCGCAGCATCAATCAAGTCGTTCAGATTCTGAAGGACGGTGGCTTGGTGGCCTACCCGACCGATTCCGGCTATGCGCTGGGTTGCGTTCTGGGCAACGCTGAGGGCATTGCCCGCATCAAGCGGATCCGGCAACTCGACGACAAGCACCACTTCACGCTCGTGGTGGACGAGTTCGCCAAGCTGGGGGCCTATGTGGACATGAACAACTGGGTGTTTCGGTCCATCAAGTCCGTCACGCCCGGCAGTTACACCTTCATCCTCACCGCTACTCGCGAAGTGCCGAAGATGATGCAGCACCCCAAGAAGCGCTCCGTCGGGGTCAGGATTCCCAAACACCGCACCGTGCGTGCTCTGCTGGAGGCACTGGGTGAACCGATGCTGAGCTCTACCCTGCTTCTGCCGGGCCATGAGGAGTCACCCACCGACGGCTGGGAGATCAAGGAATTGCTTGATCACGATGTGGACGCGGTTCTGGACTCGGGCGAGGTTGGCAGCGAGCCGACAACTGTGGTCGACATGACCGGAGACGAGCCCGTGGTCGTTCGGGTGGGATCTGGTGATCCCTCCCCGTTCCTCTGACGGGACGCTTCCATACCTTTGATCAATCGCCCGGGTGGGCGATGTGGATCACTCCGTGGCGTCGGACACGTCGTCGTCAACCCGGTCCGGGTCTCCGGGCTCCCTGAGGTCGGCATCGGCCGGCTCTTCGAGCGGTGGCCTGGAGCCGGTCAGCTCTTCGATGAGTCGTTGCTCAGTGGCGCCTGTGTTGATGGGCATTTGTTCCGTCATCGTGGGTGACCGTCCGTCCGTGAGAAGTGAACCGTGTGATGTGGGAGTGGAGCTGGGGGCGGCAACGCCGCCCCCAGCCCTTGGTCACTTGATGAAACGGATGGCCAGTGGGAACTGGTAGGTCCGTCCCTGCAGGTATTCCTCCGGGCCCTTGAGTGCACCAAGGATGGCCACGATGAACAGAGCAAGGCTGGCGATGCCGCCAATGATCCATCCAATGACTGGAATGACCATCACTGCGCTCGCAATGATTCGCGTGATGTTGAAGTTCAGGAGTTCCTTGGTGTGTTCATCCACCAGCTTGTTCTTGTCCTTCTCGGTGAGAAAGAAGATCAGGGCGGGAATCCAGGAGAAAAAGACGCTCAGCCAATAGTCGAGCGTGAGCGTGCTTCGCCCCTGCTCTGAAGGGCCGGCGAGGTAATTCGGATTGTTGTACCCCATGGTCATGGGGGAGTATCCGCCGCCGTAATTCTGTGGAGGCATTCCACCCGGTGGCGGGGCTTGTTGGTATGGCTGACCCTGCTGGGGGCCTCCCCATGGGGCCTGCTGTGGGTTCTGCGGTTGGCCCTGCATCGGCTGCTGGCCTGCAGCAGCAGTTGCACCGCCGGATACCTGCGACCCTCCCCACCAAGGTGCTGCAGGCTCGCCCTCGCCTGGCCCTGAGGCCGTGTCGGCCGGTTCTTCCGTGAGGGGAGTGGTGTCGGGCGGGCTGGCGTGCACGCCAGCGTCTTCACCGGTGCTGCCGGCCTCCGTGGGCGGGTTCCAGTCAATGTCTTCTGAAGCAGTGTCATATGTGGGTTCCGTGTAGCTCGGCTGGTACCCGGAGTCTGTCGTTTCGGACTCGACTCCGTCCATCGGCTCATCTGGAGTGTTGCTGGACCCGTAAGCGTCGTTTGTCATTTCCGCTCCTTCAGTTGGCCCAACGCTATCCCGCGATCGTGTATACGTTCCGGTTATCCACGAAGTGATTCATCCGTGGCGTGGGTCACTTCACCTCCCACCATCGTCACAAGGCACTCCTCAGTGGTGAAATGTCCCTGTTCCAACCGGGACGGAGAGTGGGGTACGAGCACGAGGTCAGCAGGCTGTCCCACCGCAACCCGTGAGCGGGTGCTTGCTCTCAGCGCCTCGCTTGGTGTCAGCCCATGACCTACGAGATGCGGCTTGTGGACGGCCACGTCCATGGCCAGCCACGGATCAAGGGGAGAAACCGGCGCGTCGGAACCGAAGCGAAGATCTGCGCCGGTGTCGAGCAGGGATCTGAACGGGAAGGCCCACTCGGTCGCGAGCGGCCAGACCTCGTCGAGCAATGCCTCATCCTCCACCAAATGCGCCGGTTGAACACTGGCGGACACGTGCAGCCGGGCGAACCTGGCAACGTCGTCGGGATGGACGAGTTGGGCGTGTTCGATACTTCCGTGCGCACCAGACTGTTCGAAGGCGTCCAGGGCGTCACGGCAGGCAAGATCCCCGATCGCATGTACCGCAGCCCGGATGCCATGCTCCGCTGCACGTCGCAAAAGTGCTACGAGCTCAGAACGGGAGTGGAGGGCCACTCCGTGGGGTGCGCCTTCGACGGGATGCGGGTACGGAGTCAGGCAGTGCGCCGTTCGGGAGTTCAGTGAGCCGTCGGAGATGATTTTGAGGGGACCGACACGCAATCGCTCACCCAGTCGATCACCGCTGCGCAGTCCCATGTCGATGAGACGTTCGAGATCGTCCGGGTAGGTGGCAACCTCCACATGCTGCAGAGGCGGGCCGGTGACCATGCGGCGCTGCCACGCCCCGATGCCCCAGGCCATCTCCATGTCCACCATGCCGACGACTCCGAGTGCTGCGGCGCGACCTTGGGCCCCACGCACCAGCGCGTCCACGTGGGCTGTCTCCGTGCGCATCAGGTGCAGCATTCCGGCGAAGGCGTCCTCCTCGCGCAGCAGACCCGAAGGATGGTGTGGGGCCCCCACCGATGCCAGTCCAGCAGTGTTGCACCAGAGTGAATGCAGATCGCCGCCGAACAGCACCACCGGTTCGGGGCTGAGCCCGTCAAGCGCTGCTGCAGAGGGTTCCACTGGCCATGTGGCGCTTCGGAAGCCGAAACCCACCAGCAGACCACTCTCCTGACGGGTCGCCAACTCCGTGCTGACCCGTCGCAGGACCTCGTCGATGTCCGCGTCCGAGGGTATTTGCAGGCATTCCGCGAGCAGCGAGTGGGTGCCGAAATGAACGTGGGAGTCCCAGAATCCCGGCAGCAGGACGGCTCCGTCCGCATCCAGCCCGCCAACCATCATGCGGTCGTGCGGAGTGATCTCAGAGATCAGCCCGTCCTGCAGGGTGACGTCGACCAGCTCGGTGGTGAAAGGCCCGGAGCTACCGGACAGGATCC
>JAUNVL010000190.1 GCA_030537675.1 Propionibacteriaceae bacterium | reverse complement strand
GCCAACAGTTCGTACTACCACATCGATTCCGAGGCCGGCGCCTGGAACAGCGGCCGCATCGAGGACGGCGGCAACCGCGGCTACAAGCCCAGGTACAAGGGTGGATACTTCCCCGTCGCCCCCGTCGACCATTTCGGGGACCTGCGCGATGACATCGTCCGCCACATGGAAAATGCCGGGCTGGTGGTCGAGCGAGCCCACCACGAGGTGGGCACAGCGGGCCAGGCGGAGATCAACTGGCGCTTCGACACCATGCTGCGCTCAGCCGACGACGTCATGAAGTTCAAGTACCTCGTCAAGAACACCGCCTGGGTTGCCGGCAAGACGGCCACGTTCATGCCGAAGCCCATCTTCGGCGACAACGGCTCCGGCATGCACTGCCACATGTCCATCTGGGACCAGGGCAAGCCGCTGTTCTACGACGAGAGCGGCTACGCCGGGCTCTCCGACATGGCGCGGCACTACATCGGCGGGATCCTGAAGCATGCGCCGGCCCTGCTGGCGTTCACGAACCCGTCGGTCAACTCCTACCACCGCCTGGTTCCGGGCTTCGAGGCCCCGGTGAACCTCGTGTACAGCCAGCGCAACAGATCCGCGTGCATCCGCATCCCCATCACGGGAACCAACCCCAAGGCCAAGCGCATCGAGTTCCGCTGCCCGGACCCCTCCAGCAACCCGTACCTGGCCTTCTCCGCAATGCTGCTGGCGGGTATCGACGGCATCCAGAACCGCATCGAGCCACCCGCCCCGATCGACAAGGACCTGTACGAACTGCCGCCAGAGGAACACGCCCAGGTGGACCAGGTGCCGACGACGCTGGACGCCGTGTTGGACGCTCTCGAAGCTGACCAGGACTTCCTGTTCGCGGGGGACGTCTTCACCCCGGACCTCATCGAGACGTGGATCGAACTCAAGCGCGCCGAGATCCTGGCCATCCAGGTCCGTCCCCATCCCTACGAGTTCGAGCTGTACTACGCGCTCTGATGGTGGTTCCACGAACGGGCACCCAAGAATCGGTATCGGGGCACTTCGTGGGACCTCTGCACACCGACCGGCTGGTGTTGAGGCACTACCGGAGAGACGACGTCGATGCGCTGCTGGCCTTTCACCGCGACCCGAGCGTGGTGCGCTACCTGCGCGATGAGCCCTGGACGCGCGCCCACGCGGAGGAGCAGGTGGCGAAACGGATGGGCTTTCGCCGGATTGACGGGCCCCAATCCCGAATCGCCCTGGTGGTGGAACTCCAGCACGCGGCGATTGGGGTGGTCGCCCTGTGGCCCGTGGATGAGTCAATCTCCATCGGTGAGGTCGGATGGATCTTCAATCCGGCTCACGGCGGGCACGGCTACGCCACGGAAGCTGGTCGCGCGCTGCTCAGGCTGGCGTTCCAGCACTACGGAATGCACCGGGTCACAGCCCAGCTCGATCCCCGCAACACCGCATCGGGCAAAGTGTGCGATCGCCTCGGAATGACCAAGGAAGCACATCTCCGCCAGGACTGGTGGAACAAGGGAGAGTGGTCGGATACCGCTGTCTACGGCATCCTTCGCGATGAATGGGTGAACGGTCCCGCGCAGCCCGGGAGTTCCGCCACCAGCCAGTAGGCGGCGGGCGAATGCCGTCGCCGGAGGCGATGCCCGTCGCCGCACTGCTTCACCGGGCCCCCAGTCGCGATGGCAGAGCCGGCTGGACCCTGGTGTCCACCGCGTCCGGGAAAGCGGGACTCGCGTCCGACCTGTTCGAGGACCACGGTCCACTCCTGCGCCCCGGCACGACGAATCGGCCCAGCAGTCGCCGCATTCCGGCCCAGGACGACCTACTGTCCACGGATGGAACGAATCGGGGGCGACGTCGTGGGTATGGGTGATGTGGACACACTTCCGCTTCCCGCAGAGCGCCGCCGTGGCTCACACCGCCGGGGCTGGTACATGGTGATCGCAGCGGCGCTCGGACTGGCCATCGTGTCCTGGGTCACCAACATCACCACCGAGGCGCAGCTCGCCGGACAGGCCGATGGATTCCTGGGGGTGCGCTCCACCTTCAGCAAGCTGGCCAACTCTGGTACCGCCTGGGCCGGCCTGGGGATCGCGTGTGGGTGGCTCGTCCGGCGCCCGCTGCCGGCAGCCGCCGCAGGAATCGTGGGGAGTCTGCTCTCACTTGTCGCCCACTACGTATTCGGACGGCTCTCCGGGATGTTCACGGCCAACATCTGGGCCGAGAACCTGGAGTGGTTCGTCGCAGCGATCATCTTCGGTGGCCCGCTGGGACTCATCGGCGCCCTGGCTCGACGACCGGGCGCGTGGGGGCTGGCGGCGCGACTGGTGGTTCCGCTGGGGGCTGTCCTGGAGCCTTTCGTGGTCGGCATGTTTGCGCTGCATCCCATGATGTCGGCGCCGCAGCACTTGTCGAGCATGGCGACGGCGATCACCCTGATCATCGGCGGCGTCGCGATGGGTGCCGCGGTGCTCGTGGACGCCACAAAGCCCCGGCGAGAATTCCACTGACGCTCCTCACAACGGCGAAGTGCCCGGAGCCAATGGGCTCCGGGCACTCGTGCTTGGTGAGGACACCAACGGCGTCAGATCTTCACCCCGTCGAAGGAGGGGGCCGAGTCGAAGATCTCGCGATCCAGGATTCCCTCCCGCTTCGCAACGATCGTGGGGACCAGCGCCTGCCCCGTGACGTTCAGGGCTGTGCGGCCCATGTCGACGATGGGCTCCACGGC
>JAUNVL010000042.1 GCA_030537675.1 Propionibacteriaceae bacterium | reverse complement strand
GGCCGCTGTTCCAGGCGCCGGCCTCGGAATCGATGTGGTAGTACGAACTGTTGGCAGTGGAGTCGAAGCGGATGTCGTCGAAGACGTAGAACTCCGCCTCGGAGGCGAAGAAGGCGGTGTCGCCGATCCCCGTGGAGGCGAGGTAGGCCTCGGCCTTGCGCACGATGTTGCGCGGATCCCTCGAGTAGGGCTCCTTGGTGAGCGGATCGTGGACGAAGAAGTTGAGGTTCAGCGTCTTGGACTTGCGGAAGGGGTCCAGGTACGCGCTGGTCGGGTCCGGCAGCAGCGCCATGTCGGACTCGTGGATCTTCTGGAAACCTGTGATCGAGGAACCGTCGAAGGAAAGGCCTTCGGTGAAGACCTCGGGTCCAAATGACGACACCGGGACGGTGAAGTGCTGCATGACGCCGGGCAGGTCGCAGAAACGAACATCGATGGTTTCGATGCCCTCTTCCTTGACGTAGGCGAGGAGTTCGTCTGCGTCTTTGAACATGGTGTTTCCTCCAGTTGGGGATCCGTGGTAAATCCACCGTAGCGGTTCGGGATTCCCCGGCCGGTGCGCGTTCATTTCAGGCGTGTCACGACCCCGGATAACCTTGGGTCCCGTGAGCGAAGCGACGTTGTATCCCGGTCAGAGCCTCGGCCTCCCCAAGCAGGGGCGAGGCTCCCTCGCGGGGTGGTGGCCACGCATCGGCGCCATGGTGGGGGACTGGGCAGCCAGCATGGTGCTGGCAGTGGCGTTGTTCGGGACCGGAGTCATCAATGGGGCCGGGTGGCAGTCCTTCATGGTCCTGGCCATCTATTTCGTCGAGGCGAGCCTGCTGACAGCGTTGACCGGTGGATCCTTCGGGCAACTCATCGTTCGCATCGGTGTGGTGCGAACCGACGGTGGGCAGCTTGGTTGGTGGCGACCCGTGGTGCGCACGGCACTCAAATGCCTCGTGATCCCTCACATCGTGGTGGGGGCGGAGCGACGCCCGCTGACGGACATGATGCTGGGGACCGTGGTGGTCAGCCGCCGGTGAGTGCTCGCCCTCACCGTTCAGGGGCGTCTCCCGGCGGGCGGGGAACCTGGTCTGACCACGGTCTTCAGCCCCTCACCACGCTCTGCGGCAGCCAGGGCGTCACCGAAATCCAGCAGGGTGACCTCGCGCGTCACCAGGGGCGACAGTGAGAGTTCACCGCTTTCGAGCAGGCGGATCGCTGATCGCCAGGACGTGGGCGTGGACGCGAACCCGCTGGTGACGATGACCTCCTTGTAGATGACGAGATCCAGTGGGACCGACACGTCCTTCCCGAAAATGCCCACCTGTACGTAACGCCCGCCACGCCGGACCGACTGGAGGGCCACGGCGGCTGCTGCGCCGCTTCCGGAACACTCGATCACCACGTCGAATACGTCCTGCGTGGGTACCGACGTGATCGTGTCGAACCCGATCTCCCGCGCCACCGACAACCTTTCGGCATCGGAGGGCAATCCGGACAGCGTCACGTGGCCACCGGAAGCCCTGGCCACCTGAGCAGCAAGCTGGCCCATCGTTCCCGGTCCGGTGACCAGCACCTGGTCACCCGGTTGCACCACTGCAGGATCCAGCAGGCAATGCGTGACGCACGCCAGGGGTTCGCTGAGGACTCCATCCAGCGCGCCGGGGAGCACGGGGAGCGCGTGGAGGTTGATCACCGGCAACAGCACTTCGTCTGCGAAGCCGCCGTCTCGGTACGAGCCGAGCGACTTCCGCTCACCACAAAGGTTGCGCCTTCCCGCACGGCACATGTGGCATGTCTCGCAGGTGGCGAAATACGTCTCGGCTGCCACCAGCCGGCCCAGCCAGTGCTCGTCGACTGGTGAACCCACGCTTCTGACGCGGCCCAGAATTTCGTGTCCCATGACCACTGGCGTCTCGTGGGCGTACTCGTCGTGGGCGATGTGCACGTCCGTGCCACAGATCCCCGTGGCGATCACCGTCAGAACAGCCTGTCCCTGTTCCGGACGGGGCCGTGGAATCGTGTCCACCTCAATGCCCGCCGGACCTGCTGCCCGCTTGATGACCGCCGTCATCGTGCGCTCGTTCACAGTTCGTCCTCCTGGTCAGTGATCATCGAAGTGTCTCGCCTTCTGAGATGTGCAGGAGCGCCAGTTCCTCGCGGGTGGGCAATCCCTCCCAGTCCCCGGTGGACGCCACCGCGAACGCGGCGACGTCGACGCCACGTTGTGCGCGCTCCCTGAGCGTGTTTCCCTCCAGGACCGCCGAGAGATATCCCGCTGTGAAGGCGTCGCCCGCCCCGATGGTGTCCACGACGGCGACACTGCGGGCAGCGACATCCAGACGCTCCCCGGGTGCAACGACGGTGACGCCGGCAGCACCTCGCTTGACCACCACGTGGCCCACCCCTGCGGACAGGGCGATCTCGGTGTTCTCGTCCTCGGAGCCGCCACCGAGCAACTGCAATTCCGCATCGGAGGCGATGAGGTGATCCACACGCAGAGCCATGGGCGCGAGCACCTCGGCTGCCGTCTCCCGGGACCAGAGCATCTTTCGATGGTTGATGTCGAGGCTGATGGCGATGCCACGGTCGCGTGCAGCATCGATCGCACGCAGGGAGGCCTCGAGGGCACGTGGGCCCAACGCAGGCGTGATGCCACTGAAATGGAGCAGCCGAACTCCCTCCTGCAGATGTGGTTCGACGTCGCTCCACCCCAGATTGCCTCCGGCGGAGCCGGCGCGGTGGTAGGTCACCCGCGAGGTGGTGCCGAGCCGGTGTTCGAGAAGCATCAGCCCCGTCGGACGGGCGGGGTCGAGCCGGGTGTGCGCATCCACGCCCTCGGCCCGCAGGGTGCGGATGATCAGGGCTCCCGGTTCGTCCTGACCAGCAGCGCCCGTCCACACCACGTGATGACCGAGCCTGGCGAGTCCGACGGCGACGTTGGATTCAGCGCCGGCCATGGAAGAGGTGAACCCACAACCCAGCCGGATCAGTGATTCGGCTCGGAGCGAGATCATGGCTTCGCCAAAGGTGACAACCTCGGCGGTGCTCATCCTGCCACCGCTCGCAAGAAGGCCGCGGCGCGTGAACGCAACGCGTTCAGGTCCCCGCCCACGGTGGCGGCGTCACCGAGCAGAGGCCCTCCCACCCCGACGGCGAAGGCGCCGGCAGCCAGGAATGGGGGGATGGTCTCCAGGGAGACTCCGCCCACCGGGATGATTCGGGCACCGGGGAGGGGATCACGTACGGCCTTGATGAATGCCGGCCCCAGGGCCGAGGCGGGAAAGAGCTTCGCCGCCGCCGCCCCGGCGTCGAGGACCCTCTGGATCTCGGTGGGCGTGTAGGCACCCGCGAGGACACCGACGCCGTTGCTGATGGCGTGCGGGACCGCTGCGCTGAAGGTGGGGGTCACGATGAAGGTGGCTCCCGCTTCAGTAGCCTCGTCCACGTCGCGGGGCGTCATGGCCGTGCCCGCGCCAATGAGGACGCCCTCGGGGGCGTCGTGGGTCACCTGTCGAATTGCTTCGGCGGCGTCCTCCAGGGTCAGCGCGATCTCCAGCACACGGACTCCGCAGTCCAGGAGCGTGGTGGCTGCCGCCACCGTCGCGTCGATGTCGGTGCCCCGGACGATCGCCACCAGACGCTCCACACCCACGATCCGCTGCAATGTCTCGGCATCGGTGCTCACCATTCCGCCACCGCCCCATCCGTGTGGCGCCAGATGGGGTTCTGCCAGCCGTCCCAGAGCTTGGCGGCCGCACGAACCGCACTCTCGTCAATCGTGATGCCCAACCCCGGGCCGGTGAGGAGGGGAAAGTGCCCGTCCACAAAGGCGAACGGTTCCGGGTCCAGCATGTAGTCGAGAACTTCTGCGCCGTCGTTGTAGTGGATGCCGATGGACTGTTCCTGGATCAGGTGGTTCGGTGTGGCAAACCCCACCTGCAGGCAGGCCGCCAGCGCGAGGGGGCCCAGCGGGCAGTGGGGCGCGATGCTGGCGTCGAAGACCTCCGCCAGTGCGGCGATTCGTCGCACCTCGGAGATGCCCCCGGCGTGCGAGAGATCGGGTTGCACCACGGCGACGCCCGCCTGGAGAACCGGCAGGAATTCCTGCCGCGAGTACAGGCGCTCTCCCAGTGCAATGGGAATCGTTGTCGCATCCACCATGTGGCCGATGACGTGGGAGTTCTCGGGCACGACGGGCTCTTCGATGAAGAAGGGGTGCAACGGCTCCAGCAGGGGAGCCAGCCGACGTGCGGTGGCCAGGGCGAACCGGCCGTGGCAGTCGACCGCGACGTCCCTGTCGTCGCCCAATACTTCGCGGGCGCTGGCGACGCGTGCCACCACCATGTTCAGCTCAGCCAGTGAGCCGCTGCGGCTCATCTTCCCCGACGCGTTCATTTTGACCGCCGTCAGCCCCACGTCCAGTTGGGCGGAGATCTCCTCCGCCACTTCTGACGGATCATCCCCACCCACCCAGCCGTAGGCCCTGATGGATTGGCGAACAGCCCCGCCGAGGAGTTCGTGCACGGGCACCCCGAGGCGCTTGCCCAGAATGTCCCACAGGGCCTGGTCGACGCCGGCCACGGCGCTGGCCAGGACGGCGCCGAAACGATAGAACTGGCCTTTCGTGAGCACCTGCCAGTGGTCCTCGATGGTGGAGGGATCCGTGCCCACGAGGTAGCCGGAGAACTGGTCCACCGCCGCCTTGACGACGTCGGCGTAGCCCTCCAGCGAGGCCTCGCCCCACCCGACGATGCCGTCGCTGGTCTCAATCCTGACGAACAGCCAGCGGGGGGCAACGGGGAAGGTTTCCACGCGCTCGATCACGCTCGTCCCTGCGACGCTCATTCGGCCTCCTTCTGTGATGGTGAACGGGTCGGTTGCTGCGGGTCGGCGATGCTCGTCATCCCTTGGTGGCGCCAGCTGTCAGACCCGTGACGATGTAGCGCTGCGTGAACAGTGCGATCAGCATGATGGGCGTCGTGACCACGACGGATGCGGCCATCAGGGCCCCCCAGTCGATGCTGGCGTAACCGATGAAGTCGAAGATCGCGACGGGGAGGGTCTTCGTCGATGCGCCGGAGAGCACCAGGGCGAACATGAAGTTGTTCCAGGAGAAGATGAACGACAGGATCGTCGCGGTCGCGATGCCCGGCACCGACAGCGGGAGGGCGACCCTGAAGAACGCTCCGATCGCGGTCAGTCCGTCCACCTGCCCGGCCTCCTCGAGTTCCTCCGGCAGCTGCTCGAAGAACGACATCATGATGTAGAGGATCAGGGGCAATGACACGAACATGTGGGACAGGATGAGCGGGCCGAAGCCGCCGGTCATCTGCAGCCGGGCGAAGATGAAGTACCACGGCACCAGGAGGCTGATGCCGGGGATGATCCTCGCCATCAGCACCGTCAGAGCCGAGCGGCGCATCATGAAGCGGCTCATGGAGTACGCCCCCGGCACGGCCAGGACCAGGGACAGGCCGGTGGCCATGAACGCGATGTAGAACGAGTTCCAGATGTAGGTGAGGTAGTTGCCCCGCCGCGGGTCGAACACGGTGGAGTAGTTGGTCAGCGTCGGCTTGAAGATGAAGGATTTGGAGGCGTCGTAGATCTGGACGTTGAGTTTGAAGCTGGCGAGGATCATCCACACGATCGGTCCCAGGAAGATCAGGATGATCAGGATCAACCCCACGGCACGGCCCAGTGATCCCCACTTGAAGGGACGACGTCGCGGGGGCGTTGTGACTGGGTCCCGGGTTGCAGCGCTCATGATTGCTTGCCCTTTCTCTGCATCTGCAACACCCAGATGACCAGGAGGATCATGAGGAAGAACAGCACCAGGACGGCGGAGGCGAGTCCGTACTCGTTGTAGTCGAAACTCAGGCCGTAGGCGTAGACGTTGAGGGTTTCGACGTCGTGGAAGGACCCGCCGCCCTTGCCCTTGGTGGCGTAGAGGATGTCGAAGGTTTTGAGGGCGTCGATGCCCCGCAGGAGCACGGCCGCGATGATGACGGGACGCGACAGGGGGACGATGACGAACCAGAACCGTTGCCACGCGTCCGCGCCGTCCACCTTGGCCGCCTCGATCGGCTCTTCCGGCAGACCCGTGAGCCCTGCGAGGAGGATGAGGGCGACCATCGGTGTCCACTGCCAGATGTCGACGAACGTCAGCGTGGCCAAGGACGTGGACGGATCAGCAAGCCAGGGCTGTGGCGGGATCCCGACCCAGCTCAACATCTCGTTGATGAAGCCGATGTTCGGCTCGAAGAGGAGCCGCCACATCATGCCCACGGCCACCGGGGTGGCCACCAACGGAAGGAGCACGATGGTGCGGACGACTCCCTGGCCCCGAAAAGGCTTCCAGAGGAGTAGCGCGACGACCATGCCCAGGATGAGTTCGAATGTCAGGGCACCGGCGGTGAAGGCGAACGTCCTGCCCACCGATGGCCAGAAGCGTGCCGTGTCCGTGAGAGCCGTCGTGTAGTTCTCCACACCGTTGAACCCGAACGGTCGACGGATCGAGCGCTTCGCGTCGGTGAAGCTGAGGAATACCGTCCACGCCAGTGGGATGACCAGCAGAGCAATGACGAAAATAACCGACGGGCCCGCGAGCAGCCATTTGCGATTCTTGTTTGCCCAACGCGAGAACCTCTCTCGCCGGGAATTGGGGTCGCGGCCCTGGTGAAAGCTCGTGGTGCCCCTTCCCGGTGAGGGGGCTGCCGGGCCGGCCGAAGCCGGCCCGGCAGCGGGGCCTGACGCGTTACTCCTCATCCTGGGTGAGGAACTCTGCGAAGGCGGAATCGGCCGTGTCCACTGCTGCGTCGACGTCGCCCCCGGCGATCGACTCAACGATGGGCCCGCCGACGATCTCGCGTGCCTTGGCCACCTGGATCACGAGCGGCCGGTCCTGGCCGACACCGTTCTCACCGTTGATCTTGATGGCCTCCAGAAGTTCTTCCGGGTAGTCGGATTTGGCTTCCGGATCGTCCCAGACGGATGTGCGTGCACCGGAGACGCCCAGCTGCGCCATCTTGAGGGTCGTCTCCTTGGAGGTGGCCCACTTGATGAACTGCCACGCCCCGGTCTTGTTCGCGGTGGTCTCGTTGACCGCCAGTGCCCAGGCGGCCACGTTGTACGGCTTCGATCCGGCCGGACCTTCGGGGAAGGGTGCGAAGCCCACGTTCTCGGACACGGTCGACTGCGAGGGGTCCGTCATGTTCTTGTAGAGGCTGTCGGCGTCAGCGATGAACGCTGCGTTGCCCTGCTGGAAGACTGCGAAGGCCTCCGGCCAGCTCATCTCGGGGTTGATGGTGGCGGAGGTGTGATCGCGAATCAGGTCCCCGTAGAACTTGTAGGCCGCCCTCGCCTCGTCGCTGCCGATGGCAGAGGTGCCATCATCGTTGATCCATGCGCCCCCGTAGCTGAACAGGAATGCGCTGAACTGGGTGACGGCTGCGGATTTCGCCGTGCGGCCGATGTAGCCCGCCACGTCGGGGTTCGCCTCGTGGATGGCGGCTGCAGCCGCCTCCAGATCGTCCAGCGTGGCTGGGACCTCGAGCCCGGCAGCCTCCAGAAGATCCTTGCGGTAGTACAAAACGGTGCGCTCGGTGATGATCGGTACGCCCACCACCTTGTCGTCCCAACTGGTCAGTGACGCGGGGCCCTCCTGGAAGTCGGACCAACCCCAGTCCTTGTCCTTCTCGACCAGGTCGGTGAGGTCTGCGAGGTAGCCGTTGCTCGCGAAGAGCTTGTTCTCCTGCAGCGGGCGATACATCAGGACGTCGATCTCATCCGTGCCCGCGTTCAGCTTCACGTTGTACTGGTCCGAGAGCTGGTCCTCGGCCAGTTGGGTGATCTCGACCTTCGCCCCCGTTTCCTCCTCGAACTCGGGGATGAGGTCCTTGATGGTCTCCGTCCAGACGTGGTTCGCCAACGTCACGCGAATGGTCGTGTCCTTGATGTCGCCGTCGTCCTCCGCCGCCGGGCCAGAACTGCAGGCAACCATGCCCAGTGCCAACGCCGTGGTGGTCGCAACAGCCAGGAATCGGACGACAGGTGAGGTGTGTTTCATGATGACTCCGTCCTCGGTCGACTGCTCCGTCGAACCGGTATGTGGAGCACACTTACGTCTGCTCTTAACGGCAATATTAGGATGAAAGAGCATATCTATCAACGATTCTGTGATGATTGATACGATCCTGTTATGTCCCAGAGTCCCGTTGTTGCTGCGAAAGAGGCGCAACTGCGTGACCGTCGATCCGTGGTTCTCGACGCGCTGGGGCGGGAGATCTGCAACAACGAACTCGCGGTCGGGACCGTCTTCACCATCGAATCGATCGAGCTCAGATTCAAGGTGTCGCGGCCCGTTGTGCGGGAGGTGCTGCGGGGCCTGGAGGTGGTGGGGCTCATTCAGTCCAAGCGACGGGTGGGCATCACGGTGCAGCCGCTGTCGAACTGGAACCTTTTCGACAGCCAGGTGATTCGCTGGCGACTGGCCGGCGCTGACAGGGTCGAGCAGCTGCGCGCACTGACGGAGTTGCGCAGCGCCGTGGAGCCCGCGGCGGCCCGGATGGCTGCCGGCCGCACATCCCTTGGGGCGGCGAGCCGGTTGGTGTCACTCTCGGGTCAGCTCTGGCAGGCGGGGAGACAGGGTGACACGGCGTCGTTCCTCGCGCTGGACATCCAGTTCCACGGCCTGGTTCTCGCGATGAGCGGCAACGAGATGTTCACCCAGATGCACCACCTGGTGGATGAGATCCTCACCGGGCGCATGCAGTACGGACTGATGCCACAGTTCCCGGCGGCGGAAGCTCTGCAGCTGCACGTGGACATCGCGACGTCGATCCAGGCGGGCGACGCCGAGGCCGCGTCGTCGGCGATGCTCGCCATCATGGACAGGTCCATGAACGAGATGAGCTCCATCTGGGCCACCGGGTTGACGAGGCTCCGCAGTGACCGGACGGAGAACCCCGTGGAACTCGACGGCAGCGTTACCCGCCGCTGATCTCAACCAGGATGCGGCCGTGGGCCTGCCCGTCGAGGAGCCTTTCAGCTGCGGCGATGGCGCCGGTGAGGCTGACTGTCTCCGTCAGGGAATCGAGCACGTCGCCGTCCAGATCGCGGGCCAGCAGGTGCCAGGCCTCGGTGCGCGCCGCTGGTTCGGCCCACACGGAGTCGATCCCGGCGAGTGTCACGCCGCGGAGGATGAACGGCATCACCGTGGTGGGCAGGTCTGCGGAGCCGGCCAACCCACATGCCGCGACCACACCGCCGGGTTTCGTCTGCGCCAGGGCATTCGCCAGCACGGCGCCGCCGACGGCGTCCACGACACCCGCCCAGCGAGCGGACTGCAGTGGTTTGCCGTAGGAGTTGAGTTCGGATCGATCGACCAGTGTGGAGGCCCCGAGGCTGCGGATGTAGCCGCCCAACTCGTCGGCCCTGCCGGTCAATGCGGCCACCTCGAAGCCAGCGCGGGACAACAGCAGGGTGGCGATCGAGCCGACACCACCAGTCGCCCCGGTCACGAGAACCGGGCCATCCTCCGGCGAGACGTCCTCGCGGAGGAGGCGCGCCACGGCGAGGGCGGCGGTGTAGCCGGCGGTGCCGAGCGCTGCTGCACGTGCGGGCGTCATGCCGTGGGGGAGCGGGATGGCGAGTGCCGGGTCGATGTGGGCCCTGGTGGCCAGGCCTCCGTGCCTGTTCTCGGAGGATCCGGCACCGTTGAGGATGATCCAGTCCCCGGCGGCAAACCGCTCATCACCGGATGTCACCACCGTGCCCACCAGGTCAATTCCCGCCACCAGAGGTGTCTGCCGCACGACGCCGGGGCGGCCCGTGAGCGCCAGCGCGTCCTTGTAGTTGATCCCCGAGTACGCAACATCGACGACGGTGTCACCGTCGCCCAGGAACGATTCGGACACGTCCTCCAGCGCCGCAACGCGCGAAGGCTTGCCGTCGGAAGGGACTTCACGAACCACTATTGCCTGAACCATGAACGCCACACTAGCCATTCGAGACACGAGCCGGGTCCCCTGCAGGATCAACGATTGCGGGCGAGTTCTCGTCGCGTTGGGTATCGCACCTTCAGGGAGCCAGCAGTCCTGCCGCGCACCACGATGCGAGGGGCCCCACGCGAGGGACGGGTGGGCACACGGCTGGAGATGGTGGCACCCATGCCGTCGGTCTGCAGTCCCATGGTGTCCACGCCCCACCCATCGGGAATCACCAGCGTGACGGTGCCGCCTGAGCTCGTGATCACCAGGTCTATGAGCAGGGACCGCACGGTGGCGCGGGTCATGTCGAGACGAACCGAGCCCACGGAATCGGTGTTGATCTCGACGAACGGGGGCAGCTCCCAGCGTCCGTCACGTTTGGTGGTGCTCCGCCACTGACCGCGGATCAGGAGCGGCTCCTCCCAGCGGTAACCCGGACCATCACCCAGCGGCGCACCGGTGGCCAGCGCAGATCCCAGCTCGTCGACGGGCACGAGATCGCTCAGCACGGCGGCCAGGTTCTCACGCGTCACGGCCCGCAGCGCGTCCCCCACCCGGTTGTCCAACTCATCGAAGTTCAGTCGACCATCGGCGGCGGCGTCGCGGAGGATGGCGACGGTGTTGTCCCGCTGCCCGGCCGTGACGCGCAGAGCATGGTCGGGTACTTCTGGAAGCACGCTCATACCTCCAGCCTGCCAGAGCCGTCGGTGCACCACCGGCACCACTCGCCCCATCCAAAAATTGTTCCGCATGGACATTGATGTTCGCGAACCTGAGTTCCTCCAGGCCAAACGGGATTAGGCTCGACGTCGAGGGACGCAGATGTATCACAGAGGCAACCTTCTCCCTCTTGGGTCCCAGACGACACGGTGAGAGGACCATCATGAGGATCGAGAAGAAACAGGGAACCAACCCCGTCCCGCAGCTGGACCAGGACGTGGCAGCAGCATGGGATGCGGGAGTGTGGGGCCCCGAGGCCGGGCGCGCCACCGCCTACATCCGCAATTCGCTGCTCGTGACAGCGGATCCGGCGGTGCTGCCGGAGGTTCTGGAGAAAATCTCCGCCATCGCAAGGGAACTGGGGATCGGCGTCGAGCCTGTGCCGTTGGGGACTCCGGCCCGGGATGTGAAATCCACGGTGCGGTTGAATCCCCCCACGATGGCGGTGAAACTCTTCGGCGAGGGTGATGACGTCGACGCCGTGCGGCTGCTGCTGCGTCTGCGCGAGGCCGGCATCACTCAGGTGGCGCTGGACCACCTCATGGTGGCGACGCAGTACTACACGGGCGTGCCGTACTACGCCGGAGTCCCGTACTACGCAGGGGTCGGGGCGCCGATGACGAGCTATGGAACGCCGGGGATGGGCGGGCGCAGTCCGGTGGCGATGGTCATGCCCGATCCCGCCCGGAATCGACGGCGAAGTGGGCGACCCCCGGTGGTCGTGGTGCCCGACACCGGACTGGAAGCGCATCCGTGGTTTGAGGACGGCGCCACCGCCACCGCGGAGGTGTACGTGGACGGGCAGCTCCTCGGCCGCTATGGCACCGTCTCCGGCTCGGCCGCCCCGGAGCCACCACGCAATCCCCTGGACGGGACACTGCTGTCCCACGCGGGCCACGGCACCTTCATCGCCGGACTCATCCGACAGCTCTGCCCGGAAGCGATCATCCTGGGGATCCCGGTGATGACGGACGACGGTGTCGTATCAGAATCCTGCCTGATGGCCACGCTGCAATCCCTGCGGAACCGTCAGGACTCGGCGCTCGCGGAGGAGAATGTGGCGGAGCTGATCGACGTTCTCAGCCTGTCACTGGGGTACTACCACGAGGAGCCGGCGGACGCCCTGTCCGATGCCCCACTCAGCCTGCTGCTCGAGGACTTCGGCCGGCTCGGGGTCCTCGTGGTGGCGGCGGCAGGAAACAATGCCACCACCGCGCCCATGTTTCCCGCAGGTTTTGCCGGCGTCGGATCAGATGCCTCACGGCTCCCGACCGTCAGCGTCGGTGCGCAGAATCCGGATGGGACCGTGGCCTATTTCAGCAATGCAGGACCGTGGGTCAGCTGCCACCGGATGGGGGCCGCCGTGGTCAGCACCATGCCCACCGCCTGCGGCGGGGACCGGCAGATGATGGCGTCGCTCGATCATGAGGGTCACCAGCGTGGCACCATCGATCCCGACGGTTTCTCCGGCGGCTTCGGCGTCTGGAGTGGCACGTCCTTCGCGGCGCCCGTGCTGGCGGGAGAGCTCGCGCAGCATCTTCTCGACTCCCACCCCTCAGCCCGGATCGAGGCAGCCGTCGACCGGGGATGGAAGGCGCTGGAGGCGGAACTGGGCTGGGAACGGCCATGACCGAGACCACCAACCTCGTGACCGAGGCCGCAACCCTGTTCGAGGAGTTCCGCGACGGTGAGCGGGGCCAGATCGATCCACTGGTGAGGCTGCTCACCCCCACTTTGTGGCACATGGCACGCGCCTGCGGTCTCCAGCAGCGCGATGCTGAGGACGTGGTGCAGACGGTGTGGCTGTCACTGGTGTCCAAGGCGGACACCGTGCGTGACCCGCGCTCCATCGTCGCCTGGCTCGGGACCAGCGTCCGTCGGGAGTCGTGGAGGACGGCGCGGGAGAAGCGACTGGCGTCGCCGCGGGAGGACTTCCCCGAGCATCCGGATCCGGCACCGGGGCCCGATGAGGTGGTGCTGACGTCAGAGACGCAGCGCACACTCTGGCGACACCTGGCGGCGTTGACCCCACGCTGCCAGGCGCTGTTGCGCATCATCAGCCGGGGCGGGCCGCCCGACTACGCTGCGCTGGCCGACGCCTGGGGCATGCCGGTGGGATCCATCGGCCCCACCCGTGGCAGATGCCTCTCCACCCTGCGCAAGGCACTCCTTGCTGACCCTTCGTGGAGCGCAACATGAGCGAGCGCAGGGAGGAACACATGGATGCCATGGACGACATGATCCTCACCCAGGTGGCGTCCCTGTTCGACACGATCGACCCACCACGGCCAGATCTTGCTGAAGACATGCTGTTCGCCATGTCCCTGGCAGCACTCGACGCGGAACTCGCAACCCTGGAAAACGTGTCGGCTCTGGCTCTTCGCACCCACTCCGCCACGTCGACGGACACCGTGACATTCACCAGTTCAGCCCTGCAGCTCATGGTGTCGGTCGCTCCGGAAGGTGATGGTCTCAGGATTGACGGCTGGATCACGGGTGGAGGGCTCGAGGTGGAACTCATCTCCGGCACCACGTCCCACAGGGCCACGTCGGATGTGCACGGCCGTCTCGTCTGGACGGCCATTCCTCAGGGGCCCATGCGCTTCCTGCTGCACCCGGGCGACGAGGATTCACGCCCGGTCCTGACGCCGGTGATCGAGTTCTAGGTGTCGCAGGTGGGCTCGGTGGAGGCGGTGGAGGCGGCCTATCAGGACGCCAGAAATGCCGTGGCCCACTACCGGCTCCCCGAGGCACGTCACCACCTGGCCACGGCCAGAAGTCTGCTCCGGGACCTCGAGGGCCCTTTGTGCTTCGAGTTGGAGCTGCGGATCAGGCTCACGGAGTCGTGGCTGACATGCGACGACCTGGGGCTGGGTGCGGCGCTTGACCAGGTGTCCTCGGCCCGTCTGGAAGCAGAAGAGGCCGGGCGGGATGACCTGCGCAGCCTGGCGCATATTCAGGCGGGCGTCCTGAACGCGCGAACGGGACACGTCCGGGAGGCATTGGCGGAGCTGAGGGCCGCCGTCCGAGTGTCGGGAAGCCTGCCCGTCGAGGACAAGGTGCGGCTGCTCATCAACAAGGGAGCCATCGGCTCCCAAGCCGGCGAACTGGCCGAGGCGGCAGCCGACCTGCGCTCTGCAGCGGTGATGGCGGGAAAACACCCCCACTACGCCTTCATGGCCACACACAACCTGGGTTTCGTGGAGTACCTGCGCGGCGATCTGCCGGAGGCATTGCGGTGGATGGCCGAGGCCGACGCTCTGGAAGCTGACGTGGACCGTTCCGTGTCACGGTTGGACCGGGCCCGCGTCCTCATGGAGGTGGGGCTGGTGGATGATGCCGATGAGCTCCTGACGCAGGCCGCGGGCGTGATGCGTGCTGCCCACATGTCGGAGGAACTGGCGGACGTCCTGCTGGAACAGGCGAGGTGTGCACTCCTGCGAGGACGAAACACGGACGCCGTGAGCATGGTGGGGGAGATGCTGGCCACAGGAGAGCATGGGGGGCACCACCGCGATCTCGAGGCGAAGGCCATCCGGCTGGAGGCACTCGCCGCACTGGCGCCGCTGGCCGACTCAGCCCTCGAGTCGGAGGCTGCTGCGCTGGTGAGGGCGGCGGAAGCGCTCGGACGCCAGCAGATCGCCGACCGCGCCACCGCACTCTGGGTGATCCTCTCCAACAGGGGGCGACGCGCAGTGGTGGGGGCGGAAGCGGACCGTCGACTTCGACGCATGCGGTCCTCGCCCCATCTCGCCACCCGTGCGCTCGCCATCCGCGCCCAGTTCAGTCTGGCTGCCACGCGTGCCACGAGGGAGCGGCTGGCTCGGGCGGCTGCCGCGGATGTTGCCGCCGCACGCGCGGGCATGCTGAGTCTGGACCTGCGCACGGCGCTCGCCATCCACATCGCCCCCGTGATCGAACTGGACGTGGCGCACGCCGTGGCTGGTGGCAACGCGTGGCTGGCGCTGGCGGCATCCGAGCGATGGAGGACTGCTCTGGGCGGCGTCGTCTCGGTGAGTCCACCGGCCGATCCCGCAGTTGCGGCGCTGTGGTCGACTCTGCGACAACTGCACGAGGAACAACGAGATGCCGCCCCAGAGGAGGCAGGTCGGCTGGGCTCGGAGGCGGGACGGATCGAACACCAACTCCGCGAGCGATCATGGACGGCGGGCAAGAAGGGGGTGATGGCGGGGCGCCCACTGCCCACTCGCGAAGAGTTCGGCCGGGCCACTGTGCTCAGCTACCTCTGGATGGCTGAGCGCGTGTTCGTGGTGGTGGTTGCACCGGGCCGGAAGGTGGAACTCGTGCACGTGGCGCAGCGTCGAGCCGCGGCGGAGATGCTGGCGCGGGCGACTGCGGATGCAGGGGCCGCCGCGCGCGTGCCCCACGGCCCACTCGCTGCCAGCGTGTTGAGCTCCCTGGAACATTCGCTGGCCTTGCTGGAACAGATGATGCTGCCACCCATCCCCGAGGAGGGCCCCGTCGTCATCGTGCCCGGCGGGGCGCTGGCACACCTCCCCTGGGGCATGTTGCCGCGGCTGAGGAAACGCAGCGTCACTGTGAGCAGGTCCGTCACGGCATGGCATGCCGGAAACACGCTGCTGACGGATCCACCCACCGTGGCCGTGGCCGTGGGACCGGGTCTCGCGCTCGGTCAGAGCGAGGCGGACCTCGTGATAAGTGGGTGGGTGGACGCGCACCAAGTCCCCGGCGAGTCGGCGGGCGTGGCGGCCGCGCTGACCCGTCATGATGTCCTCCACGTGGCCGCCCACGGCGAACACCGCGCCGACAACCCCCTCTTCTCATCCCTGCGGTTGCACGGCGGGGCGCTGTTCGCCCACGAACTGGAACGCGTTCCGCTGGCAGCATCGCTGGTGGTGCTGTCCGCATGCAGCGCAGGCAGGGCGCAACTGCGCCCGGGCGACGAGGCTCTGGGCCTGACGTCGAGTCTCCTCGCCATGGGTGTCAGCGCCGTGGTCGCTCCTCTGACGGACGTACCGGACGACGTGGCGTGCGCAACGATGGGGGAATTCCACAGGCGGCTCGCGGCCGGTGAGGACGGACCAGCAGCCCTGGCCGCCGCCAGCCGCTCCCTGTTGTCCCGCAGCTTCACCTGGTTCGGATCGAATTGGAAAGCGATGAGAACTCATTGAGTGATTCGTGTCTCAGTGGCGCATGTCTCGCCTCTTCGCGGGTGTAGCGCCGGTCCGTGCCGTCATGTTCGGTGGGGGAGCCATCAACGCGAACCCCACTCCCACGGCGGTCGGCTGAGGAGGCCCTGCCCGCTGACCACCGTCTCACCCAGATCCTTCACGAGTTCCGCCACCTGCAGGTCCTCCGAGCGGCCCTGTGCCGTGAGCGCCGCCTGCACGTGATCCACGAGAGCCAGGGAATGCGTGACCACCACCAGCTGCGTGTTCTTCGACGCTCGGGCAATGAGGCGGCCGAGCGGGCCCAGCAAGCTGGGATGGAGACTGTTCTCCGGTTCGTTCACCGCCATGAGTGGTGGCCGGTGGGGCGCCAGCAGTGCGGCAAGCCACATCAGGTGCCGCAGGGTGCCATCCGAGAGTTCCGCCGAGCGCAACGGCCGCAGCATCCCCGGCTGGTGCAGCGCCACGTCGAAGAGCCCGTCATTGCTCTCCACGCTCAGACGTGCGCCATCGAAGGCGTCCGCGACAGCGTCCTCGAGGGGTTCCCGGCCCAGTTCCACAATCGTCTGGAGTGCTGCCGCAAGATCGGATCCGTCGTCGGCAAGCGCCCACGTGCGGGTACCCGCACGGGGTTGGCGGGCTGGCGCTTCGGCGTCGACGCGCAAGGCATCGTAGAACCGCCACGAGCCCAACTCCTCCCGCAGGACGCGGAGCTCGGGCAGCGTGGGATCCGTCAGGAGGCTGGCGTGCGTGGGGAGGTGGTCCGGCAGCGTCTCCCACGGGCCGTCGTCGCGGACATCCACCTGCGACCGCTTCCGCCGCGCGAGCAGGGTGGCAGGGCGCATCACGGGTCCCACCCACACCGCCTCGCGCTTGATCTCCGGATCACGGTTGAACAGCGTCTGACCCGGAACCGGCAGACCGAGATCCACCAGATAGGAGAGGGATTCACCAGCCACACCCAACTTCAGCGAGATGGGGCCGCTGCGCACCGTGCCCTGGACGGCGTGGCCGCGCCGTGCTCCAGCGAGTGATTCCGGTCCGGCCCACAGCACGGAATCAAGGCCACCCTCCCGTGCCAGACAGCCAGCCACGTCACCCTGTCCGCACGCGGCCAGGAGCCTGAGCGCCTTGTAGAGGTTGGACTTCCCAGCCCCATTGGGCCCGAGCACCACCGTCACCTTCCCGAGCCGCATCGTCAGTTCACGCAGCGACCGGTACCCATGGATGGCGAGTGTGGTGTACATGGGCCGAGCCTAGGCATGAGCGCTGACACTCCGGCCGGCGACAGGAGAGTCGTACTCTGGTGGAACAACCGTCGCTGCTGGCGGGCACCATGAACCACAGGAGCTCCTGATGTCCATCGAGGACGCACACGCGGATCCGAGCCTGATCGACGCTGCCGCGATTGCCGAACAGCAAGACGTCGACCCCGCGACCGGTCTCAGCGCCGACGAGGCAGGGCGACGGCTGGAGGCCCACGGCCCGAACACACTTCGGCAGAAAGCCGCGGAACCCCTCTGGCACAAGGTGGTGCGCCAGTTCCAGGATCCGCTGGTGTACCTGCTGCTGGTGGCCATGGCCATTTCGTTTGCCGCCTGGCTGGCCGAGGGGGCAAAGGGTCTGCCGATCGACGCGATCGTCATCGCGGTCATCGTGATCGCCAACGCCGTCATCGGATTCGTGCAGGAGAGGAAGGCAGCCGACGCGGTGGCCGCGCTGGCCAGCATGACCGAGGTGATGTCCACCGTGCTGCGCGGTGGCCAGTTGAACTCCGTCGCCTCCTCCGACCTGGTGAAGGGCGACATCCTGGCGCTGTCCGAGGGTGACTCGGTGGGTGCGGACGCGCGCCTGATCACCGCCACCAGCCTCCGGGTTCAGGAATCATCGCTGACGGGGGAGTCGGAGGCGGTCACCAAGAGCATCGACGTGCTGCAGGGTGAGACAGCCATCGGGGACCGTCGGAACATGGTGTTCAAGGGCACCGCCGTGGTGCAGGGTGTTGGCCGTGCCGTGGTGACATCGACGGGCATGGACACCGAAATGGGTGCCATTGCCGAGATGCTGGAGCGCACTGAATCCGAGCCATCGCCGCTGCAACGTGAAGTGGCCGCCGTCAGCAAGACCCTCGGTGCCGCAGTCATCGCCATCGCTGTGGTGGTGATGGTGGCGCTGGCGCTCATCAACGGGGTCGACTCCGCCGAGGATCTGGTGACCATACTGCTGCTGGGCGTTTCGCTTGCCGTGGCAGCAGTGCCGGAGGGGCTCCCGGCCATCCTCTCGCTGGTCCTGGCCATCGGTGTGCAGGCGTTGACCAAGCGCAATGCCGTGATGAAGGACCTGCATTCGGTGGAGACCCTCGGCTCTGCCTCGGTGATCTGCTCGGACAAGACCGGCACCCTGACCCGCAATGAGATGACCCTTCGCACCGTCGTGACTGCTTCCGGTGAGCTGGCGTTCAGCGGCACGGGCTATCGGCCCGACGGGAAAGTGCTCGGTGACGTCTCCGAGGATGCGTTGTACGAGGCGCGCACCGTCCTCGTCGGGGGGTCCCTGGCCAACAACGCCGAGTTGCGCGAGGAAGAGGGTTGGGGCATCCAGGGGGATCCGACTGAGGGGGCCTTCCTGGTGGCCCAACGCAAGTTCGACGGTGCGCCCGAGCGGGTACGCGCCTACGAGCGCCTCGGGGAGGTGCCGTTCACGTCGGAGCGCAAGATGATGTCGGTGCTGGACAGGGAGGCGGAGACGGGCGTCAGGTGGCTGTTCTCCAAGGGCGCCCCCGACGTCGTGGTGACGCGGTGCACCAGGGTCCAAGTGGGACATGACTCGATCCCGCTCGACGAGGAACAGCGCGCCATCATCGGTGCCACGGTTGATCGCTTGTCATCAGAGGGGTACAGGACCCTGGCGGTGGCGCACCGCGCCTTGCAGGATGATCAGAACGACGACGTGGATGACGGATACGAGACTGACCTGGTCTTCGTCGGCGTGGTCGGCATCATGGACCCGCCCCGCGAGGAAGCGGCTGCGGCCATCAAGGAAGCACATCGAGCGGGTATCCGCACCGTCATGATCACCGGCGACCACCCGGTGACTGCCGCGAGGATCGCCGCGGACCTCGGGCTCGTGGAGCCGGGCGCCAGGACGCTGACCGGTGCGGAGCTGGACAAACTCGACGATGCGGAGTTCCAGCAGGCCACCCGTGAGACATCCATCTATGCCCGTGTGGCGCCTGAGCACAAACTCCGGATCGTCGACGCGCTGCAGGCCGACAGGCTGGTGGTGGCCATGACCGGCGACGGTGTGAACGATGCCCCCGCGCTCAAGGCGGCGGACATCGGGGTGGCCATGGGGATCACCGGTACGGAGGTCACCAAGGAGGCCGCCACCATGATCCTGGCCGACGACAACTACGCCACGATCGTGGACGCTGTCCGACAGGGACGGGCCATCTTCGACAACATCCGCAAGTTCCTGCGCTACCTGCTGTCCTCCAACATGGGAGAAGTGACGACGGTCTTCTTCGGCGTCGTCCTGGCAGGATTCCTCGGCATCGAGGATGCAGCCGCGGCGGGAGCGATCGCCGTGCCACTCCTTGCCACCCAGATCCTGTGGATCAACCTCGTCACCGATTCCGGACCGGCACTGGCGATGGGGGTCGATCCCGAGGACGGCGACGTCATGGCCCGCAGCCCGCGCGGCCCGGATGACCGGATCATCGACCGCCACATGTGGCAGCGCGTCGGATTCATCGGGCTGGTGATGGGTGCGGTCACACTCCTGACCATCGATTTCTTCCTCCCCGGCGGTCTCGTGGAGGGCTCTGATTCGCTGGCAGTCGCCCGTACTGCAGGCTTCACCACCCTGGTGTTCGCCCAGCTGTTCAACGCCTTCAACGCGCGCTCCGACCTGACGTCGGCCTTCACCCACCTGTTCAGCAACAGGTGGCTGTGGGGATCCATCGCACTGGCCGCCGCATTGCAGGTGGCCGTCGTGCAGGTGCCTTTCCTTCAAACAGCGTTTGGGACGGCGTCGCTGGATCTGGCCCACTGGGGCGTGGCGATCGCCATGGCGTCGGTGGTCCTGTGGGCCGAGGAACTCGCCAAACTCGTGCGCCGGGCGATGAACGGTTCGTCGTCGTCCTCCTGAGACGAGGCGAGAGGGTCGCTCAGGGCTCGGAGGCGAAGAAGTCCTCAGGGACGTGATCGATACCCCTGACATCGAGCATGAGGCTGCGGTCCAGGGGGATGCCGCGGCGCAACACGCTGATCTCACCGGTGGGTTCCAGGATGACGCAGGCCACCTCGGAGCGGTGACGGATCCCCGCCTCCCGCAGCTTGGGCCACAGCTCCTCCTCATCCAGGTGCGTGCGCCGCAGGTTCTCATCGATGAACTCCATGCCCGCCATCAGGAGGATGGGCGGGTTGTTCAACGGCCACGCAGTTTTGACGAGGCGACGGATCCCCCCGGCCATTGCCTGCATCGTGAAGAGCGTGATGATGGCGAGCACACCCGCGACGAGGGTCGGGGTGTAGCCCAGCGACGCTCGCCCGATGACGGCTCCGAGCACGATGATGGTGGCCAGGTCCGTGCTGGACATGCGTGCGAGCGCCCGCTGACCGATGAGGCGCACCATGATGACGAACATCCAGTAGAGCACGCTGGTGGCAACGACCACCGCCACTGCGTCGGTGGTCGTGATGGTGAAGTGTTCCAGCATGATGTTCCTCGGGTGGGTGACTGAGGGCGTTGCCCACCCAGTGGACCACGCCTACGGGCGCAGCTCAGACGTCGTCTGCCGCCAGCAGCCAGGCTTCCTCGAGTTCATCGCGACGAGCCTCGGCCGTGTGCAGGTCCGCGGTGAGCGTCGCGAGCTGGGCGTAGTCGCTGGCGGACGCCGTCATCTTCTCGTGGAGTCTCCGGATGTTCTTGTCCACCTTGGAGAGTTGCGACTCCAACCGGCTCAGGTCCTTCTTGCGCTGCCGCTCCGCCGCGGCGTCCGAGACAGGTCTGTCCGCCGAGGAATCGATCCCGCTGCCGGGACCGGCGTGCATGGCCTTGCGTCGGGCGAGGTACTCCTCCACCCCACCCGGCAGCAGCACACACGAACCGTCACCCAGGAGGGCGTAGCTCACATCGGTGACGCGTTCCAGGAAGTACCGGTCGTGGCTGACGACGATCAGTGTGCCCGGCCAGGTGTCGAGGTAGTCCTCGATCACGGTGAGGGTGTCGATGTCGAGGTCGTTGGTGGGCTCGTCGAGGATCAGCACGTTGGGCTC
>JAUNVL010000189.1:506-2772 GCA_030537675.1 Propionibacteriaceae bacterium | reverse complement strand
TTCCCTGATCGCCGAAGGCTCCACCCTGACGGGCAAACACTTGGGAGCGTGGGTCGGCGCCGCGGAACCTGCCCGATAGTGGTCAGAGCCGAGGGGGTCTCACACGGACGCGCCTCAGGCCTTCACCACGATGACGCAGTCGCCGTCGACAGACAGTGCGCGACGCGTGTCCAGCCCGCTGAACGCAGAATGGCCCCGCCGACTGCTCGGCGGGGCCTCTCTTCAGCGTGGGTCAGTTCTTGATCTCGGGGAGAACGTCGGGGTTCTCCTCGATCCATGCGGAGACGGCTTCCGCTTCCTGGCCTTCTTCGTACTGGTTGACGACGGTGTCCTCGAGGGAACCGTACTGCGCGTCATCCAGCTTCAGCTCTGAGATCCACTTGGCAGCGTCCGGGTACTCGTCTGCGAAACCGGTCTTGCCGAGGAAGTGCAGACCCTCGGCGCCGCCGAGTGCACCCTTCGGGTCCTCAAGTGTCTTGACCGGGAAGGCTGCGTTCGCCCAAAACGGCTGCCACAGCGTGACGACGATCGACTTTTCAGCCCCTGTGGCCTTCTTCAGCTCTGCAAGCATCGCCGGGGTGGAGGAGGTGACGAGTTCGTACTCGCCCTTCAGTTCGTAGTCCGGGAGGACATTCTCCAGGGACGCCTTGGTGAGACCGGCACCCGGCTCGATGCCAATGACCTTGCCCCCGAACTCGGCACCCATGCCTTTGAGGTCTTCGATGGAGTTGACGTCGTCCATGTACTCCGGCACCGCCCAGGTCAGCTGCGCGTTGTCGTAGTAGGTACCGATGTCGTCGATTTTGTCGCCGTAGGTCTTCATGTAGTCGGCGTGCGTGACCTCAGGCCAGGCAGACGGGTACATGTCGACGTCACCCTTGCTGAGTGCAGCGTAAATGAGTGCGGCGTCGCCGATCTCGTCCATCTCGACGGTGTAGCCCATTTTCGTCAGCTGGTTGTCCAAGAGGTAGGCGGTGCTCAGACCGTCGGTCCAGGAAGCAACGAACCCGAGATTGATGGTGCCGAGATCCTCGGTGGCACCGTCGGTGCCGGTTGTTGGCTCCGAGTCCGCGCCGCAAGCGGCCAGGGAGAGTCCGAGGACGAGGGCGCTGACTGTCGCGCCAATCTTCTTGGTGAGGTTCATGGGTGTGCCTTTCCTTCGTGCACCGTCAGGTTGACGGCATCGTGCAGGTTGTTGTGACCCCGAGGGACGGGGTGGGTGATCAGGCAGCCTTGACGGGGCTCGCCTTGCGGGCGTTGATGCGTGTCGTGAGCGACTTGGTGCGGAGCTTCTTGTCGCCAAGCGCACCGGTGAGGCGGTCCAGGAAGATCGCAAGGAACACCACGGACAGGCCGGCCTCCACACCCTTGGCAGTGTTCAGCGTTCCGATGGCGGACACGACTTCCTTGCCCAGGCCGTCCGCACCCACCATGCCGGCGATGACTGCCATGGACAGGGCGAGCATGATGACCTGGTTGATTCCAGCCATGATCGTCGGCACTGCCAGGGGAAGCTGGATGCCGAAGAGGACCTCGCGTCGGGTTGCCCCGAAGGCTTGACCCGCCTCGACCGTCTCCGCGGACACGCCGCGGATACCCAGTTCAGTCATGCGGACGCCGGGTGGAAGGGCGAAAATGATGGTGGAGAAGAGGCCGGGTACGACGCCGATGCTGAAGAAGGTGACCGCCGGGATCAGGTAGACGAATGCAGGCATCGTCTGCATGAAGTCCAACACTGGCTTGACGGCGGCGCTGACCGTGGACGACTGCGCCGCTGCGATGCCCAACGGCACCGCCACGATGATCGCCAGCAGCGTGGCGATCAGCACCAGAGACAGCGTCAACATGGCGTTGTCCCACTGGTTCATGGCCACGATCAGGAGGAAGAAGATGAGCGATCCGATGGCAAAACGTGCTGATCGCAGCAGCCATCCCAGCAGCGCCAGCGCAGGAATCATGATGAACCACGGCACAGCGATCAGAAGATCGGACAGGCCGTCCACCAGGAACGTCATGATGGTGCTGAGGAACCTGAAGAAGGCATCAGCGTTCACCGTGAGCCACTGGATGCCGTCGGCAACGACATCGCCGATGGGAATGCGGGGGAAATTCATCAGTTCGCACCTTCCAGAACGTCGTTCAATTTGGTGGTTGCTATACCGCTGGCGGCGACAACCTGGGTCTCGTCGTTGTGAATCGCTTTGCCGCTGGCATCGAGCTCCGGCATGTCAGCCCCGGAGCCGTTGTCGGCAGCAGCTGCCAACAG
>JAUNVL010000189.1:0-496 GCA_030537675.1 Propionibacteriaceae bacterium | reverse complement strand
GTGACACGAGGGATCACACCGACCGTTCGGCCCTGATCGTCGGTGACGATGATCGGGTTCAAGTGCAGAGCGGACACGGCGAACAGATCCGCAAGTGGGGTGTCCTGTGAAACGACCGGCATCTCATGGACCGGTGACCAGGGCAGATCCTGCCGGCCAGTACGGACCGCTTCGGCAACGTCCGACATCCACAGGATTCCCGCGGGGGTGCGATCCCTGTTCTGGACGAGCAGCCAGCTGAGCTGGCCCTCGCGCATCACCTTGTGAGCAGCCTGAGGACCGCTGTTCGACCCGATGACGAATGCTGGGGACTCCATGATGTTGGAGGCCGTCAGCACACGAGTGCGGTCGACGTCCTGAATGAAGCTGGCGACGTAGTTGTTGGCGGGCTCAGTGAGAATCTGCTCAGCAGTGCCGATCTGCTCCACCCGGCCGTCACGCATCATGGCGATTCGGTCCCCGAGACGCATGGCCTCGTTGAGGTCATGGGTGATGA
>JAUNVL010000041.1:18833-21672 GCA_030537675.1 Propionibacteriaceae bacterium | reverse complement strand
GACCGCGTGAACCTCCCCATCACCGACAAGGTGCTGGAGGAGGATCCGTACCAGCCGCCGTACGTCCGCCCCGACGACAACGACCCGCGGATGCAGTACCTGCACGAGCGGCGTCGTGAGCTGGGTGGCTTCCTGCCCGAGCGCCGAGGGGATCGCAAGTTCCTCTCCCTGCCCGGCGACAAGGCCTACGAAAGCGTCCGCAAGGGCTCCGGCAAGCAGGAGATCGCCACCACGATGGCGTTCGTCAGGCTGTTGAAGGACCTCATGCGGGACAAGGAGTTCGCCCCGCACGTCGTCCCGATCATTCCCGACGAAGCACGCACGTTCGGCATCGACGCGTTCTTCCCGACGATCAAGATCTACAACCCCCATGGCCAGAACTACACCCCGGTGGACAACGAGTTGTTCCTGTCCTACCGGGAGGCCAAGGCGGGTCAGATCCTGCACACCGGCATCAACGAGGCCGGCTCCGTGGCCGCCTTCACGGCCGTCGGAACGTCCTACTCGACGCATGGTCTGCCGATGGTGCCGATCTACGTGTTCTACTCGATGTTCGGGTTCCAGCGCACCGGCGACAGCCTCTGGGCTGCCGGCGACGCGCTCACCCGTGGCTTCCTCATCGGCGCCACGGCCGGCCGCACCACGCTGACCGGCGAGGGAACGCAGCACATGGATGGGCACTCACCGCTGTTGGCGTCGACCAACGATGCCGTGGTGTCCTACGACCCGGCCTACGGCTACGAGATCGCGCACATCGTGCGTGATGGTCTGCAGCGGATGTATGGCGAACAGCCCGAGAACGTCATGTACTACCTCACGGTGTACAACGAGCCCCTCGTGCAGCCCAAGGAACCGGAGAACGTGGACATCGAGGGCATCCTCAAGGGGATGTACCTGCTCAAGCCGGGCTCCTTCGACGGTGTGGGTGACGACGCCCGACGGGCCCAGATCCTTGCCTCCGGTGTCGGAGTGCCGTGGGCGCTCGAGGCGCAGCAACTGCTGAAGGACGACTTCGGCGTCGTTGCCGACGTCTGGAGCGTCACCTCGTGGGGCGAACTGCGCCGCGAGGGGCTCGCGCTGGACGAGCAGAAGTACAAGGACCCGTGGGGTGAGCACGAGCCCACCTGGATCCAGGCGAAGCTCGGCGATGCCCAGGGGCCGGTCGTTGCCGTCTCCGACTACATGCGCGCGGTGCCGGACCAGATCCGCCAATGGGTTCCGGGTGACTACACCACGCTGGGTGCCGACGGCTTCGGATTCTCCGACACCCGCGCAGCCGCCCGTCGATACTTCAACATTGATGGGCCCTCCATCGCTGTTGCGGTTCTGCAGGGGCTGGGACGCACCGGTGAGGTGCCGACGCAGTGGGCCACGGATGCGGCCACCAAGTACCGCATCGACGATGTCACGGCCGGTACCTCCGGCAACGCCGGGGGCGATTCCTGACGGATCCACCTCTTTTTCGCACTGCCCTCCGACTCATGGTCGGGGGGCAGTGTGCGTTGAGGGGCATTCATCTGGCAGGCTGGGGGCCGTGTACGTCATTCTTGGAAGGATCGAACTGTGAGCGCGGCTGAGGGGGCGGAGTTGCTCGGCCTTGAGCCCGGCATGGTCGTCGAGGAACTTGGCTGGGACGAGGACGTCGATGCGACGCTCCGTGAGGACATCATGGACATCATCGACGCTGACATGGTGGAGGAGGCGCTGGAGGGCGTCGACGTGGTGCTGCTCTGGTGGCGCGACGACGACGGCGAAGTGGCCGATGGGCTCGTGGAGGCCATCACCGACCTCGCGCCCCAGGGCTACATCTGGTTGTTGACCCCCAAGGTGGGACGCGTCGGGTTCATCGAGGCCAGTGATCTCGACGAAGGCGCCGTCACGGCGGGTCTTGCCCTGACCAGCAATGCGAATGTCAGCTCCGAGTGGCAGGCCCACAAGGTGGTCCGGCCGAAGAGTTCTGCTCGCTAGGCTCCACCCTTTTTCCCGACCGCAAGGAGCCCAATCCCATGTCCACACGCATCGGTGTCCTGACATCAGGGGGTGATGCGCAGGGCATGAACGCCGCTGTCCGCGCGATCGTCCGCTCAGCCATCCACCGGGGTGCAGAGGTCCATGCCATCCGTGAGGGATGGTTGGGCGCTGTCGAGGGCGGGGACAACATCCAGCGCATGGGCTGGTCGGACGTCTCGGGCATCCTCAACAAGGGCGGCACCGTCATCGGGACCGCTCGGTGCCTTCCGTTCAAGGAACGCGCAGGGCGGCAGCGCGCCGTCCGCAATCTGATCCAGCGCGGCATCGACCGCGTCATCGTGATCGGGGGCGACGGGTCTCTCACAGGGACCGCGCTGCTGCGCACAGAATGGCCTGGCCACGTCGCCGAACTCCTGGCCGCTGGTGAGATCACTGAAGAGCAGGCCCGCACGCACCCCCACCTGGTCGTGGCTGGACTGGTCGGGTCCATCGACAACGACATGGTCGGCACGGACATGACCATCGGCACGGATTCCGCGCTGCACCGCATCACCGAAGCCATTGACGCCATCAGCTCGACGGCGGAATCGCACCAGCGCACGTTCATCGTCGAGGTCATGGGACGGCGGTGCGGCTACCTCGCCCTCATGAGTGCTGTGGCCGGCGGCGCCGACTACGCGTTCCTCCCCGAGGTTCCGCCGCGTCACGGGTGGGAGAACCGGCTGGTGGAGCTGTTGGCCAGGGGACGTGCCGCAGGCCGTCGCGATTCCATCGTGGTGGTGGCCGAGGGGGCCACGGACCGCGACAGGGAACCGATCACCGCGCAGCGCATCCAGGACGAAATCCTTGCCCGCACCGGGGACGATGC
>JAUNVL010000041.1:11637-18733 GCA_030537675.1 Propionibacteriaceae bacterium | reverse complement strand
GCATCGTCCATCCGGACCCGAGGCAGTGGCTTCACCACCATGATCGACATCTACCACGGCATCACCGAGGCGCAACCAAGCGTCCCGGAGAACAGCCAGCCCAAGCGGATCGCCATGATGAATGCTGGCGCGTTGGCGCCGGGTATGAACCAACTCGCACGCGTGGCCGTCCGCTCCGGCATCGATCTCGGCTACGAGATGTTCGCCATCCAGGGCGGGGTACCGGGCCTGGTGGAGGGCAGCTTCAAGCAGTGGTTGTGGTCCGATGTGGAGGGCATGGCCCACACGGGTGGTGCAGATCTGGGAACACGACGCTACGTGCCCCGCGAGACTGATCTGTATGCCATGGCGCGGCAACTTGAAACCCATCGCATCGAGGCGCTGGTCGTGATGGGCGGATTCCACGCGTATGCCACCGTCAGGATGCTGGAGCGTGAGCGGCACCGCTACCCGGCCTTCGACATCCCCATCGCCGTCATTCCGGCCAGCATCGACAACAACCTGCCCGGCTGGCCCATGGCGGTGGGCGCAGACACTGCGCTGAACACCGTCGTGGATTCGATCGACATGGTGCGCATGTCCGCCTCCGCCAGCAAGCGGGCGTTCATCGTGGAGACCATGGGCCGCGCTTGTGGGTTCCTGCCACTCGTCGGCGGCATTGCTGCAGGCGCCGAGAAGTCCTACCTTCCGGAGCTGGGGATCTCCCTCTCGGAGCTGGAGGAGGACATCGCTGCACTCGTGGATGCCTTTGACACGGGCCGCAACTTCTATCTCGCGGTCATCGGTGAGGACGCGAGCGAGCACTACACCACCGACGTGCTGCGCCGGCTCTTCGAGGCGGAGGGCAAGGGGAAGTTCACGGTTCGCCAGGCCGTCATCGGACACATGCAACAGGGCGGGACACCCTCCCCCTTCGACCGCATCAACGCCACCCGGCTCGCGCACAACGCTTTGGTCCACCTGGACGGGCAACTCTCGGACGGCACAGCCCACTACTCGGCCGCCTCGCGGACCGCACCAGGGCTGTTCTCCTCCTTCAGGGACGTCACGGACCAGATGGACTGGGAGGAACAACGTCCCAAGCAGCAGTGGTGGATGGACATGCGGCCGGTGTTCCTGCAGCTCAGCAGGCGTCCCGGCCAGCAGTAGGACCCAGGTGTGGGGACCGGGCACTCAAACAGTTGTGCACCGGATACCACTTCCTGTGCTGCGTGCACGCCGGGGGCTCATGCTTGCACGTCCTGCGGTCAAAGTTCGCTCAGCACAGCGGCAGCGTCACCCCGAAGCTGTTGCTGGCCTGGCACGCCATCGCGTTCAGCTGTGAAATGGCCGCCGCGTCACTGGGGACGCTGTCAGGCACCGTCGTGCGGAGCATCAACACGTGGGAGTCCGTGGCACGGCTGACCAGCGTGAACGTGACGGTGGTGGCGACGCCGTCGGTGCTCCGTTCACCCATGAAACCGCAGCGGACACCCGAGCCCTGCGCGGTGTCCACACCGATGGGGGCGACGAGTTGCTGGGTGACATTGGCAAACTGTGTGTGTTGGAGGTCCACCAGAGAAATGCAGGACTCAGTGAGCTCGGCAGCGCCGCCTTCAAGGGTGACGGCCTGCAGCCGCGCGTCGGTGGCCCTGTCGCTCAGCCGCACAGCCCGGCGGGCGTTCTCGATCATCTCGTCCCCGTCCAGAATCCAGCCGTCAGGGGCTACGAATCTGGCGTCATTCAGTTGCACAGTTCCTGCGGGGACGCTGCCAGCGGAGTCCGGTTCTGGTGACCCCGCAGTGACCGATGGGCGTGGCAGCGTTCCCGGCAGGGGTGCGGCGGAACCGGCAGGCGTTTCCGGGGAAGGGACGCTGCTGACCTCCGCAGGTGTCGGACTCGTTGACGGAGCAACGGTGGAGGGAACCATCACCGGGGCCCTGGTCACCACTGGTGCCCCTCCCGGTGATCCAAGAAGAGCCCACGTGATCACAACGATCACCACGAGACCGGCAGCGGCCGCCCAGCTTCGCGGCTGCTGAAACCATCCTCTGCCAGCAGAATCCTTCCGTACTGTGCCGGAGCGAACAGAACCGGCAGCATGCCCACCATCCTCGATGGTGGGCGCTGCATGCCGGCGGTGCCCGGCAGGTTTCGTGGATTCGACATTGCTCATGATGCTGCGACCAATTTAGCCCCGCTGGTCCGTGGATGGAACCGTCGCAGACAAAAGCCCTGGTGGTCAGATCCCGTGAAGTGTGGAGAGCAACTGCTCAGTCAGGGCCTCGGCATCGGCGTCGGTGACGTGGGACACCGTGATCGACGTGAAGCCATCCGACACGGGAACCAGGATGGAACGGCCGTGGACGGTCGAGGACTCCAACTCAAGAACGTAGGGCACCACGATGACCTCGCCCAGATCTGTGGATTGGGTGGAGCCCTGAGCGGGGGTGGCGCCGACGGACTCGAGTTCAGCGGCCATCATCTCCTCAGTGGGCAGGGCCTTCAGCGCGGTGGGAACGACGTTGACGTTGGGAGCGAACTGGGCCTCGGCCGGCCCCATCACCATGATGTCGATCTGCGTGGACGCCTGCTGCAATTCGGCGACTGTCATGCCCATCTCCGTGGCTGCGGCTTCGATGTCCTGCTCGCTGCCGGAGGTGAAGAGCTTCTGGGGATCGACGACGCTCCACGTGGCCGGCACCGCGAAACGGATTCCCTGTGTGCTGGACTCAGCCCACTGCGACCCCTCAGGAAGTTCAGGCGCACCGGCAGGCATCTCCTCTGCCGCGGAGGGGCTCTCCGTAGGAGAGACGGGTTCACTGGACCCAGATGATTCCGGTGCAGCTTCGCTGGACTGGACGGGCGGCGTGGCCGGGTCCTGCTCCACGGTGGGCGCCGAACAGCCTCCCAGGGCGATGACGCCCACCAAAGAGAGTGCTGTGATGGTCAGGGTGCCGAGCCGTTTGTTGATCATACGGAAAAGCCTAGCGGCCAAGCAGGTCCACCCACCTCACCAGATGTCCTTGTCAACGGCTATTTCGGGACATCGGTGGGTTATTCCTTGGTGATCGGAGGTCAGGACGTCACGCTCTCGCGGGGCAGCAGCCATGCACGCTCGGCGTTGAAGCTGAGCTCGACGTGGTCACCTTCCTGATGGATGTCGTCGACGTTGGGGTCAGCCACCACGGCGGTGATCGTGCCATGTTCCGTTTCGACCTCGTACTCCACGTGGTCCCCGTAGAACACCGAGAACAGGACCCTGCCCTCGTGGCCGCCCAGGCCCTCGGCGGCGCGTCGGTCCACTGCCTGCAGACGTACGGATTCGGGCCTCAGGAGAAGAACCACGTCACTCGAGGTGGCCGCCAAAGGGTGCGCTGGAACGTCGACAGCGTGGCCGAGCACCCTGATGCGGGCTCGCCCATCAGTAGACGCAGCCTCCCGTTCGACGTCGAGGAAATTGGCGCGGCCAATGAAGTCGGCCACGAACACGGACGCGGGTTGCCGATAGATGACGTCCGGACTGGCGGCCTGCTCCACGCGGCCACCGTTCATGACGACGATCCGGTCGGACATGCTCATGGCCTCGGCCTGGTCATGTGTCACGTAGACGCTCGTGATGCCGAGGTGGCGTTGCAGCCGTCGAATCTCGATCCGCATCCTCTCGCGCAATTTGGCATCCAGGTTGGACAGCGGCTCATCGAAGAGCAGCACCTTGGGTTTCATCACCATGGCCCTGGCCAACGCCACCCGCTGTTGCTGGCCGCCGGAAAGCTGGTTGGGGGCACGGTTGGCGAGCGGCCCCAGGTTCATGGATTCGAGCGCCAGGTCCACCTCCTCGCGCAGCAGCGCCGCGGGTGTGCGTCGGATCTTGAGGCCGTAGCCCACGTTGTCGCGGACCTTCAGGTGGGGGAACAGGGCGTAGGACTGGAACACCATGGCCATCGGCCGTTTGTTGGGCGGGGTCTCGATCATGTTCACGTCGTCCAGCAGTACCTGGCCGCCCGTGGGGTCCTCAAACCCTGCGATCATCCGCAGGGTGGTGGTCTTGCCGCAGCCCGAGGGGCCGAGCAACGTCACGAACTCTCCCGGCTCGATGTCGAGGTCCACAGCGTCCACCGCCGTCACCTTGTCGGCACCGGTGCCGAACTCCTTCGTGAGGCCACGCAGCCGCAGCCGTCCATGGGCGGGTGAGGTGTCGGCAAGCAGTTTGGTTGCCGCGGCGAGGTCAGTCATGGTTTTCCCTTGTCCGTCAGGTGCCCGGCGTGGGCATGGTGGCGCCGGGGCGGTCCCGGACTGCCAGGGTGAGCAGGCCGATGACCGACAGCACGATGGCGATGAGGATGGTGCAGTAGGCGAAGGCGTTGCCGAAGCGGCCCGCCTCAACCTCGGAGAGGATCTGGGACGTCATGATCCGCGTGCGGGGTGTGGTGATGAAGATGATCGCGGAGATCGTCGTCATCGAGCGGGCGAAGGCGTAGGTCAGGCCGGCGAGCAGCGCGGGGCGGATCAGTGGGATGGTGACGCGTCTGAAGGTGGTCAGCCCGCTGCCTCCCAGCGAGGTGGAGGCCTCGTCGATTGCCGGGTCGATCTGTTGCAGCGCAGCGATGCCCGTCCTGAGTCCTGCAGGGATGGAGCGGGCGATGTAGACCATGACGATGGCGAGCGCTCCTCCCAGGATGGCGCCGCCCCCAGCCAGGGCAGGCATGAAGCGCAGACCCCAGGCATCCACCGGGCTGTTGAAGGCGATGGCATAGCCGATGCCGAGCACGGTCCCCGGGACGGCGAGTCCCAGCATGCCCAGGAAGTCCATGAGTCCGGCTGTATGGCGCAGTTTGCGTACCACCAGCCAGGCGATGAGGGTGCCCATGACGCCGGCGATGGGTGTGGCGATCAGTGCCAGCACGGTGGTGGTGACGATGGCGTCGGACCCGATGCCGCCCAGGATGTAGCGGTAGTTGTCGAGGGTGAACTCGTTGTTGATTCCGAGGATCCGGACGAATCCGCCGAGGAACACCGTGCCGTAGATGGTGACGATGAGTGCCATCAGGGCGCCGACGGCGATCAGCACCGGCACTCGGGCGAGGTTGGATGAGTTGAGCTTCGCGGTGCCCGACGGTTTGCCCGTGACGCTGACGGCCGATGACCTCGTTGACCAGTAGCGCTGCACGATGAACACCAGCAGCGCCGGCACGAGCAGGACCAGCGAGTAGGCGGCACCGGCGGCAAGGTTGTACTCGCCGATGATCGCTATGTAGGCGCGGGAAGCCAACACCGTGAAATCGCCGCCGAGCACGATGGGGTTGGCGAGATCTGCGATCGATTCCACGAAGAGCAGCAGGAACGACGCGGCGAACCCGGGGATGAGCATGGGGAGTGTGATGGTGCGGAAGACCTGCCACTTGTTGGCGCCGAGACTCTCGGACGCCTCGTCGAGCGCAGGGTCGAGCGAGCGCAACATGCCCAGCAGGTTGAGATACGCGATGGGGAAGAACGACAACGACAGCACCACGGTCAGGCCGCCCAGCCCGTACACGTTCCAGTCCAGGCCCAGCAGTTGCTTGGAGATGATCCCACCGCGGCCAAAGAGCGTGATGAGCGCCGTCGCGACCGCAAAGGGTGGGGACACGACGGGGATCAGCGTCAGCAGGTGCACGAACTTCTTGCCACGCCACTGCAGCCGAGCCTGGGCATAGGCCATGAGGAAGCCGACGGCAGTGCCGATCGCGCCCACCAGCAGCCCCAGGACCACGGTGTTGAGCAGGATTCTGCGGTTCACCGGCGAGGTGAACATCTTTGAGAGGGTGGCGAGCCCCTTCTCGGAGAAGGCAGTGGACAGCGTCCGCCCCAGTGGCAGGAGGACGAGGAAGAACAGGATGGCCACCACGATGACGATCAGCACGATGGTGATGGGGTCCTGCTTCACCCGTTTGCGACGGCTCTGTTTGACGGGCGTGGCGACGCTGGGCGGTTCGAGCGGTGCAGGTGACAAAACGGTGTCAGTCATGCGCTTTCTCTGGTGCTCGGGAAGTGGGCGGGGAGGTGTCTCCCCGCCCATCCGGTGGGTTGAGGCCGGGGACTCACTCCTTCGGTGCGGTGGCAATCTCCTCGTCGAAGCGCGAGGTCAGCTCATCCTTGGCTTCGGCAGCCTTGACGAAGTCGTAGTCCACCAGGTTGACCTCATCAAGGTCGACCATCGCGTCGTTCGGAGTCGCATCCGGGTTGGTGAACAGCTGGTAGGACTGGAACTGCGGGCCCACCTCCTGCGCCTCTGCGGACAGCGCCCAATCGAAGTACTGCTTGGCCGCGTCCTGGTTCTTGGCATCGGCCACGAGTGCCACGCCCCCGATCTCCCACCCGGTGCCGTCGCTCGGGATGGTGGTGACGAGGTCGGTCATGCCCTGTTCGTTGTACTTCACGCAGTCATGGCTGAAGACAATGGCCACGGCCACTTCGCCGCGCCCTGCAGACTGTGCCGGGGCGGAGCCTGACTTCGTGTACTGCAGGATGTTGGAGTTCAGCTTCCCCATCCACTCGAGTGCCTCATCCTCACCTCCGCGCAGAACCACCTGCGTCCACAACGCGGTGAAGGCTGTGCCCGACGTGGCCGGGTGGGCCATCATGATCTGCTTCTTCAGCTTGGGATTCAACAGGTCGTCCCACGTCTTTGGCACCTCGACGCCCAGTTCGGACAACACCTTCTGGTTGGAGCACAGGCCCATGACGCCGATGTAGACGCCACCCCAGTAGCCTTCCGGATCCATGTACTTCTCGTCGATGTCCGCGCCGGCGGGGGAGTCGTACTTCTCGAGGAGGCCGTCGGAGGCGGCGACGTTGTAGCCGTCCACCGGTCCGCCGTGCCAGACGTCGAACTCCGGGCTGCCCTTGGCGGATTCGAGTCGGGCGACAGCTTCACCCGAGGACAGTCGGACGTAGCTCGTCTTGATGCCTGTCTTCTCCTCGAACGCCTTGACCCATCCCTGGCAGACGTCCTCCTGGTTGCTGCAGGCGACCGTCAGGCTCTGGTCGCCGGCCGGTTTGCTGCTTCCGCTGTTGTCGCCGGTGGTGCTGGTTTCGCCATCGTCTATGGCACATGAGCCGAGCAGCAGCGCGCTGA
>JAUNVL010000041.1:8953-11537 GCA_030537675.1 Propionibacteriaceae bacterium | reverse complement strand
CCGACGACGCTGCCGAGAACCAGCAGGACGCGGGACGCAAGCGCACTGATCTTGCCCTTGGACACAGCGATGAGGAACAGCACCATCGCGAAGTAGACCGTCAGGAATGAATAGTTGTCACTGCGATCGTTGTTCTCAATGCCCTCCTGGAACTTCGTGTCCGCTCGCTCGCTGAATTCAGCGGCTTCTGCGGTGCCCACCGGTACGTAGTCAGCCCGCATGAAGGGACTCGATTCGGGCCGACCCTCCGCGACCCACGCGTCGAACGCCGTGGTGAGGGAGGGTGTGAAACGGTCCTGGATGTAGGTGGAGAGCGCGGCGTCATCCGTGGCGTTGGCCATCACCCATTGTCCGTACATCGTGACGTCCAATTGACGGAGATCGCGTGTCTTGCTCATGAAGTCGCTTGCCTGCACGCGAGCGCTGGAGGCCTGGTTGAACGCCACGGACATCTCCCCGCCCCACCTGGAGGACTCGAAACCGCACCAGGCTGTGAGGACGGCAGTGGTGGAGAGCACCAGCACAGCCACGAGGTCGCGGATCATTTCCTCGCGGGTTTCCCCCTTGACGGGCTCCGTCGCGTCAGTGTCCGTGTCCTGCACGTCTTCGCCTCTGGCCACCATGGGATGATCCTGCCCTACTCGTGGAGGGTCGTGGGGTCCGAGCCCGAGAATCAGCCGCTGTGGCGAAGGGCACCGCCGAGCAGGGTCTGCGAGACGGGAATGCCAGCTATGTGCGCTGGATCCACTGCTGTTGGATCGTCCTCCAGAATGAGGAGGTCTGCGTACTTGCCCACCTCGATGGAGCCGGTGATGTCGTCGGCCCGGCACTGCCAGGCGGCGTCGATGGTCACGGCGCGCAGTGCTGCTTCCACGGGGATTCGCTCGTCGCCGTTGAGGACGTCGCCGGATTCCTCCATGATGCGGGTGACAGCGTCCTCCACGTAGCGCAGTGGTTCGATCGGGGTGACGTTCCAGTCGCTGTGGAGGGATATCCGCAGCCCGGCTGCCAGGGCGGACGCGCAGGGGTCGTAGAGGTTTGCCCTCTTGTCACCCAGGAGGCGGTCCCGGAACGCTGTGCCCCACCAGCGAATGTGGCCGATGAGGAACGACGGCGACAGACCGAGCTCCACCATGCGGCTGATCTGGTCGTCGTGGAGGATGCTGCAGTGCTCGATGCGGTGGCGATGATCCCTGCCCGGGGTGCGGCTCAACGCTCGTTCGTAGGCGTTCAGAGTGACATCAATCGCGGCGTCGCCGTTGGCGTGCACACCGATCTGCCAGCCGTCCCGGTGGGCGCGGTCGACTACTCCTGCCAGTTCCTCCGGAGAGTAGTTGAGCGAACCCCGATTGGTTGTGCCCACGTAGGGCTCCCGCTGGTAGCCGGTGCCGGCTTGGTTGGAGCCGTCTGACCATGCCTTGATGCCGTCGACGCGGAACAGGTCGTCACCATCGCCCGGCCGTATCCCCATCTCCATCCATGCGTCGTAGAGAGTGGAGACCAGCATTCCCCTGTACCTGACGGGGGAGTCGCCGGTGACCACGCTGCGCAGGATCTCCAGGTCATTCGCCCCGTCGACGGCCCCGATGCCGCAGTCGTGGAGGAGCGTGATGCCCTTGGCGGACGCCTGGTGCAGGAGGTCCTGGTGGCGAGACAGCATGTCAGCGTGGGTCAGCGGTGGAATCCCCCTGGTGAAGGCGCCGACCGCTGCTGATTCCTCGAGCCTGCCGTTGAGATCACCCTCAGGTGTGCGTCCGTAGCGGGCCTGGGGTGGGTCCGGGCTGCCGCGGTTGACGTCCGCCTCCCGCATCGCGGCAGAGTTGGCATAGGCCACGTGCCCGTTGCTCTCGAATACCAGCAGCGGATGGTGGGGCGCGAGCGAGTCCAGCACGTCGAGATCCAGTCGGGGGTGGCCCTTGGTGATGCTGGGATCGAACAGCTTCGCAATCACCCACCCAGTGGAGGTGGGCACCGCACTGCGCAGGGTCGCCATGACGTCGTCGGCCGTCGGGTTCTTCATGGGGCTGACGTCCACCCAGTCGGCCATCTGCACCATGGCCGCGTGCATGTGGGGGTCGATCAGACCAGGCATGAGTGTGCGACCGTCGAGTTCCAGAACGTCGGCGGCGCGACCCGTGATCGCGCGGATGTCCTCGCTTGATCCGGTCGCGATGATGCGGCCACCCCGCACGGCCACGGCTTCTGGTCTCGACCCGGCGGGGTCCATCGTCAGGATGGGGCCACCGGAGATGATGAGGTCGGGCTGGGATCCGCGATCAGCAGTCATCCCCTGAGCCTATGGGCGAGGCTGAGGCCGAGGTGGACATGCCTCCGAACCGATCAGCGACGTCCCCGTGGTGGGCGCAGAGGGACTCGAACCCCCGACCCCCTCCTTGTAAGGGAGGTGCTCTAACCAACTGAGCCATGCGCCCGGATTGCACGCGTGGTGCAGAAGTCATTGTTGCAGCGACTGACCCGGGTGGCCAACCGTCCGAGCGATGACGGCGCCCGTTGTGCCTCAGCGGGTCGGCCAGATGAAGCAGCCGACCCGCTGGGGACGTCGGGACTACCTCTGAATATCGGT
>JAUNVL010000041.1:0-8853 GCA_030537675.1 Propionibacteriaceae bacterium | reverse complement strand
TACAGGCTGACGAGTTCGCCGACGTGTCCCTCGTGGTAGCCGTAGTGCATGTTGCGGCCCGTGACCCTCTCAGGGATCCTGACGGTGTACGGGACCCCGGGCTGAAGGACGGTACTACCGATCAACTGCCACCGCCCGTCCTCCCACGCCTGGACAGTGACGGGGCCCCTGTCGTTGCCTGTGATCGTCAGTTCGCTGACGGGCTGGTTGTAGACAAACTGGTCCACCCAGCTGAACTGATTTTCTCCTTCGGGGGCGATGGCGACGCTCGCACCCCTGTCGTCTTCCTCGCGGAGGGTGACATTGTCGTAGGAGATCTTGGTGCCCGCGTACCCGTAGGTGCTCGTCAGCAACTGGAGCAACATCGGGCAGCCCGCATATCTCGGGGTGAAGGACATGGTGTAGCCCGTCATGGTGCTGCTGCGCATTTTCTGTGTCTCGAACAGGAGCTTGGTGGTGCCGCCCGGGCACTGCTCGTAGACGGCCACCTTGCCGGATGCTCCGGGGCCGCCGGAGGCAGGCGTCTCCAGTTTCGCGTCGAGCGAGAGGGACAGACGTTTGCCCTGCGCAAAGGTGTTGGCCGGTATGACCTGGCTCACGCCCTGCCACTGCTTGCCGTCGGTCTCCGCAACGATGACCCCGCCGATCATCTTCACGTTGCTGTTGCTTCCGGCGAGGTGGGGCCAGTTCGGTGACCAGTTCCCATTGGGACCTACCATGCCGGAATCCTTGATCTTGTTCTCCTTCGCCCCGTCCGGATTCACGACCAGGGGGACATTCAGGTCTTTGCCGTTCAGTTGTGTCGTGGGCGTGGACATGGCGGTTGAGGAGATCATGCGGAGGGGGCTGGACCTGTAGTCGCGGCCCTTGTCGAAGTAGCCGCGGATCAGATCATAGGAGGTCAGCATGCCGCCCTGCACCGGGACCTGTTGCTGCTCCAGGACGGGCTCCAGACCATCGAGCGCCTCGTTGACGAGATCCCTCGCATGCTGATCACCGGTTTCCTTGAACCAGATGTCCAAGCCGATGAGTGCCTCCAGATGACCGTTCAACACACTGGTGGCAGGACTGGTGGGATACTCCTCGAACCACAGCACCTGCTTCCCGTTGACGGGAATGCGGTGGGCGATGCCGCCGGTGCCGTCGGGATTCATGGGGACGTCGAAGCTGCGGAAGACCTCCCGGCCGTAGGCCAGCCACTTGCCGTCGCCCGTGATGTCCTTCATCGTCACCAGTGCGGACAGGGCCCCACCCTGTGCCAGGCCGGAGAACCAGCCGTCACCCTCACCCGAGAGTTCAGGGACGCTGGGGCTGGCGGAGAAGTTGAAGCGGTAGCCGAACCACCGCACATCCCTGCCTTGGTGCTTCTCCACGTGGCTGCCGTCGATGAGGTGGTTGGCGGCGAGGTTGGCAAGGCAGGAGCGCTGCGTCGCGTCCAGACGGTTGTCCTTGCCGACGTTGATGATGAAGTTCGAGATGGAGGTGGGGTTGTAGATGTCCTGGGGTGTGTACGGCGCGGCTGTGGAGTACGGCAACCCGTTGTCCTTGCGCAGTTTCATGCCGGCGGGCAACGGTGCGTCCTCGCACCAGCCCTTGGGCGTCGGAGTCGGCGTCGGACTTGGTGTTGGGCTGGGCGTCGGACTCGCGGTGGGCGTCGGACTCGGTGTCGGGGTGGGCGTCGGCTTGGGAAGCGTGAACTGCACGACGTTGTTGAAGACCCAGCGTTCCACCTCTTCGTAGGTGCGCGGGTTCAATGTCTTGACGCCGATGTCCTTGGACCAGATGTAGCTCCGGCAACCGTTGCCACCGGAGATGGCCGTGTCGCACTCGGTCCTCCAGCGTCGTCCTGCCGACGTGGTCCAGTTGCCCGTGAAGCCCAGCGGGTTGCCTGTCCACTGCTCGCGTGGCGAGGGCTTGTACGTCAGGTTGTTGAAGAACCAGCCCGTCACCTCCCGGTACCCGGAGCCGACGCGCGACACCTGGGTTGCCCAGATCTCCGCCCGGCACCGCTCGACGGTGCTGGAGTACGTCTCGCAGGTGGTGTGCCATCGGCGGCCGTTGACGTCGTGGTAGCCGGGTGTCGTGTAGACATCCACGCTCCGGGGAGTTGCACCCCCTTCATCGGCACGGGACACGTTCGGGACTGGTCCCAGCATTGCGAGGCCTGCCACGAGTGCAGCCACGACAGGGAGCCAAAGGCGTTTGAGCACGTCGATATCCAATACACGTCGATTGTTGGGGTATCGCATCCAACCTAATCGACGTGGCGGGTCGTCCCAAACGATCCTTGTCAGGCGTTGAGCGCGGCACGCACCAGTTCGGCCACCATTTTGCCCTCGGCACGGCCGGAAACCTTGGCGTTCACCGCCTTGACCAGTGAGCCCATGTGTTTCATCGACGGTGACTCTCCCGAAGTGCGCAGCGCATCCACCTCGGCGTCCACCAGAACCTTCACCTCGTCGCGAGTCAGGGGGACAGGTAGGTAGCGGGCCATGAACTCGGCTTCGGAGGTTTCCTTCTCGGCGAGGTCCGTGCGCCCGGCATCTGCATACGTCTCTGCCGAATCCTTGCGCTTGCGCTGCTCCTTCACCACCACGTCCAGTTCCTCGGCATCGCTCAACGAGCGGGCCGTGTCCCCAGCGACTTCGGCGGTGGTGATGGCACCCATCAGCATCCGGATGTTGCTCTTGGCGAACTCGTCATGGGCGCGCAGGGCGTCGGTGAGGTCAGCCTTCAGCTGCGTTTTCGTGGCTCCCATGGAGTGCTCCTGAGGTCGGGTGACACCATTGTTTCATTGGTCGACGGCGTACCGCGACCGTGGTCTCTCGACAGCCCTGGCGACGCCAGGCCGTGAAGCAATCCGAAGGCGGATGCGTTCAGCGGGGTAAGATGCACGATTGTGGCAGCCGTAGATCTTTCCCAGACCATTTCCGAACTCGACAAGTCCCTCGCCTCCATTGAGGCCGTGGCGGACCTGCCGGGACTGCACGAGTCCATTGATGCGCTGCAGGAAGAAGTGGCAGCACCAGACCTGTGGGACGACCAGGACAACGCGCAGCGCGTGACCTCCGCACTCTCGGTGAAGCAGTCGGAGGTTGATCGCCTCGAGGGCCTCCGGGGACGACTCGATGATGCCGTCATGATGCTGGAACTGGCGGAAGAGGCGGACGACGCCGACACGCGCGCCGATGTGGAGCGCGAACTGGGCAAGCTGGGCAAGGACATTGAGGTACTCGAGGTCCGGACGTTGCTCTCCGGCGAATTTGACTCCCGCGACGCTTTGCTGACCATCCGGGCGGAGGCTGGTGGCGTCGACGCTGCTGACTTCGCCGAGAAGCTGATGCGCATGTACCTGCGGTGGGCCGAGCGTCACGGCTACCCCGTGGAGGTCTACGACACCTCCTATGCGGAGGAGGCGGGGCTCAAGTCGGCCACGTTCTCCATCAAGGCCCCCTTCGCCTACGGCACCCTGTCGGTGGAGCAGGGCACTCACCGTCTCGTGCGGATTTCCCCGTTCGACAACCAGGGCCGTCGCCAGACGTCGTTCGCTGCTGTCGAGGTGCTGCCCGTCACGGAAGAGGCAGACAGTATCGACGTGCCCGAGGGCGACATCCGCGTGGATGTTTTCCGCTCATCCGGACCCGGCGGCCAGTCCGTCAACACCACCGACTCGGCCGTGCGGATCACGCACCTGCCCACCGGCATCGTCGTGAGCTGTCAGAACGAGAAGTCCCAGCTCCAGAACAAGGCTGCGGCATTGCGCGTTCTCCAGTCACGGCTGCTCGAACACGCGCGCGTCGAGCGCGAGAAGCAGATGAACGCGCTCAAGACCGACGGTGCAGGATCATGGGGCGCCCAGATGCGCTCGTACGTCATGAACCCGTACCAAATGGTCAAGGATCTTCGCACGGAGCACGAGGTTGGCAACCCGGATTCCGTCTTTGACGGGGGGATCGACGGCTTCATCGATGCCGGTATCCGGTGGCGCAAGCAGACCCAGATCAGCGCGCAAAGCTGAGAGCCTGACGGCGAAAGCGGACGTCTGCACTTGCGCATCTGAGGGGTTTCACGACTCAATGGTTTAGACTCTCACAGTTCGTTATTGAGAGTTTCTCAGGAAACCGCACCAAACGTCGGAGTCCACGTCTGTGATCATGTTTGAAGATGTCACGAAGTTCTACCCTGGACAGTCGAGGCCAGCCCTTCGCAACATCAACCTGGAGATCGCCCGCGGGGAGTTCGTCTTCCTCGTGGGCCAGTCGGGGTCGGGCAAGTCCACGTTCCTGCGCCTCATCCTCCGCGAGTACAGGCCCACTAAGGGCACCTTGTATGTGGCGGGCAAGAACCTGGGGACGATGAACCAGTGGAAGGTGCCGGCGCTTCGCCGCCAGATCGGCACGGTCTTCCAGGACTTCCGCCTGCTGCCGGGCAAAACGGTGTACGAGAACGTCGCATTCGCCCTGCAGGTGATCGGCAAACCCACCAAGGAGATCAGGGAGATCGTCCCGGAGACCCTGGAAACCGTGGGGCTGGCCGGCAAGGAGAACCGCCTGAACGAGGAACTCTCCGGTGGTGAGCAACAGCGCGTCGCGATCGCGAGGGCCTTCGTGAACCGCCCACAGATCCTGATTGCGGACGAGCCCACCGGCAACCTGGACCCCGAGACCTCCGTCGGCATCATGAAACTGCTCGATCGCATCAACCGCACCGACACCACGGTCATCATGGCCACCCACGACTCCACGATCGTGGACCAGATGCGTCGCCGCGTCCTGGAGTTGCGCGACGGAGAACTGGTCCGCGACCAGGCAGAGGGGGTCTACGGCGCATGAGGCACACACTGAGGGAAACCTGGTCGGGATTGCGTCGCAACCTCGCCATGACGGTCGCCGTCATCGTGACGATGGGGGTGTCCCTGTCGCTGTTCGGTCTGGGGCTCCTGACCTCCATGGAGGTCGATCTCGTCAAGGGGCGCTGGTACGACAAGATCGAGATATCAGTCTTCCTGTGCATCGAGAGCACCACGGGAGGCATGTGCGAGGAGGGCAAGGGCACCACCGCGGCGCAACGCGACGCCATCCAGGCGGCGCTGGAGGGCAACCCCGAGGTCCAGGAGGTCTTCTACGAATCCAAGGACGCGGCCTTCGAGGAGTTCCAGCGCGTGTTCAAGGACTCCCCGATCATCGGCTCCCGTACAGCGGACCAGATGCAGGACTCGTTTCGGGTCAAGCTCGTCAATCCCGAGAACTATCAGGGCGTGGTCAGCGAGGCCCAGGGGCTGCAGGGGGTGCAGAACGTCCAGGACCTGCACTCGGTCTTCGACCCGCTGTTCAAGTGGCTCAACGCACTGCAGTGGGCCACCATCGGGATGAGCGTCCTGCTCCTGCTGGCCGCTGGACTGCAGATCGCCAACACCATCAGGATGGCGGCCTTCACACGACGGCGGGAGATCGGCATCATGCGGTTGGTGGGCGCCTCCAACCTCTACATCCTGCTGCCGTTCCTCCTCGAGAGCCTCATAGCCGGGCTCATCGGTGTGCTGGTCTCCGGTGTGACCGTGGCAGCCGGCTACTTCTTCATCGTCGAGCGGAACGCGCGCACCTCAATCCAAGCTTTACCCTGGATTGACTGGTCCCACGTCGCCACTGCCATTCTTGCCATGGCCGCAGTGGGGATCGCCCTGGCGATCATCCCCACGCTGCTGGCAACGAGGAAATACCTACGCATCTGAAGAAGATGCCGAAGGAGACACCAGGTGAATCGGGTTTTCCCCCTCCAATCGCCGACCCTGCGGATCGCACGAGTCGTGCGGGGCATCGCTGCCTCCGCGGTCGGTGTAGCACTGCTTTTGAGTTCACTGACCCCCGCTCAGGCAGACAGGCTGGATGATCGCCGTGCGGAACTGGGTACCAGCATCGCCGAGCAGGCCCGGGCCGTGGAGCATGCGTCTGCAGAGTTGGCGGCCGCCAACGCAGCTCTGACCTCCGCCCGTACTGAACTGGCCACTGCCGAGGCCAGGCTTGAGGCAGCCGAAGCGGTCCGACGCGAAGCACAGGCTCTCGACGAGACGAGGGCACGAGAACTTGCCGATGCCGAACACGCCCTGAAGCAGGCCAAAGCTGACGTGGCTGCTGCACAGGCGGCCCTGGATTCGGTGGAGGCACGAACCAGCGAAGAAATCATCGTCGTCACCCAGCAGAGTGGCCCGCTTCTGCAGTTGGCCCTGCTGATGACTGACGTCTCCGCAGCCGAATTGAACCAGAGGGCACAGCTCTCGAGAACCCTGTTCGACTCCAGCGCCTTGGAGCTGGACGAGTTGCAATCCCGCCGGTTTGCGTTGGATGCGGCCAAGGCTCTTGCGGACGAGGCCCAGGCTGCGGCCGACCAGGCGCGCAAAGCAGCCGCCCAACAACTGGCTGACTCCGTTGCCAAGGAGGCTGCAGCAGACGTCCTGCGCGTGGAAGTGGCGGACAGGGTTGCCGTTCGCGATGCTGCAGCCGAGCAGGCGGCCAACGAACTGAATGCGGAACAACAGCGCCAGGACGCTCTGGAGGCCGAGTCCGCGGACGTGGACAAGCGCATCGCCGAGCGGATATCGGCGCAGAAGGCTGCGGAGATGGAAGCGGCCGAGAAGGGGAGGAACGACCGCCGCGCACTTGACACCGTAAAACAGGCCTCCCCACCCGCCGCACGGCAGGGGCCCGGCGCCTCGCGAGCCCAGCCGGCCCGCAAGACTGTTGCCTCCACGAACTCTTCCGGTCTTCAGCGGCCTGTCTCCGGGCGTCTGAGTTCTGCCTACGGCATGCGTCTCCACCCCGTGCTGGGCATTCGCAAGCTCCACGACGGCACGGATTTCGCGGCAACATGCAACACGCCCATCAAGGCCGCAGCGGCGGGCACAGTGGCAGAGCGCTACTTCAACGCTGGATATGGCAACCGGTTGATGATTGACCACGGCGAAGTGGACGGACGCTACGTCACCACCGGCTACAACCATGCGACCCGCTACGTGGTCTCGGTGGGACAGCAGGTCTCCCAGGGCCAGACCATCGGTTACGTCGGCAGCACTGGCTACTCCACCGGATGTCACCTCCACCTCATGGCGTGGGAAAACGGCGGGACCGTCGACCCCATGGCGAAATGGTTCCGCTGACGCCCGGCGTGGCATCATGGACGGATGCCCAGGGAAACCGGACGTAAACTCGTCGCACAGAACCGGAAGGCCCGCCACGACTTCCACATCACTGATGTGTACGAGGCGGGTCTGGTCCTGACCGGTACGGAGGTCAAGAGCCTTCGGCTGGGACGCGCCACACTGTCCGAGGCATTCGCCACCGTCGACGACGGCGAGGTCTGGCTTCGCAATGTCAACATCCCGGAGTACGAGTTCGGCACCTGGCGGAACCACTCCACCAAGCGCACGCGCAAACTGCTGCTGAACCGTCGCGAGATCACCAATATCGAGAAGGCGCTCTCGGGGTCCAACAGAACTCTGGTGCCACTCTCCCTGTACTTCTCCGATGGTTACGCGAAGGTGGAGATTGCCGTGGCCAGCGGCAAGAAGGAATGGGACAAGCGCCAGACCCTTGCGGAGCGGGACGCCAACCGCGAGACGCAGCGGGCACTGGCCACCCGCAACAAGCACCGACGCCGCTGAGGCGCAACCTTCGCGGACGTGGCACCCAAGTCCCCACCGTAGGCCGGGGTTGACTCAGGGCAATCCCCAATGGTGCGCCTTGTAGGGGAGCGGCACAATGGATGCATGAGCTTCTCCGATCCCCTGTCCGTCAACCAGGTCACTGATCTACAGCGCGACCGCGCGGTGGACTACCTCCAGCACGCATTCGCCACCGGTGTCATCGACACGGACGGTTTCGAGGAGCGCGTGGCCACCGCACTGACCGCCACCTCCCGCATGGAGTTGAACTCATCGCTGCGGGGCATCGCTCGAGTCGCCGACGCATCCATGGCACTGGGCGCCGTCCCCATGGCCCGTCCCCAGGTGGTCAGCGGAGCCGAAAACGTAGGGGCGGGCTTCACCCACCTCAGCGGTTTCTTCTTCCCGTTCTTCCTGGGGCCCATCATCGTCAAAGCGGTGGCGCGTCCCGGATCCCGGCTGTGGCTGGAGGCAGGACGGGCGCTCAGTTTCCAGTTGACGGCCCTCTCCGCGGCCGTGGTGCTGGGCATTGTGCTGAGCATCCTCGGCATCGGTGGGGGACTCTTCACCGTGGGAGTCATCGGGTGGTTGATCACCACCACCCTCTTGGCGATTCGGGCCTTCCAGGGTCAGAACAGCACCGCGGGCATCGAGCGGTTCATGCCGTTCAAGCCGCCACGGGAGAACCGCCAGCTTGGCCGCTGAGGCATTTTCGGGAGCGATCCCGGGCTGGTACGATGAGGGGGTACAACTCAACAGGGGGTGATTGGTTTCGACTTGGGACGGTAGTTCCAGGAGAAGCGGGCCGAGGATCCATGCTTATCTCGTTAACGATGTATGGAAAACAATAAGTGCCAACAACAACCGCACTAACTTCGCTCTCGCTGCCTGATCAGTGACCGAAGGGTCAGCCTGAACGTGCCTTCCGTTCAGTACCTGGCCTAATCTAGAAGGCTTGCTGCGTGATCTGTGTTCCAGGGATCACGCGGGACTTTACTGGAGCTGGGCTCGTCTGCGACATGCCGACGTGAGTGCAGGAGCCAAGTAGAACGATTAGTCGGCTGCGCCCGGAGAATGTCTGGTTCGCCTCTTGAGGACGCGGGTTCAATTCCCGCCACCTCCACCCCTGATGACGATGTGTCACGGTTTGCCGTGGCTCATCACCCTGCAGCCGGACCCTTGACGGGTCCGGCTGT
>JAUNVL010000188.1 GCA_030537675.1 Propionibacteriaceae bacterium | reverse complement strand
GGCCGTTTCACTGGCCTATTACGGTGGATACAGTCATCGGGAGGTGGCCGAAATGTTGGGCTTGCCCCTGGGAACCGTGAAAACACGTATCCGGGACGGACTTCTCGGATTGCGAAGCCTGATGGGAGCCGGAGCATGAGCGAAATGCACTCACTGGCTGGCCCCTACGCCGTCGACGCACTCGACGATGACGAACTGATGGACTTCGAACGACACCTGGAGTCATGCGATCCGTGCCGACGAGAAGTCGCCGAGATGCGCGAGACGATGATGGAGGTGGGAGCGTTCCATGCAACGGCTCCCCCACCCATGCTGCGGGACTCCATCCTGGGCGCCATCTCCGCCACACCCATGCTTCTCGCCGAGGAACCGCCAGCTGCGACCCCGGCCCACAGTCCGGAGGTCCCGACGGCTGGCCCGGAGCCCATGCACGCAGCGGATGAACAACCCCCGTCCAACGTCATCACCCCTGCCCATGGCTTCGGACGCCCACGACGCCCCGTCTCCACATGGCTGGCTGCGGCCGCCGCCGTGCTCGCGGTCGGGCTGTCAGGGGTGACGGTGTGGCAGCAGTCAAACCTGCAGTCCATCCAGGCTGCCGACGCGCAACGCGTTGAACTCCTGGCTGCACCCGACCTGCAGGTTGGCCATGCCAATCTCGACGGTGGGGACCTGACCTACCTGGTGTCCCAGGGGCGCGATGAGGCACTCGTCACTGCCGCCGACCTTCCCGACCCGGGGGCGGACCGCTCCTGGCAGGTGTGGGTGATGCAGGATGGCGTGCCCCGCTCCGGAGCCGTCGTCGACCAGGGCGGCCGGGTCGCGGCCTGGGTCACGGGAGTCGCGGGTGGCGACGGCTTGGCCATCACCAACGAGCCGCGGGGCGGTTCACCATCCCCCACGGGCACGGTGAAGGCGGACGTCGAGTTCTAGACGGAATTACTGCAGCAGCCGCGCATTCCGACGTTTCACGGCTGGGGTCTGTGCGTCTCACCCGGTAGATTCGACGACGACGAAAGGGTCACCCATCCTCATGAACAGCTTGAAGACAACAACGCTCTCCGCCGTCGCGGTCCTCGCACTGGTAGGCATGTCCGCCTGCTCGGACCCCGGCGCCAACATCCCCCAGCCCGGTGAAGGCACCGGAGGTCCCAACGCCAGTCAGCCCGTCGACCAACCGAGCGTCGGCGTGGTCGAGGAGCCAGCCCCCGAGGGAGGCGCGGCTGCCCGCATCAATGACGTCGAGGAAACAGTCGGCAAGGTGTCCTGCAGCGTCATGAACGGCCAGTGGACCATGAGCGGCGGTGACGACGCGGGCGCCAAGGTGGCTGTGACTGCCACCGAGGACCGCAGCACGGTCACGGCAGCCAGCGTGGTACTGAGCGATGGCACTGTTGCCAGCCTGTCGGGTGGCCAGGGATCCGCCACCATCGCCTGGGACGGCGAGACCTTCACGGTGACGGGACGTGGGCCCTTCCTGGACCTGAACGACGTCGCTTCACCCAGCGAGGACGCCGACGAGGCAGACTTCGTGATCACCGCCACCTGCGCGGGCTGAGCAGGTCAGTAACACACCACACAGGGTGCCCCACCGCTGCGGTGGGGCACCCTGTGTCATGTTTTCTGGGTGTTTCAGTGAGCTGGGCCAGGAGCTCAGTCGAAGAGGCTCTCTTCCAGGTTCATGGTGTCGAAAGCCGGCAGGGGAAGCGGATGCTCGTGCTCGGTGGCCACGACGTCGGAATGGCCGCCGCAACCGTGATCCAGGCTGACCACCTGTCCATCGGAGGGCGAGAACCTGTTGGTGCAGGCACCGAACATGGTTCCGAGAGATCCGCGCAGCGCCACGAAGTAGCCACAGGTGTGGCATGGGGCAGGCGCCTGACGGGACAGCTCATTGTCGGGTCCGGGAGGTCCGTCGAGCCACCGAACGGCAGCGTCGTCGCGGCCCCAGTGGGACAACACACGTTCACGTCCCAACCCGAGTTCCCAGACGGTTGACCGCAGTTGCGCCCAGTCGGCGGGGTCGGCGTCCACGGGCAGGTCACCCGTGCTGAAGCCCGGCTCGAGGCGTGGGTCGTCGTCCGGGGTGGGCATGAGCATGCCGGCGACGATGTCGCCCCCGCTGATGCGGTCCTCCCACGGCACCCACGCTGGAGCGAGCAGTGCGCCCACCATCGGCAGCATGACCACCTCGTTGACGGTGCACACCTTCGCGCGTGCGGCCCTGACGATGGTCACCGCCCAGCGCCACTCCACGTACCCGGGGAGTTGGCAGGCAAATGAATGCGTGACGACGCGTTCACCCTGCTCCGCCACCACACCGAGGTGTTCACCCACGGCATCCGGCCAGGACTGCTCCTCGGCAGCCGCACGTGCCAGATCAACAGCGGCCGCAGCAGCAGCGTCGAGTTTGGGCGCAGCCATCACATCTCCAGTTCGTCGGCAACACGGCGCAGCAGGTGCGCCACGCTCGTGGCGGTCTTCTCGTCAGGGTGGTGGTTGCGGCGGTAGCCGTTGCTCAGCCCGTCGAGCAGGTTGATGAGGTCCTCCACGATGGGAGCCATCTGCTCAGGCTTCTTCCGCAGATTCTTCGACAGGGACTGGGGAGCCTCGAGCAGTTCCAGGGACAGTGCCTGCTCACCGCGGCGAGAGTCCATCACCCCGAACTCCACTCTCTGACCCGTTTTGAGCGCTGTCACACCGGCCGGCAACGCGGACGAGCGGACGAAGACGTCGCCGCCGCCATCCTTGGTGATGAACCCGAAGCCCTTGTCGGCGTCGAAGAAGCGCACTTTTCCGG
>JAUNVL010000187.1 GCA_030537675.1 Propionibacteriaceae bacterium | reverse complement strand
ACCGTTCACTGCGAACCCAGTCAGTAGCAAGATGCCCCTAACAATCGCCAATATGGGGTCTTGGTAGTAATGGAACAGGATTGAACGCTAAGCTTTCGGTGCTGTGGTGTCCCTGTGTTCTGTGATTACAGTGTGGACGGTGCCGATGGATAGTTTTGTGGCACCGGCGATGGTGCGGATGGACTCGCCGTCAAGGTGGCGAGCGATGATGATGCGGCGCTTTTCGGCGTTGACTACGCGGGGCCGACCCTCCGGTCCGGTCGCGTTTGCGAGCTGCGTCGAGGCCGTTGCGGGTTTTGCGGGCGATGTCGCGTCGGCGATCTTCGACCAGGGCGAGTACCAGATAAAGGATGAGGTTGCGTTCGGTGTGTTCGCCCGAGGCGATCCCCGCGAGGAGGTTGCGGCCCAGTCGGTCGACTTCCTGCACGGTGAGCATGTCCCCGCCTCTCATGTAGTCGATTGCTGCTGTAAGCCCTAGACGGGCGTCGATAGCAAGCTTGCCGCTGACTTTCTCCTCGAACAAACGCTCACAGATCGGGCCCCGGACGTCGTGCTGGCGCGCGGTCTCCTGCCTGCTCGTGCTCACTCGCACCAGTCCCATGTCCTTTTCAGAAGACGACATCTCCTACAGGACGCATATGCCACTGACTCGCATCGTCGTTTTTAGAACGCGGCTGCATGGGTGTCAGTGGCTGGCTGCTCTACTGCACGCGCCGCGGCTGGTGAATGGGCGGGAAACCTTCCGACTGCTCCGTTGGCATGAATCCGAGTTCGGCTACATGCCCACAGCGGATGTGCCAGAGGCTTGGGAGAAGTTGGAGGATCTAATCGACCTTCCGTTGGGAGTATGGACATTGCAGCAGCGGATGGTCGTCGGGACAGCGCAATGCCTGTTCCCGTAGCTCCTTCGCGCTCTGAAGCTGGGCACGTTCCGCGGTGATCTGTTCAAGGCGCAGGGCTGCAGCGAATCTCCAGGCTGCCTCGTCGGCGCCGGTAAGTATGAGCTTGATCTGGTCTAGGGAAAGGCTGGCCGCTCCCATCGACGCTCGCTCTCCGGGCAGGCACTGCTGTTCGGGCGCGGATCGTGACCAGCAGTGCTGCTGCAGCCACGAAGCTGCCTCTTGCCGAGCTGGGGGGAGTGAGGTACACGTCGATGCTCGCACTCTCCCGAGTAGTTGGTTCGATGGAAAATTCGGGTTCTTCCCATCTCTGGTGCTGGACCGATCCGTGGGCTATAGTATTTATTACAGCAACCTTGTTGCTTGATTAGCAACATAAAATAGTGAGAGTGGAGAAAACCATGACTGAAATGACAGAGACGTTCAACGACATCGAAGCCCGCCTTGCAGCAGTGCTGGAAGAAGCGTTCGAAGCTGGAACGAGCATCTACAACGAGCGCGGTTTCAAGCGTCGGGTCGGCTACGGCAACCGCCCCGCCGTCATCCACATCGACCTCGCGAACGCTTGGACCCGTCCGGGCCACCCGTTCAGCTGCCCGGGCATGGAGGAGATCATCCCCAATGTGCAACGGATCAACGAGGCTGCGCGCGCCAAGGGGGTCCCGGTCTTCTACACAACGAACGTGTACCGCAACCGCGACGCCACTTCCGGAACGAACGACATGGGCCTGTGGTACTCGAAGATCCCCACGGAGACTCTTCCGGCGGATTCCTACTGGGCGCAGATCGATGACCGCATCGCACCTGCAGAGGGCGAGGTTGTGCTCGAGAAGAACCGCGCCTCTGCGTTCCCGGGGACGAACCTCGAGCTCTTCCTGACCTCCAACCGCATCGACACGCTGATTGTGACTGGTGCGACCGCGGCCGGGTGCGTGCGCCACACCGTCGAGGACGCGATCGCGAAGGGCTTCCGACCGATCATTCCCAGGGAGACCATCGGTGACCGTGTTCCGGGCGTCGTGCAGTGGAACCTCTACGACATTGACAACAAGTTCGGGGACGTGGAGTCCACGGATTCGGTGGTGGATTACTTGAACGCCCTCCCGCAGTTCGAGGACACCGTCCCGAAGACCCTCGCGGATCGCCAGTACGAGGTGGAGGCTCCCGCGGATCCGGTCTGAGTCACACCGTAGTTTCGGAGTCCTGCAATCTGGCATTCTCAGGCCGATCCGACGACAGTCCGGCACCCCTTCGTGGGTGCCGGACTGTTGCAGATCTGCGAGGACAGAAGTCTGGGGTCCTGACCCAGGTCGAGCTGTTTGTGGAGGCCCTCACTCTTCACGAGCGACTGACGTACCTACCGTCAGTCGGCGTCAGGGCCGAGGCCCGGATCATCACCGAGATGGCTGGCAAGAATTTCCAGACCGCCGGAGACCTCGCTCGCTCGCTACGCCGGGCCCGCCTGGGTCGCTTGGTCCTCGTGCACCTTCATCCACGGATACCACCCATCGGGCAAGGTCTTCAAGCGAGCCCTGTTCCTCCCGGCCTTAGCCTCCCTGGACACCCCGCTGTATCGGGGGCTGCTACGCCCGCAAAAGTACCCAAGGCAGGAAGCATAACCAAGCCATCATCACCTTGGTCAGGGACGCTGCCACGTCCTGTTCGTGATGGCTCCGCGACGGCACTATCGACGAGGAACCCGTAGCCGTGCCCGGCTGAACCAAAACACTCCCCTCACACGCCCTGCGGTGTACCAGTCCCAGCCGGCACCCCGTCGTGCCCAAAGCATCGTCAACATTAGCTCGAGAAATGTCCGTGCAAACTCTTGATGAAAAAGATAAGGACATGCCTCCTATTTTCGGTCCGGTGAGCGTGTCTCCGGCGGCGGTGTGGATGGTCACGGGGAGGTGA
>JAUNVL010000186.1 GCA_030537675.1 Propionibacteriaceae bacterium | reverse complement strand
GCTTTACGAGAGCGTCGCTCTTCCAACTGAGCTAGGGCGGCAGCAAGCAGAAACTCTAGCGTCTCTGTGCCCCAGAGGGAAAAACGCCACTGCTCGGCACCTTCAATGGCGCGTCCTTGTGACTCATTCGCAGACCGTGCCATCCTCCGGCACAGCTTCGTCCACCAGGTACGTGGTGACGGCCGCCGCGACGCACTCGTTTCCCGAGGTGACGGCACCGTGTCCCACACCGTCGAAAGTGAGCAGCACCCCAGACTCGAGTTGCTCCGCCATGGACACCGCGTGCTCGTACGGGGTGGCCGAGTCTCCCGTGGTCCCCACCACGAGGATGGGCGGTGCGCCGTGGGCGGTCAGCTTCAACCGCGGGGCGGAGTCTGCCGTCCAGGTCTCGCAGACGAAATCCATCCCCATGTTGGCGGCGAACACCGACGACCGGGCCTTCTTCTCCCGCCACTTCCGATCGGCGGCAGCAATCCCCTCGTCGGCACCGTCCACGCACCGGGTGGCAGGAAAGGCGAAGGCGACCGTCTTGTAACTGTCCCGACCTCGCCCATTGAGCTTGTCGGCCGCTCCCAACAGATCGCTGGCCCGTCCGTCCATGGCGTCCGTGGCAGCAAAGGTCAGCCCGGGATAGCTCTTTTCATCCGAGTAGAGGTAGAACGCGACCCCGGCGGCGGCAAGACCCTGGGTCAACGTCCGGTTTCCCACCGGGATGGGCTGCTCATCGAGACCGGCGAGGAACGTCGCGATGCGGTCCACCACTTCGTCAGCAGTGTCGCCAAGACGGCAGGGCTCAGTGTCCGCGCACCAGAGCGCATAATTGCGCAGAGCCAACTCGAAACCTGTGGACTGCGAGGGTGCTTCTTTGTCATTGGTGATGTTGACGGCCGAGTCGAGCACCATCCGGCCTGTGCGCTCAGGGAACAACTCGGCGTACACGGCGCCCACGTACGTACCGTAGGAGACACCCAGGAAGTTCAGCTTGTCCGCCCCCAACAAGTGCCGCAGAAGGTCGAGGTCGCGGACATTCTCAATGGTGGTGAGGTGATCCAACAGGTCACCGGAGGCGTCGCGGCACTGCCGGGCGAACCCCGACCACCCGTCCACCAGTGCTGCCTTCTCATCCTCGTCATCGGGGGATCCATCGAGTTGGAAGACGCCATCGGTCTGCTCGGTGGTGCCGCACTCCACCCGGCTGGACTCGCCTGTTCCACGCGGGTCCCAACCGATGATGTCGTAGCCCTTCCAGGCGTCGACGCCAAGGCTGACGGCGAAGGCTTGTCCCCCGTATCCCGGGCCCCCGGGATTGACGAAGAGCGGCCCCTTCGAGGATTCGCTCGACGGGAGCTTCCGCATGGCGATCTCGACAGCGGCCCGGCCGGGTTCCTCCCAGTCCAACGGAGCAAGAACGCTCGCGCAGAGCTGCGCGCCGCACGGGCTCCACTCCACACTCTGGTCCCAGTAGGAAGCGAGGTCCTCCCCCAGCGGCTGAGGCAGGGCCGCGGCTGCCGCGCCCGCATCCGCATCCAGCTGACGGTCCGGGTTGAGTTGCTCGACGTCGTCCCAGGTGGCGTGCTCCGAGATGGCGACGGTGGGCACACCGGGCAGTGGTCCCGAGGCCTCAACTGCTGGCGGGGTCTGGATGGTGGAGGCGACGGACGGCTGGGCCTCCGGCAGCGCCCCGCTGGAGAAGCCGAAGAGGAAGTAGGAGGCCACGAGTGCGATGGCAATGACCATCACCACCGCACTTCGGGCCCAACCACTCCATCTGGTGCGCATCAGCAGCTCTCCTCGCGTTCGTGCAACGAAACGCTACACAACGGCTCCAAGGCTGCCCATCACATCCGAACGCCGGAAGCTCAGCCCTCTCGCTCAGCCTTCGAGGAGGCGCGGGTACGACGGAAGGCGCCGTCGACGCCCCACGCCCCGCCACCAATGGTGAACAGGAGCAGGCCCACCGCAGCGAGCAGCAGATCCTTGTCCCCGATGAAGCCCTCGACCGCAGGGTTGAAGATGGCGAAGTTTCCCCATCGGATGAATATGAGCGAACCGACGGCGACGGCCAGCAGTAGCAGCCCCACGAGACGCTGCAGCATGCCGATGACCAGAAGCAATGCCATGGCCCCGAGCGTGAACCCCAGGATCCAGGCGACGAGTCGCGGTTCGGGGATCATCGTCTGGCCCAGGTAGTCAGCTGTGGCGTCCACGCCGCTGCCGAGGATCTGGTAGCTCGCAATGCCGAGGATGCCCGCGGTGACGATGCGAAGCACGAAGAGCCCGAAGCTGGGGAGGACCTTGTCCGTCACGATCTTCACGGGCTTGGCGTCCTCGCGGATGGCGTTGTCCGACGACGTCTGCACAGCACCCAGACGCTGTTCACGTGCCTGACGCTCGGCCTCGAGCTGTGCCTGCTGACGCTCCTCCGCCACATCGGCGTCCTGGTTCGGGTAGGAGCCATCACTGATGACGGCCGTCTCCTCCGCACCGGCGACTCGGTAGAGACCATGCGCAGCGTGTTCCTGCCCCACCGGTGCCGCAGCGGCCACGGGAACGGCCTGGGTGGCCTCCATGTCGTCCATGTCCACGTGCTGGGTGGGCTCATCCTCCACAACAACGAGATCGGGTTCGTCCTCGGTACCAGCCACAACGGTCTCCTCTTCCACATCGTTGTCATCAACGACGACTGCGTCATCGTCGAGGGTGATGTTCCCGGCATCGACATCATCGGTGGTCATCACCGGATCATCATCAAACGTGGCACTCGGGAGCTCATCATCTTCTGCGGCCGCCAGCGGCTCGTCGTTCGCCTCGATCAACGCCTCGTCGTTCGCCTCGATCA
>JAUNVL010000185.1 GCA_030537675.1 Propionibacteriaceae bacterium | reverse complement strand
CGATCATGATGGCGGTGCTGCCCTTGCCGTTGGTGCCCGCCACCTGGATGACGGGTACGGCGCGCTGCGGATCCCCCATGAGATCCATGACGGCCTGGATCCGCGAAAGGCTGGGCGCCACGCGGTTCTCGGGCCATCGGCTGGTGAGCTGGGCGACGAGTGCGCCATGCGAAGTCTTGGTCATGATGTCCCCCAGCGTATCGACTGGGCGGAGCCGGGCGAGAACCCACTTGGCACCCCAGTTAAGCTGTGGCCGTGATTGAGACCGTTAACGCACCCAGCATCCGCAACTGGCGGGACTGGGTGGGGCTGGTTGCCCGGCTCGTCCCCGGCATCGTGTTCCTCTACGCCGGGGTGACGAAGATCATCAATATCCCGCTGTTTGCGCAGAACATCCGGGCGTACCAACTGCTGCCGGAACTGTGGATGAGCGACACGCTCGCCTACATCCTGCCCGTGGTGGAGATCTTGGCCGCGCTGCTGTTGATCGTCGGCCTGCTCACCCGTGGCGCCGCAGCCGTGACCCTGATGATGCTGATCGCGTTCATCGTGGGCATCGCGTGGGTCTGGTCCCAGGGCATCAGCATCGACTGCGGATGCTTCGGCAGCGGCGGCGAAGTGGCTGCCGAGGACACCAACTACCCGCAGAAACTCGCGGAGAACATCGCCATGTCGGCCATGTGCATATGGCTCATGGTGCGCCCCCGCTCGCTTTTCAGCCTCGACCACAAGCTTCTGGGCGGAGACACCGTCACCCTCGACCACCTGGGCGATGACGACTTCGCCGACGACGACCACGACACCACTGATCACAAGGAGTGACCACATGGCCAACAATGCTGGCCCCAGCCGCCGCGAGGCAATGCGACTGAAAGCGGAAGCGGAGGAGGCCAGGGCGCGCCGCAACAGCCGCGTCCTCTGGATCTCCCTGTCCGCCGTGGCCGTTGCCGTGGTGGTGATTCTTGCGCTCGTCATCAGCCAGACGCTGGGCAAGGACACCCCGAGCGCCGATCAGCAGATGCCGCCCAATGCCACCGAGCAGTTCGGCATCGAGCTGAAGACGCGCGACGTCGAGCCCGCCGCGGACGCTCCCCACCTCGTGATCTGGGAGGAGTTCCGTTGCCCCGCATGTGCAAGCCGGGAAGCCGACTACGGTCCCGCGGTGAAGCAGTTGGTGGACGAGGGCAAGATCACCGCTGAGGTGCGCACCGCGCACTTCTTCGATCCCCAGGACGGGACGGACAACTCTGAGCGTGCCGCGCTCGCTGCCGCCTCAGCGGACGCCGTCGGCAAGTTCCGCGAGTACCACACGACGGTCTTCGAATCCCTGCTCGCAACCGGCACCGGCTACACCGACCAGCAGCTCACGGTTGATTTTCCGGCGCAGGCAGGCATCGAGGGTGACGATCTCGCGAAGTTCCAGGAGCTCTACAACGGGCGTGCATTCGCCGACTTCGTGAAGGAGGCCGGCGACGAGTTCTCACGCTCCGGAATCAGCGGGACCCCCACCTACATGGTGGGCGAGAACAAGCTGGAGTTCGCCGATGAGGCCAGCCGGGAGATCCTGATCCAGCCCACACCAGAGGACATGCTCCGGGCCATCACCGAAGCCAACTCCTGATCCACTCCCACGAAACCGCCGCCCCGCACGGGCGGCGGTTTCGTCGTTGGAGGGGACCCTTCGGGAGACGTGCAGCGCGGGACGTCAGATGGGGAACTCTGTGGGAGTCCAGGTCGTTAGTTGTCGCAGCCACCGTCAATTACCCTTGACGGGGGCACAGCCCCATCACCTGAATCTTGAGGACGTCACCACATGGTCAACAACGCCGGTCCAAGCCGCCGAGAAGCAATGCGCCTCAAGGCAGAAGCCGAGGAGGCCCGTGGGCGCCGCAATGCCCGCATCCTGTGGATATCGCTGGCCGCCGTAGCCGTGGCCGTGGTGGTCATCCTCGCACTGGTCATCTCATCCAGCCTCGCCAAGAACGGTCCGAGCGCCGAGCAGCAGACGCCGCCCAACGCCACCGAGAAGTTCGGTATCGGGATGCCCACCCAAGACGTCGAGCCGGCCGCTGATGCGGCGCACCTCATCATCTGGGAGGACTCGCAGTGCCCCATTTGCTCGGAGTACGAGAAGCTCTACGGGCCAGTGGTGAAGCAGCTCGTGGACGAGGGCAAGATCACGGCCGAGATCCGCACCGCCCACTTCCTTGACGCGCAGCTCCGGAACGACTCGTCGGAGCGGGCCGCTCTGGCGGGCGCCGCCGCGGACGCCGTCGGGAAGTTCCGCGAATTCCACGACGTGCTGTTCGCCAACCAGCCCGAGGAGGGCGTGGGTTTCACTGACCAGCAGCTGCGCGTCGACTTCCCCACGCAGGCGGGCATTGAAGGCGATGACCTCACGAAGTTCCAGGAACTCTACGACGGCCGGGCTTTCGCCGACTTCGTCAAGAAGGCCAACGACCAGTTCACCCTCGACGGCATCACGGGCACGCCCACCTATCTCGTGGGCGACACCAAGCTCGAGTTCTTCTCGGGCCAGGAGATGAGCATCCAGCCCACGCCCGAAGATCTGTTGCGCGCCATCAACGAGGCCAACGCCTGAGACACCTCACGAAGCCGCCGCCCCTTCCACGGGGCGGCGGCTTTGTCGTTCACCAGAGGCTCGTCATCAACCAGACACCAATGTGTCAACGACTTGACACATTAGAACCATCTGGGCAACACTGGCTTGTATCAACCATCCACTACAAAAGGTGTGACATGTCCTCAGTTGTCGTTTTCGTGCTCGAAGAGCTCCCGTCGTGAGCCTGCGCGTCCACATCGATCCCGATGACCCGACCCCTCCATATGAGCAGTTGCGACGCTCCC
>JAUNVL010000040.1 GCA_030537675.1 Propionibacteriaceae bacterium | reverse complement strand
CCACCGGTGAGGATGGCGATGTCGTTCATCATGGCCTTGCGGCGGTCACCGAAGCCCGGCGCCTTGACGGCGACGGACTTGAAGGTGCCACGGATCTTGTTGACGATGAGGCCGGCGAGGGCTTCACCCTCGACGTCCTCGGCGATGACCAGCAGCGGCCTGCCGGACTGCATGACCTTCTCGAGTACCGGCAGCAGGTCCTTCAGGGACGCGATCTTGCTGCTGGCGATCAGGATGTAGGGATCGTCGAGCGTGGCTTCCATGCGCTCGGCGTCCGTGACGAAGTAGGGCGAGATGTAGCCCTTGTCGAAGCGCATGCCCTCGGTCAGCTCGAGGTCCAGCCCGAAGGTGTTGGACTCCTCGACCGTGATGACGCCTTCCTTGCCCACCTTGTCCATCGCCTCGGCGATGATTTCACCCACGACGGGGTCGGCGGCAGAGATCGAGGCGGTGGCTGCGATCTGCTCCTTCGTGTCGACGTCGATGGCCATCGCGGCGAGCTGATCCACGATTGCTGCAACAGCAGCCTCGATGCCCTTCTTGATGCCCATCGGGTTGGCCCCGGCGGTCACGTTGCGCAGGCCCTCGCGGACCATCGCCTGTGCCACGACGGTGGCCGTGGTGGTGCCGTCGCCCGCGACGTCGTCAGTCTTCTTGGCGACTTCCTTGACGAGTTCGGCGCCGATCCGCTCGTAGGGATCCTCCAGCTCGATCTCCTTGGCGATGGACACGCCATCGTTGGTGATGGTGGGGGCGCCCCACTTCTTCTCCAGCACGACGTTGCGGCCCTTGGGGCCGAGTGTGACCTTGACCGCGTCGGCGAGCTGGTTCATGCCCCGCTCGAGTCCGCGGCGGGCCTCTTCGTTGAATTCAATGAGCTTTGCCATGGTGTTTCGGGAGTCCTCCCGTCCTGTGGGGCCAAGCGGCCCCGTGTTGGTCGTATTCAGGCTGGATCACACGGTGCCCGCGACGGACGGCCCGGAGGCCTCACCGATGCTCCAGTGGCACTCGACCGGGTCGAGTGCCAAGTCAATTATTAGCACTCGGCACCCGAGAGTGCAAAGGAAAACGGGGTGCGACTCTCAAGTCGCACCCCGTTTCGCACTGTCAGAACGCTCAGGAGGTCGCCATCGGCCACTGTCCGCCGGGCACCGAACTGGCTGCATTGCCCAGTGCCGACGACTGCTGGATGATCCCCATCATGGCCTTGACGTACACCATGATCATGGCGAGTACGGCACCCACGAGCTTTATGACAGCGGCCGCGCCAGCAGCAGTGCCCACCGGGATCGCTGCCATGGCCACGGCCGCGGTGATGATGCCGCCGATCGCCGTGATCAGGCTGGTGGCGAATACGACGGTGGTCTTGACACCATCAGCGCCGATCCCCTGCACGGTGGAGCCGAACTCCTTGGCGGCATCTGCCACGTCCTGCCCGGTGTCGAACTGGCGCTGCAGTGAACTGCGGAACTTCTCTGCCGACTCACCCGTCCAGGAGCTGGATGACTTCAGATTGCCCGGGTGGAGCATCGCTGCGAAGTCCGCACACTTCGGAGCCAGGTCGTCGCGGATCTGCTCGCCGGCGGAGCGCACCTCCCACGGCGCGAGGACGTGCTTGGACACCTCCAGCACGGCGTTGTAGATCTTGGCGATGATCGAGATCGCCTTCTCCACCAGGGCGCACATTCTCGTGACGAAATCCTTGGCCCACTTGACGGGACCGATCCAGCAGAACCAACTCAGGATGCCCCCGAGCGAATCCAGCATTCTCCTGGCCTTCCCAAGCACGTTGGACGCCACCTGCTGGATCTTGGTGATGACCGACTGCACCTTGTCGATGATGTCGAGGATCCACTGCACATCCAGTTGGAACGCGCAGGGAGCGATCGCCCCAGAGCTCATGACTGCACCTTTGGAGATCGAACCCGCGGCCTTCGCCCCAGCAAAGCTGCCTGGACTCACGCTGCCCCGACCGCTGGACATGACGCTCGTGAGGACAGAGCTCGCACCTCCGACGACGTTCCTGCCCACTGTGCTCGCCACATCACCGGCGAAGTTCACGCCGTCGGAGGCCACGTCGACGATTGCGTCCGCACCATCGGTGACGACGTCGACCACCTTCTCACCGGCATCGAGAACATCCCCGCTGACGTCCTTGACGACATCAACAGCACCATCAAATACATCACCTAGAAAACCCATGTCGCTACCTCAATCCTTCACTGGTTGATCGTGCCGGAGATGGCCTCGTTGGCCGCCTCCTGCTGCTCGTAGTCGGCCGCGGACTTCCGCAACCCGTCGGCGATGGCAGACATCTGGAGCGCCGCCCCGGTGTACAAGGTGTCGAACTTCTGATTCCCCTTCAGGTACGGGGATCGGCCCATGACCCACAGGCCCCAGTGCTCCACAAGCGGACCGGCAGCCTGCCAACAGGCTGCGAGCGTCTCTGCGGGACCCACGAGGTCGTCAAAAATCGCAGCGTCGTCGCGCAGGTCAGAGATGTCGACGGTGAAGTCGTCACCCCCGGAGGTCTTCTCAGGCTCGACTTCGGGCTCCGAAGGCGTCTTTTCGGCTTCGTCCTCACTGCTGCCGCCACCGCCGCCGCCGCTGCTGCCGCCGCCGCCGTCGGGGGTTGCGCCCCCTCCGCCGGAGCCAGTAGCGGTCGGCCCGGCACCGGGGCCGGAGGGCTCGGGCTCAGGTGTGGCGGGTTCGGGATCGGGCTCGGCGGTCTCCCCCTCCGGCAGTACCTCGTCGCCCCTGGCCTCCACGCTGTCAGGGATGCCGTCTCCGTCGGAATCGAGATCACGGTAATCAGGGATGCCGTCGCCGTCGGTGTCCACCGGGTTCTGCACCAGGCCGTCGGTGTCCTCGGCACCCGCCGGCACCACGCCCCCCTCCCCACCGGGGTCTGCGCCCAGTGAGTCGTAGGACGTCGGCAGCACCACTTCCACCGTGCCGTCCGCGTTCATGGTCAGCGTCTGGCCATTGGTCTGCTGGACGGTGACGGCGCCGGACTCCGCGCGGGTGACGACAGTTCCGGATGCACTCTGCAGCGAGGCACCCAGGCCCAGCGTGGAGCGATCGGGTTCACTCCCGTCGTTGCTGAAGTCCGCATCCACCGTGAGGGTGCCGTCGGTGGCCAACGTCAGCTCGACGCCATCCGCAGTCGTGACGACGGTGCCCTCCACCGCGGTATCGACCACGGTGCCGTCGGGCGCCACAGCGATGGCACCGTCGGCCACTGTCGCGTTCGCCTTGATGCGGATGGCGTCATCAGGAACGTCGATGATCGATTCACCGTCGACGTACACCTCGGGTGGTGGCGCAGCATCGCCGCGCATCGGCGAGGTCCCGCCGTCGGGCGTTTTCGGCCAGTTGTAGCGACTGCCGGATTCAGGTGAGAATGACATTTCTGACTACCTCGGTTCCATGTCGATGGTGATGGCCGTCATGCGGTCGACGATCTGGTTGAAGCACTCCGTCACGGCGAGACCTGAGCGGCCTGCCAGCCACGACTCCTTGATGCGGACTTCCGCGAGGTGGCCCGCGACGTGCCGCACGCTGACCATCCTGTTCTCCGACTCCACCACCTCACCCTCGATCGCCTCGTCCGCGCTGGGCTCCTCGGTGGGTAGTTCGTCCTCGGATGTTCTGGAGGTCCGCGCGATGGCCACGTCCAGTTGGGCGTCGAGACGCTCGAGGAGAGCAGGCAACTCGTCGATCTGCCGCTGCAGTTCCTGCGCACTGATGGGCGCCAACAGGGCCTGCGTCTGCTCCCTCAGGAGGGCGTCGGTGGCCTCATCCACGTCCTCGGGATCGACGTCCACCGCCTCGTCCTCGCCCGAGACCTGTGCCCCGGTCTGTGCTCTGCCTGCCACTTCGACGATGACGCCGGCCAACGCCAAGCTTTCGATGTCCTCCTCCCACCCCGCGGCCACCTGCACCCGCGCCAGCGTCCGGTCGGGGTGCAGGATCACGCTGACCCGTCCTGACTCATCCGTGGCGGCGACGTCGGAGGCGGAGGCTGTGGTGGTGAGGAACTCACCGATGACAGAGCGAAGTTCCGAGTCGAGCTCCGTGAGAAACTGCTGTGGATCCATGGGTCCTCTTCTTCGATTGCGGTCGTTCTCGACTATTCCAGCCGCAGAGGCCACCCGGGGTAGGTATCAGGACTCAAACAGGGGGGTGCCGTGGACTCCAATACGCTCGTGCGCAACGTCGGAAACATCGCCAACTTGTCGACGCCGCTCGGAATCATCGTGGCGCTGGCAGGTGGCGCGCGGCTGCGCATGGTGAACGGACTCGTGGTGGCGGAGTGTGCCGTCCTGCCAGGCATTTCCGCATCGGCCATGACGATCGGCAGCGTCGTCCTCATTCGTGGCCGCACTCTGGAGGAGGCGACGCGACGCATTCCCGGACTGCTGGAACATGAGGGTCACCACGCCCATCAGTGGGCGTACTGCTTCGGACTGCCCTTCATCCCGCTCTACATGGCAGCCACGGGATGGTCGTGGTTGCGGAGCGCAGATCGCGCGGCCGCCAACCTCTTCGAAGTGCAGGCCGGACTCGCACTGGGTGGCTACACGGCGCGCGACAAGCGGCCGCTCAGGGCTGGGGGCAGAGCTCTGAGATCTCTGGTCAGCGCCGCAGTCGCTCGGCGGAGCGGGCCGCCTGGCGCTGCGTGCGGAGCCGACGCAGACGCTTGACGAGCAGCGGCTTGTGCTCCAGCGCGGCCGGCAGGTCGATCAGGGAGTTCAACCGCTGGTAGTAACGTGTGGCTGAAGTCCCGAACCGCTCCATGATGGCCTGCTCCTTGGGAACGGTTGATGTGAACCAGTTCTCCTCGAAGTCCAGGATCGCGGCGTCGTCGTCGGCAAGGACCGAAGTCGTGAATGATGCGGCGTGGGACATGGGACCAGCATACGCGCACGGAATCACATCGATGTCATTACATGGCGACGGAGCGTCCCCGTCGACGGCTTGAACCCAGCCCCCAGACAGGGTTGACTGAGAGACATGCCACATCAGGACACCATCCTATTCAGCCTGCGGGTTCCTGTGATGGGCAACGTGCGAACGCAGACGTCCTCGTGCTGAGGATCACCGGTTCCAGGCAGTCCTACGCGTGGGGCACCCGCGACTCCATCCCCGCGATCCTGAACACGCCCTCCGACGACGAGCCCTTCGCCGAGTACTGGTTGGGAACCCATCCGTTGGGTGACGCGCGGATCGAGAACCAAGGTGCCCTCTCCACTGCCCTGACCCGTCAGCCCGAACTGCTGGGGGAAGCCACCGTCGAAGCCTTCGGCGGCCGGATGCCCTTCATGATGAAACTGCTCTCCGCCGGCTCGCCGCTGAGTCTGCAGGCACATCCCTCGCGAACCGAAGCTGAACAGGGTTACGCGCGGGAATCGCTGAACGGCGTCCCCCTGTCGTCACCGGATCGTTCCTACAAGGACGACTGGCCCAAGCCTGAGACCGTCATCGCGCTGGAGCCCTTCGAGGGCCTCGTGGGCTTCCGGGACCCCATCGCCACCGCCGAACTCTTTGAATCGCTCGGCCTGGGCGAGGAACTGGCCTCCGTCATCGGCCCCCTCCGGGACCGCACCACCACCCCGGCGCTGCAGGAGGTCTTCCTCGACGTGCTCTCACTCGGTGAGCGGCGACACCTCGTGGATGAGTTGCTCGGTGCTGCGGTGCGCCACCTCGATGCCCCGGGTGAGGTGGGCCTGTTTGCCCGCACCGCCGTCGAACTCGACGAACACTTCCCCGGCGATCCCAGCATCCTCGCAGCACTGCTGCTCAACCGGTTCCAGCTCCAGCCGGGCGAGGCCATCTCGCTGGGCGCGGGCGTCATGCACGCCTACCTCCGGGGGACCTGCGTGGAGGTGATGGCCAATTCTGACAACGTGCTCCGCGGCGGCCTGACGAAGAAACACATCGACGTCGACGCGCTGCTGCAGGTGGTGCGCTTCGAGCCCACAGAGGTGAAGGTTCTCCTGGCCGAGGGCTCCGACGGCATCTACTGCTACCCCACGACCGTGGCCGAGTTCGAAGTGTGGCTGGTGTCCCCCACCAGTGCCGAGCCCATCGATCTTCCCCGCTGCGACGCTGGCCGCATCTGTCTCGTCACCTCCGGCGAGTTCACGTTGAAGGACGACGACGGCGAGCTGATCCTGGCCCATGGGCAGTCTGTCTTCGTCGGTGCCGGTGAACACATCCATGTGTCCGGCCACGGCCAGATGTTCATGTCCACATCCGGGGCCTGAACTCCCGCTTTGTCCTTTCGGGCAAGGATTCGGCACAATGTGTGCCACTGCCTCCGTAGCTCAGCGGCCAGAGCACTCGCCTTGTAAGCGAGCGGTCGAGGGTTCGACTCCCTCCGGGGGCTCCAGTTCGGGGCCATGGACACCATGCGGAACAATGGCGACCATGAGCTTCGAACCCAGCAAGTGGACCCAGATCATCACCGCGAATCCTGATCATTCGCGTCGCTACGTGGAGCGTTTCGAGATGATGGCGGCCGCCGGACACGACCTGCTCGGTGAAGCCCGCACCGTCGACGCCATGGCCCCACGCAACGCCCGCATCCTCGACGCCGGCTGCGGACCGGGCCGCCACGGCGGGGAACTCGCATCGCGAGGGCACACCGTGGTGGGGGTGGACGGGGACCCCACGCTGATCGCTGCCGCGCAGAGGGATCACCCGCACTGCACCTGGGTGGTCAGCGACCTGGCGGAACTGGACCTGCCCGCGCGGGGTGTCGACGCCGACTTCGACGCCATCCTGTGCGCCGGCAACGTCATGGGGTTCCTCGCCCCGAGCACGCGCGTGAGCGTGCTGGAGCGTTTCCGCGACCACTTGGCTGCCGATGGCCGGGCCATCATCGGCTTCGGCGCGGGTCGGGGATATGAGTTCGACGAGTTCTTCCGCGACCTCGCCACCGCTGGTCTGGTGCTGGATCTCGCCCTGTCGACGTGGGACCTTCGCCCGTACCGGGCGGGCGACGGCTTCCTCGTCGCCATCTGCGCGAGGGCCTGAGTCACACCTCGTTGGTGGGGGCGACGTCGTTGGTCGGAGTCACGTCATCCGTGGGGTTGGTCTTCGCCGGCACCGGCTTCTTGCGCAGCACGGTGGTGGCGATGATGACCACGAGCAAGGCGATGGCCACGTACCCCGCGAACCGGGCGTACACGTCGAGGATCGCCACGGCTGGCTCACCAAGGCGCCATCCGAGAGCAAAGAAGCCGATCAGCCAGATGGTGCTGGCGATGTAGTCGTAGATGAGGAACCGCTTGAGGCTCATGTTGGTGGCACCGGCAAGGACGAACACCACCTGCATCAGCGGCAGCGGGATCGGAACGTAGGCGATCAGGAACCCGATGGGCCCCAACTTCTCGGCCCACCGCTCGGCTCGCGCATAACCGCGGGCGGCCCGCTTGCTCTGACCTGCCCAGATCTCGATCATCCCCCGGCCCCAGAGCTTTCCCGCCCACCAGTAGATCCAGTCGAACTTCAGACTCAGCAGGGAGGCGACGAACAACACGATGGGCCAGTGGCCCATCTGACCGACGCTGGCCAGTGCGCCGCTCGCCGTCACCGCGGTGCGCCCGCCGGTGATCATTGCCAGGATGTCCGGAGCCGCGGCCAGCAGCCACGCCCGGGTGGGAATGAGGATGAGGCTGAATACTCCCACCACCCCGAACCAGGCCAGACAGGCGATGTCGGCGCGCCCGGGTTCCTTCTTCCAGGGCATGCCGTCGGCCTCCCACCACTGCGTCTCCCCCTCGGCGACGGGGTCAGCAGCAGTGGGGTCGTCGTCGGCGTTCGTCGATTCAGGCTCAGGTGGCACCCGTGAAGACTACGCGAGTGTTCGCGGGGACCCGGAGACAACGATTTGGTCACGATCACCCGCACCCCATCCCTGCATGGCAGTGGTCACGGTGTAGTGTCCCTACGAGGAAGACAAGAGCTTCCGTCCACTCGGATCGTCGGGCACGTACCTGCCCGTGGAAAGGAATGTGGCATGGCCACCGTAAGTTTCCGTCAAGCATCACGCGTCTACCCTGGCTCGGATCGTGCAGCCGTTGAAAAGCTGGACCTGGAGATCGCCGATGGCGAATTCATGGTCCTCGTCGGCCCCTCCGGCTGTGGCAAGTCCACATCCCTGCGCATGCTGGCAGGCCTCGAAGAGGTCAACTCAGGCAACATCTTCATCGGGGACCGTGACGTCACCGACCTGCCGCCCAAGGATCGCGACATCGCGATGGTCTTCCAGAACTACGCCCTGTACCCGCACATGACTGTTGCGGACAACATGGGCTTCGCGCTGAAGATGCAGAACGTCCCCAAGGCTGATCGCCAGTCCCGCGTACAGGAAGCCGCTCGCCTCCTGGGCCTCGAGGACTTCCTCAACCGCAAGCCGAAGGCACTTTCAGGCGGCCAGCGTCAGCGCGTCGCCATGGGCCGCGCCATCGTGCGTAACCCCCAGGTGTTCCTCATGGACGAGCCCCTGTCGAACCTCGACGCGAAGCTTCGTGTCTCCACCCGCACCCAGATCGCTGCCCTGCAGCGTCGTCTCGGCGTCACCACGGTCTACGTCACACACGACCAGACCGAGGCCATGACGATGGGTGACCGCGTTGCGGTGCTGAAGGACGGCATCCTGCAGCAGGTCGACTCCCCGCTGGACCTGTACGACACCCCCGTCAACCTGTTCGTGGCCGGCTTCATCGGCTCGCCCGCCATGAACCTGCTGAGCGGCACCCGTGTCGAAGGCGGTGTCCAGGTGGGCGACTACGTGGTGCCCGTGCCGCGTGAGGTCCTTGCCAAGGCCGGGGACGACAAGACCCTGACCGTCGGTATCCGCCCGGAGAACTTCTCGGTGTCCGACACGAACGAGGGCATCGCCCTCGACGTCGCGCTCGTTGAGGAACTCGGCGCCGACTCCTACGTGTACGGCACGCTGGCCGGTCTGTCCGAGGATGAGCTGGTGGATGCCCAGCAGATCATCGTCCGCATGGAGGCCCGCATGGCTCCGCACAAGGGCGATGTCATGCGTCTGCAGTCGTCGAACCCGCACGGCGTTCACGTGTTCAGCAACAGCACGGAGCTGCGTCTCAACGCGCTCTGATCCCACACGGATTCAACGGTGGGCGTCCGCATTGCGCGGGCGCCCACCGTTGTTGTTTTCTCCCCCGTCCGGCGTTGCCGGGGCCGATTCACGTCGCATGCGTCCCATTGGATACTGTGCTGCGATGCCGCGCATCACGCACCCCGTCCTGGCCATGATCACCTCGCTGCTTCTTGCCGTGGCAATGCTCCCGCTGGGAGGAGCCGCACACGCTGACGCAAGTGAGAACGTGGTGCCGGACGTGTTCCTCCGCGCGGCCATCAACACCGAGACCTTCAACCGGGGCGACCACCCCATCACGGCGGCCGAGATGGCCACGGTCACGCACATCAATCACTTCTCCGCGGGCTACATCAGGTCGTTCGAGGGGCTGCAGTACGCGACGTCGCTGGAGGTGCTGGCCCTGCACGGTGCCACGGCGGACCTCTCCATCATCGCCTCCATCCCGTCGCTGGAACTGCTGAGCATCACATCTCCGACGCTGTCCGACGTCTCGTTCCTCACCAACAAGCCGCGCCTGGTCACGCTCAGGATCACCACCGACCGGCCCCTCGACCTGACACCCGTGTCAAGGCTGACTGGACTCACCGAACTGGACCTCGAGAATCCCTCGGTGAACCTCACCAGCCTGAAGCCGCTCACCAAGCTGACGGCCCTGCGGGTGAAGCGCCCCACGACCGCTGACCTGACACCCCTGGCAGGCATGACGGAGATGACCGAACTCACTCTGGAGGGTGCCGGAGTGTCCGACCTGCGCCCCCTGGGCCGCATGACGAAGATGCAGAACCTGAACCTGCGGGACAACGCGATCAAGGACATCTCCCCGATTGCCGGGATGAAGGACATCGAGTTCCTCTACCTGGAGGACAACCAGATCTCCGACGTCAACCCGCTGTCAGGTCTGCCGCGGATCCTTGCTCTCCACCTGGATGCCAACGAGATCTCCAACGTCCGCCCGCTCGCAGGCCTGCAGTCGTTGAAGAAGTTGCTGGTGGCAGGCAACCGCGTCACGGATCTCTCACCGCTGTCCTCCCTGGCGACGCGCGCCTGGGCGGGCAATCAGGTGATCAGGGTGACAGCGGAGAACGGTTCCCGGTTCACGCTCCCCACGCTGCGCAATGCCGATGCCACCGTGGTCCCTTGGCGCTACCCCTCGTCGCACCCCTCGGCAGGCACACCGGTGCCCGCCACCGTCATCGTCAGTCAGGGCCAGGGACTGCAACGCTACGAGTGGAGCGGCACCCAGTTCTCCGGCGACTTCTCCATCGACGTCATGGATCCGACATACCCGCCCACCACGCCCCCGGCCACGAAGCCTCCGACGACCAAGCCCGGCACCGTCGACGTGTACACCACACCCGGGGACCACCTCGTCAATGGTCGCAAGTGGCGCACCACGTGCGAGAAGTACTCGAGCACGTCGCGATGCACCACGCTCATCGAGGCCACGCGTGTGCAGGAGATCAAGGGCCGTTTCGTCCCCTCCACCGCCTACGTCTTCAACAACATGACGTACCTTCCGGCACCGCGCGCCCTCTGGAGTGGCAACCCCCTTGCGACGCACGGCAATCACGTGGTGAATGGCCGCAAGTGGCGCACCGAGTGCGACACACCCGTCACGGGGAGCAACGGCTGCCGCAGCTACATCGAGGCCCGCGTCATCGAAGCCGTCCCCAGGCCGGGCGGCGCCGGGTACACCTACCGGTGGGCGACCCGCGAAGTCTTCAACAACATCGTCCGGTTCAGTTGAGGCTGCCCGCCGCGAACAGCAACGGTCTCCCGGGTTCCGCTCCGCTACGGTGATCCGCATGGTTGAACTCGGCAGGTGGACCAACGCGGTACGCACGGGGCTCGCATCGGACACCGCTTACGGTGCCGTGGTCCCGCCCATCCATCTCTCCAGCAACTACACCTTCGAAGCGCCCGATCGTCCCCGGGACTACGACTACTCCCGCTCCGGCAACCCCACCCGTGACCTGCTGAACGACGCTCTCACCGAACTGGAGGGCGGCGCCGGCGCGACCACGCTCGCCACCGGACTCGCCGGTTTCACCCTGCTGGCCGAGGCACTGGTACCCGCAGGTGGCCGTGTGGTGGTGCAACACGACGCGTACGGCGGCACCTGGCGGCTCTTCAGCTTCCTCGCGTCCCAGGGGAAGCTGGCAGTCGACTTCGTGGACTTCAACGACGCCGCGGCGCTCGCTGCCGCGCTGGACCGGGGACCGAACCTGGTGCTCATGGAGACGCCCTCCAACCCGTTGCTGCGCATCACCGACATCCGGGCCACCTCCGACGCCGCCCGGGACGCCGGGGCGCTGAGCGTGGTGGACAACACCTTCTGCTCACCGCTGCTGCAACGACCACTGGAGTTGGGCGCCGACATCGTGATGCACTCCACCACCAAGTTCATCAACGGGCACTCCGACGTGGTCGGTGGAGCGGTGATTGCCGCGGATCCCGTCGTGCACGAGAAGCTGCGCCTCTGGGCCAACGCCCTCGGCCTGACCTCCAGCGCCTTCGACGCCTACCTGACGTTGCGCGGACTCCGCACCCTGGATGCCCGGCTCCGCGTCCACCAGGAGAACACCACCGCGATTCTTGCGGCGATCGCAGGGCATCCCGCACTGGCGGCGCTGCACCATCCCGGGTTGGATGATCACCCCCAGCACGGCCTCGCGGCCCGTCAGCAGTCGGGGTTCGGGTCCATCCTCAGCATGGAACTCGCCGGGGGCTGGGACGCCGTCCTGAGATTCCTCGACGGTCTGCAGATCTTCCACCTCGCCGAGTCCCTGGGAGGCGTCGAGTCCCTGGTGTGCCACCCGCAGACGATGACGCACGCGGGCATGTCCGATGAGGCACGAGAGGAGGCCGGCATCTCCTCGGGCCTGCTGCGCCTCAGCGTCGGCATCGAGGGACGCGACGATCTGGTGGCCGTGGTGCTGGAGGCGCTGGACCGCGCACTGTGATCCGGACCCGGACCCGGCACAAGACGGCCCATCGGCAACGCAACCACTAAGCTGACGGCCATGCCCAGGTTCCTTGCCGCCAAGCCGGATGCAAATCTCATCCGACTGCCGTGGAACATTCCCCTGGCCGAATGGCCCGCCATCCACTTGGTGGCGCTCCCCCGTGGCATCTCCCGACACGTCGTGCGATTCATTCAGGTGGGCGAGGACATCTTCGCCGCCAAAGAGGTTCTCGAGGAAGTCGCGGTCCACGAGTACCGGCAACTCACAGAGCTTCGACGCCTCGGCGTGCCGTCGGTGGAACCGGTGGGGGTCGTGCTCGGCCGCTCCGACACTGAGGGGGGTCCGCTGGATCCCATCCTCCTGACACGCCACCTGCCGTTCTCGCTGCCGTATCGCGCACTGTTCTATTCGGGCGTGAAGCTGGACACCGTCAACCGGTTGCTCGACGCCATGGTCGCCCTCTTCGCGCGCCTGCACCTCACCGGCTTCTACTGGGGGGACGTGTCCCTGTCCAACATCCTGTTCCGACGCGACGCTGGCGAATTCGCCGCCTACCTCGTGGACGCCGAGACCGGAGAACTGCACGACACCCTGACCAGTGGGCAACGCGCCCACGACCTGCAGATCGCCCGCGTGAACCTGTTCGGCGAGTTCTGCGATCTCGAGGCCGGCGGCATGCTGGACTCATCCCTGGACCCGCAGTGGCTGGTGGACACCATCGAGGACCGCTACCAGAACCTGTGGAGCGAACTGACGGGGGCCGAGGAGTTCTCCGACTCGGAGATGTACCGGCTGGAGGGTCGCGTCCGCAGGCTCAACGCCCTCGGCTTCGACGTTGCCGAGATCGACGTCACCACCTCGCGCGACGGCAGCACCATCCGGATGCAACCCAAGGTGGTGGAGGCCGGCCACCACGCCCGGCGCCTCATGCGACTCACCGGCCTCGACGCCGAGGAGCACCAGGCCCGCCGCCTGCTGAACGACATGGACACCTTCCGCACCAAGGTCCCGACGTCGATGAGCGAGAGCGTCGTGGCGCACAAGTGGCTGATGGAGGTCTTCGAACCCGCCGTCTCCCGGATCCCGCAGCACCTCGAGGGCAAGCGCGACCCGGCCCAGTTCTTCCACGAACTGCTGGATTACCGCTGGTACCAGTCGCAGCGGGAGAACCGTGAGGTCTCCATCACCGACGCCGCCACCGGGTACATCGCCGACGTGCTGGCCACCCTCCCGGATGAGCACATGGGCAACGTTGCGCCCATCGGCCAGGAACTGGAGAACAAGTACGACCCGTCGCTCGGCTTCGTCGACGACGAGTACGAGGCACCGTATGACCCGTGGGAGGACGGCACCGAGGAGGACGAACCGGCCCCCTCGTTCGGCTTCGACATCAACGCCCTGCGCGCCCGGGCGGCGGAGCGCGACGGCGCCTGAGCCCGCCGGACGGGTGACCGTCCCGCCCTGACGCCCTAGACTGCGTCTCGTGAGCCTGCACCTTTATGACACTGCGACGCGCGCCGTGCGCCCGTTCGTCCCCCTCGAGGACGGCAAGGTGTCCATTTACCACTGCGGCCTCACTGTGCAGGGCTCCCCGCACATCGGCCACATCCGCAAGGAAGTCGTCTTCGACGTCCTGCGTCGCTGGCTGGAGCACGAGGGCCTGGAAGTCACAGTGGTGGCCAACGTCACCGACATCGACGACAAGATCCTCTCCAAGTCCGCCGAGAACGGCGAGGAGTGGTGGGCGCTGGCCTACCGGTTCGAGCGCGAACTGCACGACGCCTACGCTGCGCTCGGCTGCATCCCACCCACCTATGAGCCGCGCGCCACGGGCCACATCCCCGAGATGGTCGAGTTGATGACCACGCTCGTGGAGTCGGGCCACGCCTACGTTGCCGAGGACAACTCCGGCGACGTGTACTTCGACGTGCGCAAGTGGCCCCGCTACGGCGAGCTCTCGGGCATGAAGCTGGATGAGATGGAAGCCGCAGCCGACGCGGACCCCCGGGGCAAGCGCGACCCCCGCGACTTCGCCCTGTGGAAGGGCCACAAGCAGGGCGAGCCGGACACCGCGTCATGGGCCACGCCGTGGGGTCGTGGCCGTCCGGGCTGGCACCTCGAGTGCTCGGCCATGGCCAGCAAGTACCTGGGCGACACCTTCGACATCCACGGCGGCGGCATCGACCTGCGCTTCCCGCACCACGAGAACGAACTGGCGCAATCTGCTGCTGCAGGAAAGGGATTCGCGCAGTACTGGATGCACAACGCATGGGTCACCATGGCGGGCGAGAAGATGAGCAAGTCGCTGGGCAACACCGCGCTGGTCTCCGAGGTCACGAAGTCCTACGACCCGAGGGCTGTGCGCTACTTCCTGCTGGCGCCGCACTACCGCTCCACGATCGAGTTCTCCGTGTCCGACGAGCAGACCCGTGGCTCCCTCGAGGAGGCGGAGAAGGCCGTCGAGCGCATCGACTCCTTCGTGCAGCGCGCATTGAAGCTGACCGAACCCACTTTTCACGCCCATGCGCCGCTCCAGTTCCCCGAATGGGCGGCCTTCGCAGCGGCCATGGACGACGACCTCAGCACGCCCTCAGCCGTGGCTGCGCTTTTCGAGGCCATCCGACACGGGAACCGTGCCATCACGGCTGGCGACGAAGATGGAATCCGCGACTACCTGTGCATCGTCACGTCGATGCTGGAGGTGCTCGGACTGAATCCCGGGGCCCCGCAATGGGAGAGCGCCGGAGCGTCGGACGATCTCACCCCCGTCGTGGATGGACTCGTCGCGCACCTGCTGGAGCAGCGGAGCACCGCTCGCGCCGCCAAGGACTGGTCCGCGGCCGACGCCATTCGTGACACCCTGGCCAGGCTCGGCCTCACCATTGACGACACACCGAGCGGTCCCCGCTGGAATCTGGAGAAGAACTGATGGCAGGCAACTCGACGCGCCGTGGCGCGACCACCAAGGGCAAGAACAACACCGCAGGCTCGGGCGGCCGAGTACGCCGCGGACTGCAGGGCCGCGGCCCCACACCCAAGGCGGAGGACCGCACGTACCACAAGGCCTACAAGTCCAAGAAGGACGCTGAGAAGCGCGGTCAGGGCCAGCAGAAGAAGAAGTCGACCCGCAGCGCCGTCGGCGCCGACTGGGTCGTTGGCCGCAACCCCGTGTACGAAGCCCTCCTGGCCGGCATGCCCGTGAAGAAGGCGTACGTGGCCGAGGGCGCTGATCGCGACGACCGGCTGCGCGACATCCTGAAGTTCGCCGCAGACAACTCCATCCCGCTGATGCAGGTGACCCGCGCCGAACTGGACCGTGCCACCGGCGATCTGGTGCACCAGGGCGTGGCCCTGCAGCTGCCGCCGTTCGAGTACGCCGAGCCCGAGGACGTCTTCGCCGACGCCTTCAACGCCGGCGGGGCGGGCCTGGTGGTGGCCCTGGACAGCATCACGGATCCACGCAACCTGGGTGCCATCGTGCGCTCGGCCGCTGCCTTCGGTGCCCAGGGCGTCGTGATCCCGGCCCGTCGCTCTGCCTCGATGACTGCCGCGGCGTGGAAGAGTTCGGCAGGTGCGGCAGCCCGCATCCCGGTGGCCATGGCCACCAACCTGAACCGTGCCATCACCCAGGCCTCCAAAATGGGCTTCACCGTGGTGGGGCTGGCAGGCGAGGGCGACGTCCCGATGTCAGGTCTGCCGGGCGCCGACGGCCCACTGCTCGTGGTGGTCGGCTCAGAGGGTGAGGGACTCTCGCGCCTGACGCGCGAACACTGCGACGCCCTGCTGTCCATCCCGATCTCGAGCAGCGTCGAATCCCTGAACGCCTCTGTGGCGACATCGATCGCGCTGTACGAAGTGACGCAGCTGCGAGGTGGAACCGCTCAGCGCTGAGCCGGGGTCATCGTCAGAGTGAACTCCAGAGGAATCGACGCCGACGTGAACTGGGCGGGGACCCCTTCGTCCTCTGTGTAGTCCACTTCCAGCTTCCCCACCGCATTGAAGCTGATGGTGCCTGAGCCCTGCAGTCCGCTGACTGGCCACACCACCACCAGCTCCGCCTGGTCGGTGGTGATCTGGTCCGTGGTGATCGACGGAGGGGACACAGCAGCATGCTCGCCGTCCGTGTCGAGGTAGAGAAACGATGCGGGAACGTCCAGCGTCAGCTGACCGGAGACTCTGCCCTCCCACTTCACGCGCGGGGCCATGGGAACGGCCAGCCACTGCTTGCCTTCCGGTGCCCATCCCTGGGTGGGTGTCCAGGGCCGAAGACCGCTCAACGTGTCCGGCTGGAACGCCAGGAACATTGTTCCCGTGTCCACCTCGAGGGTGGGCGGCGGGATCGTGGAGAAGCTCCGCTCGAAGGTGGCATTCTCTGGCTTGCACTCGATCACCTGGCGTTCACGAAAGCCGGTGGTCGCCTTCCAGGCCTCGTCGACGAGCGGCACACCAGTGCGCAGGTCAATGACGATGGTTTTGGTCTCGTCCGTGATCTCCAGAGCGATCCGTTCCCCCGCCGGAACGCAGAAACTCATCATCTCCCACTGGGTCAGGTAAGTCTCCGTCCCGGTGTTGAACTCGCCGAACAGGGCGGGGACGGGGATCCGGCGGTCCCCGGCCCGGATGGCGACGGTGGCGGCATGATCTGCTGTCTCCACGAATCCCGGGGTTCCACCGCGCACAGTGAACGCTGCCAGTTCGTAGCCTTCCGGCGCGCGGATGGGTGTGTCCTCGTCAAGCTGGGCGGCCGTGGCTGCACCGAGGGATTCGCCGACGAACCACCCCACGAGGGTTCCGTCGAGGTGGGGAGTGGAGAACCGCTGATCACTGCGAACACCCTCGGGCAGGGTCTTGGCCTCCCCGTCGCTGGCGCGGACGAGAAATTCAGGATCCAGCGTGAGCACCGGGTCAACGCTGGGGGTTGACGTGGGCGTCGTCGGCTCCGAGAACGACACGGGTGTGAATGAGCAGCCCGACAACGCCAGCGTTCCCACGCCCAGCAGGGCCCCTCGTCTCGTCACTGGCTGCACACCAGAAGGGTAGACGATTTCCCGACGCGAGCGTCTCAGGTGAGCGTGGAGTGCGACCTCTGGCCGAGCCGCCCTAGACTTGGCCCCAGAGATTGCCGTCCTTCCAAGGAGAACCGTGACAAACGAAGCCCTCAGCAGCGCCTACCAGAGCATGCTCAGCGCCATCGAGGCAGTGGAGCCCCGGATCGCCCAGGCCACCCGGGCCGAACTTTCCGACCAGCGTTCCTCGCTGAAGCTGATCGCCTCCGAGAACTACGCCAGCCTGCCGGTCCTCGCGACCATGGGAACGTGGCTCAGCGACAAGTACGCCGAGGGCACCGTGGGGCACCGCTTCTACGCGGGCTGCCAGAACCTGGACACCGTCGAGTCCGTGGCGGCCGAGCACGCCCGTGAACTGTTCGGCGCCGAATACGCCTACGTGCAGCCCCACTCCGGCATCGATGCCAACCTCGTGGCGTTCTGGTCCATCCTGGCCCACCACATCGAAACCCCTGCCCTGGCCGAGCACGGCGCCAAGGGTGTCAACGACCTGTCCGACGCCGACTGGGAAGTCCTGCGGCGCCGCTTCGGCGATCAGCGCCTGCTGGGCATGAGCCTGGACGCCGGTGGGCACCTGACCCACGGCTTCCGCCCCAATGTCTCCGGCAAGATGTTCCACCAGCGCTCCTACGGCACCGACCCCGAGACGCAACTGCTGGACTACGACGCGGTGGCCCAGGCCGCCCGTGAGTTCAAACCACTGATCCTGGTGGCCGGCTACTCCGCGTACCCCCGTCGCGTGAACTTCGCGAAGATGCGGGAGATCGCCGACGAGGTGGGCGCCGTGCTGATGGTGGACATGGCGCACTTCGCCGGTCTGGTCGCCGGCAAGGTGTTCACCGGCGAGGAGGACCCCGTCCCCTACGCCGACGTCGTCACCACCACCACCCACAAGTCTCTGCGCGGTCCGCGCGGGGGCATGGTGCTCGCCACGAAGGAGTACGCGGCCGACGTCGACCGCGGCTGCCCGATGGTGCTGGGCGGGCCGCTCGGCAACGTCATGGCCGCGAAGGCAGTGGCACTCGCCGAGGCACGCACACCCGCGTTCCAGACCTACGCGCAGGCTGTCGTGGACAACGCCAAGGCTCTGGCAGAGGGCCTCATGCGGCGCGGCGCCACGCTCGTGACGGGTGGCACGGACAACCACCTCGTGCTCATCGACGTCCGCACCTTCGGCCTCACCGGCCGTCAGGCGGAGGCCGCACTGCTGGATGCCGGCATCGTGACCAACCGCAACGCCGTCCCCAATGACCCGAACGGCGCCTGGTACACCACGGGCGTTCGCCTGGGGACCCCGGCACTCACGTCGCGCGGTTTCACCACCTCGGACATGGACGCCGTCGCCGACATGATCTCCGGGGTGCTGGACGCCACCTCGGCCAGGCCCACCAAGGAGGGCAAGCCCGGCAAGGCACGCTACGACCTCTCCGATGACGTGGTGGAGAGCACCCGCACCCAGGCAGACGCACTGCTGCAGACCCGACCGCTGTACCCCGGGCTGCAGCTCTGAACGGCGCAGTGAGGCCGAACGACGCATAACGGATTGGCCTCAATTCCTCATCTCACCTGCCCTTGGGCCCGGATGACCGGTACCTTCCGCATATGGGTGAGGAAATGTTGCCGTCCGCGGCTGAGCTGGGACGTCCACTTGTTGTCCTCGAAGGAGTCGAGAAGCACTTCGGCAGTCTGCACGTCCTGAAGAACATCAACCTCACCGTGCACGCGGGTGAGGTGGTGGTGGTGATCGGTCCGTCCGGTTCCGGCAAGTCAACGCTGTGCCGGGTCATCAACCGCCTCGAAACCATCGATTCAGGGACGATTTCGTTGGACGGCAAGCGGCTGCCCGAGGAGGGCCGGGACCTGGCCCGCCTGCGCGCCGACGTCGGGATGGTGTTCCAGTCCTTCAACCTCTTCGCCCACAAGACGATCCTCGAGAACGTCACCCTCGGACCCACAAGGGTGCGCAAGGTGAACGCCAAGCAGGCGAAAGAGGACTGCATGGCACTCCTGGAACGCGTGGGCGTCGCCGCCCAGGCCGAGAAGTACCCGGCCCAGCTCTCCGGTGGGCAGCAGCAGCGCGTGGCGATCGCCCGCGCCCTGGCGATGAACCCCAAGGTCATGCTGTTCGACGAACCCACCTCCGCACTGGACCCCGAGATGATCAACGAAGTCCTCGACGTCATGACCGGACTGGCGAGGGCCGGGATGACGATGGTGGTGGTGACCCACGAGATGGGCTTCGCGCGCCGAGCCGCCAACCGCGTCGTCTTCATGGCCGACGGTGAAATCGTCGAGGACAACGCGCCTGAGCCCTTCTTCACCAACCCGCAGAGCCACCGGGCCCAGGACTTCCTGTCCAAAATCCTCACGAACTGACGAAACCAACAGAAAGGCACGACCCATGCGAGCAAAGACACTCATTGCCCTGCTGGCCGCCGGCACCCTCGCCCTGGCAGGCTGCGGAGGCGACGCAACGCCCGATCCGACCACCGTCGACACGGGCGACTCGGCCACCAGCGTCGGCCCGACGACCTTCGAGGCCGGCACCACGATGGCTGAGCTCTCCAAGGCCGGCAAGATCAAGATCGGCACCAAGTTCGATCAGCCCGGCTTCGGCCTCAAGGGCCTTTCCGGCGATCCGGAGGGCTTCGACGTCGAGGTCGCCAAGATCATCGCCGGTGCCCTCGGCATCGAAGGTGACAACATCGAATGGGTGGAGACGCCCTCGAAGGTCCGTGAAGAGGTCATCGAGCAGGGCAAGGTCGACATGGTGGTGGCCACCTACACCATCAACGAGAAGCGCGCGGAGCGCATCGCGTTCGCCGGTCCGTACTACATTGCCGGCCAGCAGCTGATGGTGGCTGCCGACGACGACAAGATCACCGGACCGGAGTCCCTGAAGGACAACCCGGATTCGAAGGTCTGTTCAGTGGTCGGGTCCACGCCTGCGGAGAACATCAAGGAGTACCTCGCCAGTGACAGCCAGCTCGTGCTATTCGACGTCTACGACAAGTGCGCCGATGCTCTGCGAACGGGCCAGGTGCAGGTGGTGACCACCGACAACGTGATCCTCCTGGGCTTCGTCTCCGAATCCGACGGGAAGTTCAAGCTCACCGGCGACCTCTTCACCGAGGAGCCCTACGGCATCGGGATCCCCAAGGGCGACACCACGTTCTGCGAGTTCATCAACCAGACGCTGGCGGACAACGAGGACGCGTACAACGAGGCCTGGTCCTCCACCGCAGGCTCCGTCGAGGGTGCTGCCGACGCCAAGCTGCCGGAGCCCGCACCCTGCGCGTGATCCGATGATCCCAGCACCATGACCATGGTGTTGGCCCCGGGCACCACCGCCCGGGGCCAGCACCGCAACACAGTGCACCGCCACCGACAGCATCACCTTTGAGAGGAGGACCATGGACGCCATCACCGACAACCTTGACCTGTTCATCAGCGGGTACTGGACCTCGCTCAAGATCTGTCTGATCGCCATGGTCGGGGCACTCGTGCTCGGCACGATCATCGCGGGCTTCCGCGTCTCCCCGGTGGCCCCGCTGCGCTGGATCGGGAGCACGTGGGTCAACATGATCCGCAACGCACCCCTGACCGTGGTGTTGTTCTTCTTCGCGTTCGGACTCCCGGAGATCGGGATCCGCGGCAGCTACTGGGTCTTCGGCGTCTCAGCGCTCATCATCTACACCTCCGCCTTCGTGTGCGAGGCACTGCGCGCCGGCATCAACTCAGTTTCGAGCGGCCAGGCGGAGGCGGCCCGCGCCATTGGGCTTCCCTTCACCGCCACCCTGCGCGAGATCATCCTGCCCCAGGCTTTCCGCACATCCATTCCGCCGTTGGGGAGCGTCCTGATCGCCATGTTCAAGAACAGCGCCGTGCTCGGTGCCTTCGGCGTCGGCGGCGACCTGTTCAGCGTGTCGGACACTCTCACCAGCGCCCAGGGCTACGCAGCCACCCCCGTCCTGCTGGGGGTCGCCGTCGGCTATCTGATGATCACGCTGCCCGCGGCGGGACTCCTTGCCGTCCTGGAACGCAAGACGGAGATCCTTCGATGAGCGGCGGACTGGTGCTGTACGACGTCCCCGGGCCACGCGCCAGGCGTCGACAAAACATTCTGGCGGTCTTCGCGGGCATCGCTGCCCTCGCGCTCGTGGTGCTCGTCCTCATGAGGCTGAACGACCAGGGACAGTTTGCGGGCAAACTCTGGGCGCCGCTCGTGGACCCGCGCAACAAGGACTTCGCGGCTGTGTGGGGCCTCATCGGCAAGGGCTTCGCCAACACCATGAAGGCGGCTGCGCTCGCCATCCTCTTCTCACTGATCGTCGGTACCGTCATCGGCGTGGCCCGGCTCATGTTGGGCAAGTGGACCAAGATCCCGATCGTGGGGTTCATCGAACTGTTCCGCGGTCTCCCCGTGGTGATCTCCATCTTCTTCGCCTCCCGCGTGCTCCCCGACCTGGGCGTGAACCTTTCAGGCTGGCCCGGCGGCGAGGGCCTCTGGTTCGTGGTCATCGGGCTCACCGCCTACAACTCCGTGATCCTCGCCGAGATCCTGCGCTCGGGCGTGAATGCGCTGCCCAGGGGACAGAGAGAGGCCGCGGCGGCGATCGGTCTGAGCCGACTCCAGACGATGATGATCATCCTGCTGCCCCAGGCCGTGCGGATCATGCTGCCCGCGCTGATCTCACAGCTGGTGGTGATCCTCAAGGACACCTCGCTGGCTGCGGTGCTGGGCGTGTACCCCGAGCTTCTGAACTCGGCCAAATACATCTACCTGAACCTCAACAACCCCATCCAGGCACTCTTCGTGGTGGGCACCATCTTCGTGGCGATCAACTTTGCGCTGTCGAAGTTGGCCGGGTGGGTCGAGCACCGGCTGTCGCACAGCAGGCGTTCCCCCGGTGAGGACACGCAGGACGCGGCGCACTACATCACCGACACCGCCGAGTTGGCCCAGTGATGTCATCGCCACGTTGAGACTCTGAGCAACAACGAGGACCATTGCCAGGAGCTCTCGATGATTCCCCGGTGCATGAAGATCGTTCCGAGGACCTACAGGGCGACGCCAGGGCAGCTGCGTGAAGATCCGCGTCCGCCCGCGCCGCAAGGACGATGAGCGACGTCAGTGCAGGCGCAGCCGGGCCGTGGGAGACCCGATCCGTGGGTGGTGAACCACCGCGGTCACCGTGCGAACAAGAGCCCCTGGACCGTGTTGACGAACTGCGTGAGGGAAACCGGCAGATCCTGCAGAT
>JAUNVL010000039.1:21695-22865 GCA_030537675.1 Propionibacteriaceae bacterium | reverse complement strand
TCCCGAAGGACACTGGCACCTGAAGCCAGCGCGTCTGCCATTCCGCCACACGCGCGCACAGGATCCGTCACCGAACCCGACGCCAAAGATTAGCACGCTGCCGAGGGATCGCCCCAATCGGCCAAGCCCTCGTTACAGACCTGCGAGCCATCCGCCGGATACGCTGCTGAACATCAGAGCGTGACGTTGTTTTTACGGGAGGATGCAAATGGACAGCATTATGTGGTTGTGGCTGGTGATCGCGGCGGTGGTGCTCATCGTCATCATTGTCATCGCCGTGGTCGTGGCGCGAAGCAAGGGCCAGGTCCGCAACCGGGAGCGCGCAACCGAACTTCGTACGCACGCAGCCCAGGACGCAGATTTGCTGGACTCCAGACGCGAGAGGACCGAGGATCTCGAGTCACAGGCGAACGCCGCACGTCAGCGAGCCATGACGGAATCCGACAAGGCCGACGCGCTCAGGGTGCAGGCCGGAGAGCGGGATGAAGAGGCCGCCCGTGCCTCGGAGAAGGCAGAAATCCTGGATGACGAGGCCACCCACAGCCGCGAAGCCTTGGACGAAGCAGTGGAAGAGCGCGACGAGGCTCTCCGCGAGGCGGACCGTCGCGACCCTGACGTCCACACGGACAGGCACGGGAACCGCATCGACGACGCCAAGGACGAGGAAGACGTCTTCGAGATCCCCGAGGACAAGGATGACGTCCTCGTTTCCCCCGAGGACGACGACGAGGTCCTCGTCATCCCCGAGGACGAGCGGCTCGACATCGGCGACGACTACAGCGGCGACGAGTTCGCAGAGCCCGACGCCGAGTACATCGATCCCGTGGAGCACGACCGCATGGATCATGTGCGCGACATCGTCCCCGTGGACGACACCCCCGTGATGGAAGAACCCGAGGACGAGGTCACGGCAGGCGGGGCGACCTCCTACGAGCCCCGTGACGAACCCGCAGTGGTCTCTCCGACGCCGGCCCGACGCATGGCGGAGAGCCCCTCCGACGAGATCCTTGAGGCCGGAACAGCCGAGGATCCCTCGGCATCGGCTGACCCGGTTGTGGATCCCTACGGCAGCCCTGTAGCGGGAACGGACAAGTCCGCCGCCACGCCTGAGACAGCGCTCGGCGACGATGACCTCCAACATGACGACCAGGGCCGTCGTCTCGACCCCTA
>JAUNVL010000039.1:0-21595 GCA_030537675.1 Propionibacteriaceae bacterium | reverse complement strand
CGCTCGGCGACGATGACCTCCAACATGACGACCAGGGCCGTCGTCTCGACCCCTATGGCAACCCCGTCGTGGAAGACGAACCACTCACCCCCGACACGGCACTCGGCGACGACGACCTCCCCCTCGACGACCACGGTCGACGCCTCGACCCCTACGGCAACCCCGTCGTGGAAGACGAACCGCTCAACACTGAAACGTCACACGGCGACGACGACCTCCCCCTCGACGACCACGGCCGACGCCTCGACCCCTACGGCAACCCCGTCGTTGAGGACGAACCGTTCGTCCCCGACGCCACTCCCTACGACGACGATCTCCCACGCGATGATCAGGGCCGTCGTCTCGATCCCTATGGAAACCCGGTCGCGGACGACCGCGACCCCCAGTAGAGAAGGACAACATCATGAGTGCAGACGACAACATCGACAAGGCCAACGAACAGGGCCTCGACGCCGACGCCGCAACCCAGTCCGATCTCTGGACTGGTCGTGGAGACCGTCACGACGACGGGTTCCGCCGCGACCAGTTCGGCAACCGTATTGACGACAACGGCAACCGCGTGGACGGTGACGGACGTCCCGTCGACTCCAGCGGCGACCGCGTGAACGAGGAAGGCCAGCGTTTGGACGCGGATGGACGCCCACTCGACGACGGGCCCGGCGGGCTCATGGGCGGAGTCATCCCTCCGATTCCGCCGATGATGGGCCGCTGATCCACATCCCACCCTGAAGTGCCCGGCCCCAAGGGGTCGGGCGCTTTTGTTTGCACACACCCGCCACTTGCACACACCCTCCGTGCTCGAACTCCGGGTGTCTGGACAACCCACTGAACTACCGAAGGAGGGGGGGTTGTTGTCGGCCGCCCCGGTGCTTGTGGCGACCCCTGCTTGTTCAGGCGATACAGCACCTGAACCCCGACGATCTCCTCCTCACTGACGAAATACCCCCGCGACGCTCCGGGACTGAAGGCATGATGGGAGCATGACTCAGCCAAAGATGGAACTGCTCGCCGTGACAATCGACTGCTCCGACGCAGACCGGTTGGCCAATTTCTACGCCAAGCTCAGCGGGGGCGAAGTCACCTACAGCAACGAGGAGTACGGCTACGCGCAGGCGACTGTGGGCGGCTCCACCGTCAACTTCCAGAAGGTTCACAGTTTCACTCCGCCGCAATGGCCAGGCCAGGAACATGGGCAGCAGTTCCATCTGGATTTCCGCGTCGACGACCTCGCCGCTGCTGTGGCGCATGCGATCGAGCTGGGTGCCGCCAAAGCCATCGAACAGCCCGGCGACGACGGCTATACGGTGATGACCGACCCGGATGGACATCCCTTCTGCCTGTGCCCTCCCTCCGAAGAGTGAAGCCCGAGCCGCCTCGAGCGGCCACGCCGAGAATCATGAACGGGAGCAGACGATGAGCGACGATCCAACCCAGAGCCCCAACCCGAGGGAACCCTCCGGCGCGGCGGGTGGTCGCGCCGAGGACGGCTACCCCACGGAGTCGATTCCTCAGCGCCCCTACCCCGCGCAACCCAACCAACCGCCAACCAATCAGCAACAGGGGCCGCCACCACAGGGCCCCCCGCGCCAACCGATGGGATACCCACCGCAGGGGCAGCAACCGCAGGGATATCCCCAGCAAGGCCATCCCCAGCAGGGCAACCCCAGCTACCCCCCGCAGGGATACGGGCCGCAACAGGGCCAGGGCTACGGACAACAGGGCCCGTACCCACCTGGCCCACCGCCCCCGGGGTACGGCCAGCAATACCAACAGAGCTACGACCAAGGGCAGGGTGGCTACGAACAGCCCCCGAAGAAGTCGAAGACCGGCATGGTCGTTGCCATCATTGCCATCGTCGTGGCGCTCATCCTCGCCCTGGTCGCGGGGGTCGTCTCGCTGCAACGCGGCGGCAACGCAGCTCCACCGATCGTCGTGAGCTCCACCGCCGCTGTCGAAACCCCCACCGAGGACGCGAGCACGCCCACCGACGAGCCGACGGAAGAGCCCAGCGCGACTGCCGAGGAACCGTCCGTGGAACCCGGCGCCACCGACACCCCAACGAAGCCCGGCAGCCAGATCACCAGGCCCACCGAGGGCCCCATCTCCGACGACCCGGCGCCGCCCGCCGGTCCACCAGCACTGCCGACGACGGTGGGTGACTACGAGGCCATGGCTCCACCCGGCTCGAATATCGCGGTGTACGAGAATTCCGCAACTGGTTCCCAGATCACCGCCTTCCACACGATGGATGGCCTGAAACCGGGAGACTTCAGCGGGCTCATGAAGGAACCGAAGGAGATCGGGGTTTGGGTGTGCGGCATCATGGTCGTGGCGGACGAGGCGTACTGCTACGCCGAGGCCCACAACGGTCTCGTCGCCATCAACGGCACCATCGGCGTTGACGAACTCGGCGCATGGGGCGACCAGCTTCTCTCCGTCTGGAAGTAGGCCGCGCAATCCCCGGTACGGTCTCAGCATGACGCTTCGCGTGGCCTTCGTGTCGATGCACACCTCTCCTGCCGAGCAGGCGGGAACCGCCGACGCTGGTGGGATGAACGTGCTGATCGCCTCGCTGGCCCAGGCGTTGGGTCAACAGGACGTGGTGGTCCATTTCATCACCCGGCGCTCCCACCCGGACCAGCGCGACACCGTCCCGTTCGGGGAGGGCGTCGTGCTGCACCACGTGGACGCAGGCCCCCGCAAGCCGCTTCCGAAAAGCGAGATCGACGGCCATCTGGATGAGTTTCGGGAGGGCCTGCGCTCCCTGGGATCATTCGACCTGATCCACTCCCACCACTGGATGTCCGGCGTCGCAGCGCTTCCGGTGGCGCGTGAACTGGGGATCCCCCACGTGATGACGTTCCATTCGGTCGCCGCGCATCCCAACTCCCCACTGCGCGACGGCGAGCCGCCGGAGAGTCCGGCCAGGTTGGCGGGCGAGGTGACGTGCGCCACACAGTCGGACCTGGTGATCGCCGTCTCCCACCACGAAGCAGCCGTGGTGATTGGCCGTTGCGGCGCGGAACCGGAGCAGGTGGCCATCGTTCGCCCCGGCGTGGACGTCGAGCTGTTCCATCCCTCCGATACGCCGTGGACTCCCTGTGAGGGCGTCCGGCCCGGGTACCTGTTGTTCGCCGCGAGGCTGCAGCCCTTGAAGGGGCCCGACGTGGCCATCGCTGCGCTGGCAGAGGTCCCCGCGAACGAGCGTCCCGACCTGGTGGTGGTGGGGCAGACGTCGGCCGACTTCAGCGGCTACGAGGATGAACTGCATGCACTCGTGGAGGATCTCGGTCTGCAGGACCGCGTCACGTTCCTTCCCGGCCAGGACCGGGAGTCCCTGGCGCGCCTGATGCGCCACGCCGCGCTGGTGCTGGTGCCGTCCCACTCGGAGACGTTCGGGCTGGTGGCCCTCGAGGCCTCGGCCTCCGGCACCCCCGTGTTGGCCGCTGCGGCTGGAGGCCTCACCGAGGCGATCTGCAATACCCACACCGGCCTCCTGATACCGGTGCACGATCCCGTCGAGTGGGGTCGGGTGCTGACTTCACTGCTGCGGGACACGGACCGCCTCGAGCTCATGGGCCGACGGGGCCGTGACCGTGCACTCGACATGACGTGGCCGAAGGTGGCCTCCCGCACGCTGGGCCTCTACCGACGACTCCTGGGAGATCGATGAACATCTGCTTCGCGCACGCCCACCCCGACGACGAAACACTGGCCAGCGGCGCCCTCATCGCCCACCTGTCAGCGCAGGGTCACAAAGTTTTCGTGCTCACCGCGACGCGCGGCGAGATGGGTGAGGTGGTGGAGGGGCCCCTCTCCAGCCTCGCGGGCACCCCGGAACTGGAGCGTCGCCGCGAGGGGGAACTCGCCGGCGCCCTCGATGTTCTCGGCGTTGCGGGTGCTGCGTTCCTTGGCACGTCGCCCGCCCGCGCGGAACTCCCCGAGCGGCACTATCTCGATTCCGGGATGCGGTGGATCACCGAACATGTGGCGGGGCCCGCGGAGCACGCGGACGAGCGTTCCCTCTGCTCAGCCGACGAGGACGAGGTGACGGCCGACATCGTCGCCTACCTCCGCCACATCGACGCCCACCTGGCCATCAGCTACGACGCCGACGGCGGCTACGGGCACCCCGACCACGTGGCCATGCACCACCTGACGCGGCGCGCTGCGGCCGAGATGGGCATCGGCTTCGCCGTCATCGTCCACGAACCGGGCAAAGACGTCCACTTCTACGAGCTGGAGGAGTTGCTTCCGGTGGTGGTCGAGGCTCTCGGCCACCACCAGACGCAGCTGAGCGTCGACGGTTCCATGCTCACGCACTCCGGAGGACAGCGTGAAGCTGTCAAGACCTCCGTGGGGCTCAGGGGCGACCTACCGGGCTGAGTGGGCTCCCCCACGCTCGGGACCGTCGACGCCGTCACCGGCGTCCGGGCCGGTGTGGTCGGAATCGTCGCCCTGCTCGGTGTAGTCCACGTCGGAGTGCTGCTCCCGCAGTTCAGCACCCTCCTCCACCAGTGCGTCGAGTTTCTTGGCCTGCTTGTTGACCTGCCGGTCGTCACGCAGGGGAAGCTGGACTGACTCCTCAGCCTTGATGCCGCCCTGCAACTCGCGCCCGCGCTCCACTTCGGCGTCGATCTCGGCACCCAGCAGCAGCACGTTGTTCACGATCCAGATCCCCAGCAGCAGGATGATGACCGAGCCGATGATGCCGTAGGTGGCGCTGTAGGAGGAGAACTTGCTGACGTAGAAGGCGAAGCCGGCGACGGCGATCGCGGAGACCACCAGGGCCACGATGGAACCCATGCTGATCCAGCGGAACTTGGGCTGCCGAACGTTGGGCGTGAAGTAGTACAGCAATGCGATCAGCAGCACCGCGAGCCCCACGACGACGGGCCACTTGGCGATGTTCCAGACCAGCAGGGCCGTGCCACCCAGTCCGATAAGACCGCCGACGGCCTCCGCGACGCCTCCCGAGAGCGCGACGGCGAAGACGATGACCGCCACGATGATGAGCATGACGAACGTCAGGAGAAGCATGGTGGGCTTGAGCTTCCAGACGGGGCGCCCCTCCTCGATCTCGTAGATCCGGTTCATGGAACGTCCAAAGGCTCCGACGTAGCCCGACGCCGTCCACAGCGCGCCCACCAGACCCGTGACGAGCGCCAATCCGGCCCCGGTCTGGGACGTGAGGTTGGTGATCGTGGTCTCCAGCAGGGCCTGCAGGTCCTTGGGTGCGTAGTCGTTGAGCCACCCGACGATCGCCTGCGTGGTCTGCTCACCCTGACCGAACACGCCCAGCAAGGAGACCAGCGCCAGCAGCGCCGGGAACAGCGACAGCACGGCGAAGTAGGTCAACCCGGCCGCGAGGTCGGTGCACTGGTCCTTGCTGAACTCTGACACGGCGCGCTTGCCAATGTACTTCCAGCTGGGCTTCGTCAGATCCGTCGGATCGTCCGGCTTGCGGTCGTCTTCTGGATGCGGCGCCTCCTGTGCCTTCTCCTGCGACTTCTTTACCGCGTACTCACTCATGTCCGGTCTCCTGCGTGGTGGCTTCTTGACGTCGTAATGAACTGTATTGAGGTGGCCGGGGAATCAGGCCACCCGCAAGGGTGGTGAGCGTGAGCTCACCCCGCAACAGTTCCCTGCCACCTCAGCACCGGAACCCGGACGCGGTCAAACGAACGTGCGCGTCCTACCCTTGGTGCATGCCCTCCAGCGACCGCGCGTACCAGCACATCTTCTGGGACATGGGCGGGACCATCGTCAACACCTATCCCCCGCTGGATGCTGAGCTGGCCGGCGTCATCCGCAGCCGCGGAGGGCGGATAGATGACCACGACGTCGCCCTCCTGACCCGACGGTCCACGGGCGAAGCGATCTCGGTGCTGGCACAGCGGTTCCATCTGGAGGAGTCCCTGTTCCGGGCGGCGGAAGCATCTCTCAAATACGCCTGGCGGACGTCACCCCCGCCGGCGATGCCCGGCATCCACGAGGCGATGGCAGCGATCACCGGTCTCAATCTGGTGGTCACCCACCGCGACCGTGCCAGCGCATCGTCGCTCCTGGAGGCGCTCGGCATCACCGTCGATGACCTGATCTGCGCCCCCGACGGCCACCCCCGCAAGCCGGACCCGGCCATGCACCGCGCGCTACTGGAGCGCCACGGTCTGGACCCGGAGCGCTGCGTGTCGGTGGGCGACCGCCCCATCGACGCGATCGCAGCCCACGCCGCAGGGATGGACGCAGTGATGCTGCGAACCCCCCGGATCGACTTCGACAACGACGCCGAGCACCAGGTGGAGCACCTCGCCGACCTGCTGCCACTACTCGCCTGAATCGGGCTCAGCCCTGCGCCACCCGCAGCACACCGGGGATCTCCTGCGTCCCGGTGCGGCCGGTGCGGGCGAACCGTGCCCACATGTCGCGCATGGCACGGCCCTCGCGCTGCACCTCGGCCAGGTCCACGCCCTCCAAAAGTTCACCGACAGCCCAGGCATGCGTCGGGAACAGCAGCGCCAGTTCTATGACGTGGGCGCCCTGAAACCGGGGGCCTGCGCCCCAGTCCACCATGTAGCGCGACGCATGCCCGCCGGCTGCCCGGTGGCGGTGGGTGAAGTAGTCGATGGCGTCGTCGTAGATGTGACGCGTGGTGCGTTCGACGGCGGCCTCGTAGAGCCGGGTGCCCACCTTGGTGCGACGCAGCCGGGCGAACGCAGGGGTGAGTTCGGCGAACAACGCAGTCTCCCGGTTGTTGGAGCCGATCAGCACGTCCACCCTTGGCGCGGCTTCACTCCACGCCTGATCCAGTTCGTCCTCGGACGGCAGGGGATCATGGCCGTACTGGACGCCGAAAGGCATCGCCGCCACCCAGCCGAAACGGCTCAGCCCGCGCACGAGGCGCTCCTGCTCGGCCACCATCTGCTCGTTGTCCAGCACGTCCGGCAGGTCCCCGAGCCGTCGCGACATCACCGACGACATGCTTTTCCTGCCCAGCGTGATGCCCAGCGGCGGGCTCTGGATGATGGCGCGCTGGAACAGACCGGATGCACCGTCGGCGATCATCAGGTGGGCGATGGCGTCGGCACCTGCCGACTGGCCGAAGAGTGTGACCGACTCGGGGTCCCCTCCGAACGCGGAGATGTTGCGCGCCACCCACCGGAGCGCTTCGATCTGGTCCAGCAGCCCCAGGTTGGCAGGTCGCTCGTCGTCGCCCAGGAATCCGAGCGGCCCCAGCCGGTAGGTGACGGTGACCACGATGAGGCGCTGCTCCGCCACCAGGAGGGCCGGGTCGCTGTAGGTCTCATCCCCGCCACCGGTCTCGTACGAACCGCCGTGAATCCACACCATGACGGGCAGCACCTCGCCGGGCATGGCGTCGTGGGGAACGGTGACCGACAGGTACTGGCACTGCTCGTCCACCCCCAGATCCCTCGGCTCGCTCTCCTCGGTCTGCAGAGGATTCTCGCGCTGCGGACACCGCGGGGACCAGCGGGTGGCGTCGATCTCGCCGCTGGTCTCCGGCTGGGCCTCCGGCTTGCCGAAGCGCTCGGCCATGGCGTAGCGAATGCCGGTGTAGCGGTCGACCTCGCCGTCGATACGGCCGACGACGGTGCCGGCTGGGCACCTCACGCGCGCGTGGTCCATGGTTTCTCCTGTGCTGGGCGGGTCTCCAGATTGCCACGCCCGGAGAAACCGACACGGATATCGTTGGCGCAACCGCTCAACAAGGGGGCAACCATGCAGATCGCCGTCGTCGGACACGCACACGCGTCCTTTCCACCCGAGCGGGCCACCCTGCGGATGCGCCTGGGTGTCGAGGGCAGCGACAAGCAGGCCGCGTTGGAGCACACCACCTTCCTTGTCCAGGGTTTCTCCACGGTCGTGGACCAACTCAAGGACATGGCGCCCTCACCCATCACGTGGGCGGCGGTGGCGCCCATCGGGACCCGCAGCTGGCGTCCGTGGTCGCAGGACGGCGCGGTGTTGCCCACCCGGCACTCGGCGTACTGCGTGGTGCAGCTGAAGTTCCACGACTTCCACGCCCTGGCCCGATTCATCGACCAGTGGGGAGGGCGCAGCGGCGTCACCGTCGAGGCGGTCGAATGGACCCTGACAGAACAACGGCGCGAAGCGGAGGAGACCAACGTGCTGGCCAGGGCCGTGGTGCAGGCACATGCACGGGCCACGACGATGGCACGCGCTGCAGGTGAACAGGGCGTCCGTTTCCTCGAACTGGCCGACAGAGGTCTCCTGAACGACCGTCCTTATTCCGAGGATTCCATGGCCTATGGCACGGCCATGCGCTCGGTTGCCATGGACGATTCCGAGGGCATCACCATCGCCCCGGAGGATGTGGAGCTGGACGTCACGGTCCACGCCCGTTTCAGCACGGACTGACCGAAGCTCACACCGTCACGGCGATGCCCTCCGCATACGTGCCGTCCCTGGCACGCCGGGGCAGCTTCACCTGGAATCTGTCACCAGCGGCCTCGACGATGCCGGTGATGTGCTCGGTGACGTAGTTGAAGTAGAAGACTGGCGTCAGTTTCTGGGTGACGACGATCCTCGCGAGCGCCTCCGGATCCGGGTGCCCGAACTGCGCGCCGTTGGTGGACACCAACCATTTCTTGGCCTGCACCTTCCGCCCGAACTCGAGATTCGTGTTGCGACGCGAGCCATGATGCGAGATCTTCACCGCGGCGAAGCGGTGCGGCGCTGGCTCCAACCGGTCCAGCGCCGCCAGCACAGGCTTGGCAGGGTTGTCGGCCAACAACAACACCCGCCTGCCCTCGTACTCGGCGATCAGCGCGATCCCGGCCCCGTTCGGCTTGCCCCTGTCAGCACTGAACTTCGACTCGGCCAGCAGATCCGGGTCGAAGCCACCCAGCAGCTCGTCCCGGATCCACGACTTCTTCACAATCTCTGCACCCTTGCCGGGCTCGATACCGGCCCTTTCGCACGCCTTCTCCCACTCCGGCACAAGCTTTGTCATCGCGCGACGGTCCGGCGCCAGAACCGTGATCCGCATTCCGCCCGGCAACTCCACCACCGGAAGCGGGCCCTCGTCCGGGATCGCGACGGCGCCACCGTCGAAGGCCGCGTTCCACCTGTCGGGATGCTGCTGGAGGGACGCGGTGAGCCGCTCCGCATCGGAAGCGCCCAGCACGTCGCTCTGGTGGTGTTCCCAGCCGTTGAACCAGATGTCACGGAAAAGCGGCACCCGGTCCGCGTCGGACAGCAACGACACCACACCCTGGATGTGGTCGGCGTCGATGTGGGAGATCACGAACAGTTCCACGCGGTCCGTCGCTCCCTGCAGTTTGCCGATCCGACGCTCCAGTTCAGGCACCAGGGTTGGGATGGTTTCCTGCGGGCCCCCGTCCACGAGCACGTGGTGAAGCTGACCGCCCTTGGCGCCGTAGGTCAGCCACAGCGCGTCACCACGCTGGGCCGGCAGCAGCTCAATGCGGAACACGTCAGACCTTCCAATCCGCGTCACCGTAGGCGGTGACGGCAAGTGCACTGACCAACCCACCGCGCACCGCCTCTCGCCGGAAGACGGTGACAAGCTCCCCCATGGGCTGCTCGGAGCGGCCTGGATCCTGCAACAACGTGGCCAATTGCTGGGACAACGTTGCAGCGTGGCTTGCCAGGAGCATCGTCAGCGTGGAGAAAACCACAGCGGCCCCCCTCGCCATGAACCGGGTGGCGTACCCCGCCGGGTCCTCGTTGGAGCCAGCGGTGTCGCAACCGAACAACACGACCACGGGGTTCACCTCTTGCCCACCCGTCACGTAGCGCGTATCGATGCGGCCATTGCGCAGAATTTCTCCCGAGATCTCGAGCGCCTTCACTTTCTGATCCGTGTGGGGCATCAGAACCAGCAGGTCAGTGGGCGGCTCAGCCTTCAACGCCTCACGCCAGGCCTTCAACGTGGAGACGGCGGCGCAGGACGGGAGCGCCGACGCCGTGAGTGTGATGTCGGCAGCCTTGACCTTCTCGGAGGCAGCAAGCAGGGCGCCCGTGATGTGCAGTGTGTTGCGCTCACGGGTGGGGTTGGCGGTGACGACGAAGGCGGTGCCGGTGGCCTCGGTCAGGGAGGCGTGGTGCCGCTCGATCACCATGCTCATGCCCCAGAAGACAGAGGGACACATGAGACTGGTCTCCTCCACGTCTGCGAAGCAGTGGGGCCCACACGCCTTTCCAGCCACCCAGTTGGGGCAGAGCGACGCATCCTCGTCGGGGGCCTCGCGGCTGTAGACCATCTCCAGGGGCAGGAAGCGCCCCGACCGGGCGGTCACGATCTGGATTCGGTCCCCGGCGACGAGTTGTCCAAGCCCCTCCAGGTGGTCCTCAAGTGTGACGAACAGGTCGTTGCCCTCCACCGCGACGTCGACGAGGATCTTCCGCATCGCCTCCGCGGCGGCAGCTCCCTTCGACGAGCGTCCCTGGGTGGCGCTCAGCAGGTGCCGCCGGATTCGCTCGGTGATGGCGTCCACCTCGCTCATGGCCTCGATGGTCGTGGTCCCGTCGGCGTGGGAGATGAGAGCCGGAACCCCCTTGTCGTCGTGGTTGAGCACGAAGGTGCGGGAAAAGGGGCGCCTGTCGTCCACGTGATTCAGCTTGTCCCACAGGACCAGACGCTCGGTCAGCTGCGCAGCCGATCCCACGCGACCCGAGAGCAGCGCGGTCTGGATCACGCGATTGCGGTGCAGCACCATGATGCGGGCCTGCACCTTTCCTCCGGCTTCCGGCAGGGTCCAGATGAGCCGGGCATCCGGCGAGCGTCCCACCCGCGGGACGTCCAGTTCGGTGCGCACTGGCTCGCCACGTGGCAGGAGCGGGACGAGGACCACCGTGAGCCGGACCCGGTTGATCGCAGGATCGTCCAGACCGAGCAGTGCATCCGGTGCGGCGGGACCCAGCAGTGCACCGTCCTCCTCGGCTCCGATGAAGACGTCGACGGCGTTGGCGCCCGGGTTCAGTACGTTGTTCGGCGGGACGTCCTCCTGTACGACGGGACCGACCCGTGCCTGGAGGAACCGGCACACCGCGGCGGCGTCAAGCGCGGCCTCCACCGTCTGCTGCGCCTCTGTGCCCACGGACTCCTTGACGCCGGGAGTGGCGCCGCCCTCGCCGCGACCAGGCAGCACCTCGGCATCGAGTGCCTCCCGCTCGACGTCTTCATGCGATGGCCGGGTCTGCCAACCGGGTGACTCCCACTCACCCACACCCAGGGTGATGGGGGGTCGACGCGCACGCAGTGAGGGCGATTCCAACGCACGGGGAAGGGCGATCTCCAGATCGTTCCGCGTTCGCGCCTGGATGCCTGATTCGGGGGGCTCTGCACCCGCCATCATCACGCCAAAGTCGCGCCGGAGCTGGCGTCGTCGTCGCTTCAACGTCTGGGGCAGCGAGGACTCCGCCAAAGCTCCGGTCTGCCCGACCAGCAGCAGCGACCGCTCAAAGCCGGCGGTCAGGGCCACATCGAGAGGGTGCCCGTTCGCGATGTATCGCAGGGTCCGCAGGACGTGCTGGACGATCCGCTCTGCATCATTCGGGGGCACCACCGCGGTCCCGATGGCGCCTGTCGCGGCGCGCACGAGGGCGAGATGAGCATCGATGACGGGCCACGTGCCACTCGTGTGGCCCACGCACACCACCACACCTGCGAGTTGCCGCCGCCGTGCCACGGCAACAGCGGCTTCCTCTGGCCCGGCGCCCAGGACGAGCAGATCGACGCCGCCGGCGTCGACCCGCACATCACACACCTCTGCGAGGGTGGACGGCAGCGTTCCGTCGTCGCGGCGGACGTGAAAAACTTCGAGCAACACATCGTCCGCGACTCCTACCCGCAGCGGCCAGTGCCACGTGCGGTGCCGCAACGTCCCCGGGGGGCTGTGCGCTGGGACGACGGCGGAACCCACTCCTGGACAGGCGAGCAGGAGAGGGATCACTTCACTGGGGATCACGTTGCCTGTGACCGCCAGTCGGAGGGGGAACTGGTGCGCGCTGGCCGGGATCTCGGCGTCGAAAGCCCGCGGCAGAATGGCAGCGTATTCGGACAGTTCCTGCATCGGGGCTGCGGTCAAGCGGTGCGCGCTGACGCCCCACGTGAGGAAACCCGGCGACGCAGTCAGACGCGTTGTGTCGACTCCGCTGCGCAGAAGCTTCGCCGTGCTCCCGAACCGGCCGATACCAGCACGGTCCAGGCCACTCAGGAGCAGCGCCAAATCGCGGGTTTCAGGCGGGAATGCCGCGATGGATGCCTCCAGATCAGCTCCGGTGAGCGGTGGGGTGTCCTCGAAACCAGCCATGGTTCATCCCAGTCCGCCCGTGTGGGGAAAGCCCACGGGTTCGGGCAGCTCGTGGTCGACGTAGGTCCGCAGCGCCGCGTCTGCGACGGCATAACCCCAGTTCGCGATGTGGTGTTGGGTGTCGATCCCCAGCGCTGTCAGCCTGGTGGGGACGGCGGCCAGGGCCTCGGTGCGGGCCTCCGGGCACGGGAGCGAGGAGGCACGGAGCGCGAACTTCGCGTGCAGGGAGTTGATGGCCCAGAAAGCACCAGAACGCTGGCCTGACGCCAGGGCACCGACCACTTGGCGGCGACGCAACCGACGGACTTGGACGTCGATGGTGGACAGCACGCGCAGGGTGCCGCGAAGCCAGTCCCCCGGTGGCCGTTGCTGTTCCTTGAACGTGCCTCCACCGTCGGAGACGAACAACGTGGCGCATCGCTTCAGGACGGGCTCCAGACCCAGATTGTCGAAGACGCCGCCGTCGGTGAGCGTGACGACCCGTCCATCCGGCAGCCTCAGGCGACTCGGCGACAACACGGGAGGGAAGGCCGAACTGGCCGCGACGGCGTGGGCGAGTGGCAGCGTCGGATTCTCGATGGCCTCGGTGTGCCAGTCCCGCATGTAGGGGCGGGAGAAGCGCCACAGCGTGCCGTTGGACAGGTTCGTCGCAAGGAGGATGAAGCGGGGACCGACGTCATCAGCAGGGAGGTCCTGCAGCGTGGCGCCGTGGAAGAGGTGCTTGTCATATGCGCCCTGCACCCGACGAGATGCCCCGCCGGAGAGCAAACCCAGCAGCACGGCGGGTACGTCGACGGTGGTGGACGCCAGGCGGAAAAGCGGTTCCTCGACCAGTTCGTCGAAACGGCTGGCGACGCCGTCGGGCCCGAAGCCAAGGTCCCGCCATGCCAGGGCGAGGACGCCCGCGACGATCGAGCCCCCGGAGACGGAGGCGACGCGGGTGAACCGTGGCAACCAGCCTGCTTCGTTCAGCCGTCGCAGTGCACCGAGGTGAAAGACCATGGCGCGATAGCCACCGCCTGAGAGACTCAGCCCCACCCCACCTGCCGGCTGCGCACCGAAATCCAGCTCCTGCAGCGTTTCAAGGGACCCCACGGATTTCGACGCCTCGTCCATCGCACACCCCGTTCGTGTGGACCAAATATATCGCATGGATAGAGACTGCAGGAGTGCTTCGGCGCATTCAAGGGCGTTGCGTTCCGCGCTTGGACAGGAATCGGACACAGGCCGTTTGCCAACAGCAGACGGTGCGGGAGCCCAACAGCCGTGGCGTCAGGATTCGGGGTGCGACCGCAGCGCGAGGACGGCGTCCTTGACCCTCCAGTCGGAGCCCTGCAGCGCGCCGGTTGCGGTGTCCTCATCCACTCCGGCGAGCTCGGACACCATGCGCACGGCACGGATCCGCAGCTTCTCATTGGTGGCCCGCAGGTCCACCATGCGGTTGCCCATCACCTTGCCCGCACGCACCATCGTGATCGTGGAGATCATGTTCAACACCATCTTCTGCGCAGTGCCGGCGCGCAGCCGGGTGGAGCCCGCCACCACCTCGGGGCCCACGACAACCTCGATGGCGTGCTCGGCAACGGCCGAGATCTCCGCGTCGGCGTTGCAGCTGAGGGCCACGGTCACCGCCCCCACGGATCCGGCGTGGCGCAGCGCACCGATGACGTAGGGCGTCCGTCCGCTCGAGGCAATCCCGACGACGGCGTCCCGGGGCCCCACCTCGACGGCGGCGAGGTCCTGCGCTCCCTGCTCTGCGTCGTCCTCGGCGCCCTCCATGGCGGAGCGCAGCGCACGGTCGCCGCCGGCGATCAGCCCGAGGACCTGGTCCGGCCGGGTGTTGAACGTGGGCGGGCACTCGGAGGCATCCAGCACGCCCAGCCTTCCGGACGTTCCGGCCCCGACGTAGATGATCCGGCCGCCGGAGGCGAAGCGTTCCGAGACGGCCTCGATGGCCGGGATGATCTGCGGGAGAGCGCGCTCGACAGCATCGGGGACTTCCCTGTCGGCGGCGTTCATGACGTGCGCCAGTTCTCCGACGTCCATCCTGTCGAGGTCAGCAAACCGCTCGTCGACTCCTTCGGTGCTCAGGTTCCTGGACAGTTCCACGGTGCACTCCTCGTGCTCGAACGACGGCGGCGGGGCTGGCGGTGTCCCGCATGACCACGGTACCGGCGGGGACCGGCGCCATGTCGGAGCCAGCGGAGCCCCCGCTCGCTGTCCCTATCCCTGCGACATGCCGCCACCGATCAGCGCCGAGTAGTTGCGGGCACTGAGCTTGGGGATCCGCCGTTGCGTGTCCCGATCGACGTACACGATGCCGAACCGTTTGTCGTAGCCCCACGCCCATTCGAAGTTGTCGAGCAGCGACCACACGAAGTACCCGCGGACGTCGGCACCCTCCGCCATGGCAGCGGCGACGGCGTCGATGTGGGCCGCGATGTAGGCCCAGCGGTCGTGGTCATCGACGCGACCGCCGATGACCACGTCGTCGTAGGCCGCCCCGTTCTCGGTGATGTAGAGCGGCGGAAGGTTCGGGTAGTCGGCACCCAACCGCAGCAACAGCGTGCGCAGGCCATCGGGATTGACCTCCCAGTCCATCGCGGTCCGGGGCAACCCCCGGGTGGGAGAGGTGACGAACTCGGACCCGACGAAGAAGGAGCGTCCGGGACGGGTGGTGGCGCGCAGCCCCTCGGGATGACCCGCCGGGAGCGGGTGCGCGCTGAAGTTGTCGTCGTGATAGTGGTTCACCCCGAGGAAATCCAGGGGTTGCGAAATGATCGCCAGATCCCCATCGCGGACCCACTGCTCGAAGTCGTGGGCCCGCAGGTCCTGCAGTACATCCGCCGGGTACTCCCCGAGGATGAGTGGCTCCAGGAACATGCGGTTCCACAACCCGTCGATGCGGCGGGCGGCATCGACGTCGGCAGGGTCGTCCGGGTTGTCGGCCAGCGCGTTGGTGAGATTGAGGGTGATGCCCAGCTTCAACTCTCCACCACCCAGTTCACGCAGGTGTTGCACGGCCAGTCCGTGCGCCAGGTGCTGGTGGTGCAGAGCGGCCAGCCCTGCGTCGGGATCCATGAGGCCGGGCGCGTGCTCGCCGCCCACATGACCGATCAGCGACGAGCACAGGGGCTCGTTGAAGGTGGTCCAGTGACTGACACGATCGCCCAGCGCGTCGTACACATCAGATGCGTAGTCGACGAAGCGGTGAGCGGTGTCCCGGTTCGTCCAGCCACCCAGGTCCTGCACCGCCTGCGGCAGGTCCCAGTGGTAGAGCGTCAGCCACGGCAAAATGCCAGCCTCGAGGAGTTCGTCGACGAGCCGACTGTAGAAGTCGAGGCCCTTGCGGTTGGTGGACCTGTCGCCGGGCCGGACCCTCGCCCAGCTCGTGGAGAAGCGGTAGGACCCCAGCCCCAGTTCCTTCATGAGCGCGACGTCTGCAGGCATGCGGTGGTAATGGTCCACCGCCACCTCGGGGGTGTCGCCGTTCTGCACGGCGCCCGGCTCGCGGGAGAAGACGTCCCATATGGAATCCTCCTTGCCATCCAGGTGTGCGGCGCCCTCGATCTGGGCGGCGGCGGTGGCCGAGCCCCAGAGGAAATTGTCGGGAAATGAGCCCATCAGCGTTTCACTGCTCCTGCCGGGATAAAGGGATGCGCCACTGCGTGATCCATCACCGTCACCTGCCGCGGCAACTTCGCCGCGCGCAGGATTGAGTGGTCGACTCGAACGCTAACCCGCCCGCTCCACCCGGTCAAGAGTGCATTCTTGGCCCCCCACCCACTGACGATTCGCTCATCCGGACACCGCCGGGTGAGTCCCTGACAATCGAGTGGCTAGGCTGGTTTTCATGCGCCTGATCCTCATCCGTCACGGAGAAACCCAGTCCAACGTCGACCACCTCCTCGATACCGCCCACCCCGGCGCACCCCTGAGCGCACGTGGCCTGGAGCAGGCGCATGACCTGGCCGAAGCGGTCGCCCACGAACACATCGACGCGCTCTTCGTCTCCACGCTCACTCGCGCCCAGCAGACCGCAGTCCCCCTGGCCGAGCGGCGGGGACTGGAGGCCACCGTCGTCGAGGGCATCCATGAGATCCCCGCCGGCGTGGAGGAAATGAACCCCGACTGGACCGCGTACGTGGCGATGTTGGAGTCCTGGTCGCTGGACAACCTGGACGCGAAGCTGGAGGACAGCGAGAGCGCGCGCGAGTTCATGGACCGCTTCGACGGCGCCATTGCCCAGATCGAGGCACTGGGACACCGCAGTGTCGCCGTCGTCAGTCACGGAGCCGCACTGAGGGTGTGGGCGTTGTCGAAAGACCCCTCCGCTGCCTCCCGCGTCACGGTCCCGCTCCGCAATACGGAGTGGATCATCCTCAACGGCTCCTCCGCCGACGGGTGGAGCATCGAGCAATGGGGGAAGCACGACCTCACTGCCGAGACCGCCACCGGCTGAGTTACTTACTCCCCATGGCGACGGATGAGGCGTTGGTCGAGCGCATCCTGCGCGCCGTGGAGCAGGTGCCACCCGGCAGGATCGTGGCGTACGGCGACATCGCCGCCCTGGTCGGCATTGGCCCCCGCCACGTGGGAAACGTGCTGTCGCGATGGGGCGCCGGCACCACGTGGTGGCGGGTGACCAACCGCAACGGCGAACTGCCGCCTGCTCTTCTCGCGGAGGCGCTCCCCCACTGGCGCGCCGAGGGCATTGCTCTGAAGGACGACGCGAGCGGCTGCCGCATCGCCCTGCATCGAGCCGATCTCGATGCGCTGGCTGCGGACTGGGCGCGAGCCGTGGCGGACCTGCCCGGCTGAGGCCCCCCGGCCCCCATCCCGCGTACGATGGGCGCATGGTAAATGCAGGCACGATCATCAAGGCTGCCGGGGGCGTCGTCGCCGCCACGGCCACCCTCATCACGCTCATGAAGGACAACCCTCAGCTTTCCAACGGCCTGAACTCCACGATCGAGAAGATCAAGTCCGCCACCAACTCAGAGAATCCGAAGCTGCGTTTCGACGGTCGCATCAAGGCCATCGAGACCTGCGCAGACGCCGTCGAGGAGAGCTTCCCGGAGCTGACCGAACCCGCCGACTGGCGCCGCAAGGCCGCCACATTGCGCATGCGTGGTGAGCTGGCGTGGAATGCCAACGAAGGCAAGCACCGCAAGAAGGCCATGTCTGCTCTCAACGCAGAGACCGCGACCGTGTTGGAAGGCGTGAATGCCCGTTTGGTGGAGCTGACAACGCCGACGGACCAGCCCAAGGTGATCAACCCGTCCGCCTGAGTCGTCGGCGGATGCGACCCTGCCCGGTTTGCTGAGAGGGTGCTGGGCTAGGATTTGGCGCGGGTTGAATCAAATTCTGGACGGAGACCGATGAGCGCAGAATCGACGAGCGCGGCCGAGATCAGCTTGGCCGGCGACTTCACCACCCCCACCCAAAGCGACTGGGAAAAGGAGGTGCTGAAGGTACTCAACCGACGGCGACCGGAGGGCAAGGAGCTCTCCATCGAGCAGGCGTACAAGCGCCTGACCGGCCACACCGTGGACGGCATCACCATCAAGCCCCTCTACACGGCTGAGGATGGTGTCGAGGAACTCGGTTATCCGGGAATCGCACCGTTCACACGCGGCACCACGGTGCGCACGGGCGAGATGGACGCATGGCACGTCTGCCCCCTGCACGAGGATCCGGACGCTGACGGCACCCGTCGCGCCATCCTCAACGACCTCGAGCGCGGCGCCACCGCAGTGTGGCTGCGCGTCGACCCCGACGCCATCGCACTCGACGACGTGGCAACGGTCCTGACCGACGTCCTGTTGGACCTGGCCCCCATCCACGTGTCCAGCCGCACGGACCAGATGGCCGCCGCCAAGGCAGTTCTCGCAGTGCTGGACGGCGACACCGTCGAGAACGCGAAGATGAGCGGCAGCCTGGGCATCGACCCCATCGGGTTCGCCGCCCAGCAGGGCACCACGCCCGACCTGAGCGTGCTCGCCGAAGCAATGGACATCGCCAAGCCGTTCCCCGGCATCCGCCCGATCGTCGTCGACGCCGGGATCTTCCACAATGCCGGCGCAGGTGACGTCGCCGAATTGGCCTACGCCATCGGCACCGGCGTGGAGTACGTCCGCGCACTCGTTGACGCCGGGCACAGCGTGGATGAGGCGTTCGACGCCATTCTCTTCCGCGTCTCCGCCACCGCGGACCAGTTCATGACCATCGCCCGGTTGCGCGCCCTGCGCACCCTCTGGTCACGCATCGGTGAGGTGCTGGAAGTCACGGCTGCCAAGCGTGGAGCCGTTCAGCACGCTGTCACGTCGCTGCGCCAGATCACCCGTGACGACGCCTACATCAACGTTCTGCGCGCCACCATCGCCGCCTTTGCTGCCTCCGCCGGAGGCGCCGAGACACAGACGGTCCTGCCGCTCGACGCCGCGATCGGGCTCCCCAACGAGCCCTCCCGCCGCATCGCCCGCAACGTTTCCATCCTGCTGGCCGAGGAGTCCAACGTGGGCCGGGTCAACGACCCCGCCGGTGGCTCCTGGTACGTCGAGTCCCTCACCCGCCAGCTCAGCGAGCAGGCCTGGGAACTTTTCGGAACCCTCGACGAGGCAGGCTTCGCCGCCGCCCTGGCGGACGGCACCGTGAAGACACAGCTGGACGAGCTCAACGAGGCCCGTCGCAAGCTGCTCTCCACCCGCAAGCTGCCCATCACCGGCGTCTCCATGTTCCCGGACCACACCCAGGAGCTGCCGCAACGCGAACCACGCCCCGAGGCCCCTGAACTGGCTGGACTCGTACCCGTGCGCGACTCGTCGATCTTCGAGGATCTTCGTGACCGCTCGGACGCCGCCCGCGAGGCCGGCAACGCACCCAAGGTGCTGCTCGCATGCCTCGGCGCCCGCCGCGACTTCGGCGGCCGCGAGGGCTTCACGTCGAACCTCTACCACGTGGCTGGCATCGACACCGTGCTCGCAGAGGGCACCACGCCCGATGACTTCGCACGTCAACTCACCGAGAGCGGCACTACCATCGCGGTGCTCTGCAGCTCGGCCAAGCAGTACGCCAAGCACGGCTTCGCCGTCGCCCAGGCACTGCGGAACGCTGGCGCACAGGAAGTGCGCATCGCCGGACAGCTCAAGGAATTGGGCGGAGAAGACACCGACGGCCTGATCGCCGGAAACGTCTTCGACGGCATGGACGTGGTCGATCTGCTGACCACCACCCTCGACAAGCTGGAGGCCTGAGAATCGTGACCACCATTCCCCGTTTCGGTTCGGTCCCGCTGGAGGGTGCTGGCATCCCCGCCGACGCCCAAGCCCAGTTCGAGTCCGTCAACCACGAGGTCGGCCACAGTGCCGGCTGGCAGACGCCTGAGCACATCCTCGTACCGCCGATCTTCGGCGACGACGACCTGGCGGACCTGGACTTCCTGGACACCCGTCCAGGCATCGCGCCGTTCCTCCGTGGGCCGTACCCGACGATGTATGTCAACCAGCCCTGGACGGTCCGGCAGTACGCCGGCTTCTCCACCGCTGAGGAGTCCAACGCCTTCTACCGCCGCAACCTGGCCGCTGGCCAGAAGGGGCTGTCGATCGCCTTCGACCTCGCCACCCACCGCGGCTACGACTCCGACCACCCCCGCGTGGCTGGCGACGTCGGCATGGCCGGCGTGGCAGTCGACTCCATCCTGGACATGCGCCAGTTGTTCGACGGCATCCCGCTGGACCAGATGTCGGTCTCCATGACCATGAACGGCGCAGTGCTGCCGGTGCTCGCGATGTACGTCGTCGCCGCCGAGGAGCAGGGCGTCAGCTACGACCAGTTGGCCGGGACCATCCAGAACGACATCCTCAAGGAGTTCATGGTCCGCAACACCTACATCTACCCGCCGCTGCCGTCGATGCGGATCATCGCCGACATCTTCGCGTTCACCAGCGCGCACATGCCCCGGTTCAACTCGATCTCCATCTCCGGCTACCACATGCAGGAAGCCGGCGCGACGGCCGACATCGAGATGGCCTACACCCTCGCCGACGGCCTCGAGTACATCCGCGCCGGCGAGTCGGTGGGGCTGAACGTGGATGCGTTTGCTCCGCGGCTGTCGTTCTTCTGGGCCATCGGCATGAACTTCTACATGGAGGTGGCCAAGATGCGTGCGGCCCGCCTCCTGTGGGCACGCCTCGTGCGTGAGTTCGGGCCGAAGAACACCAAGTCCATGTCGCTGCGCACGCACTCGCAGACCTCCGGCTGGTCGCTGACCGCCCAGGACGTCTACAACAACATCGGGCGCACCTGCATCGAGGCCATGGCCGCCACGCAGGGCCACACCCAGTCGTTGCACACCAACGCGCTCGACGAGGCCATCGCCCTGCCGACGGACTTCTCCGCCCGGATCGCCCGCAACACCCAGCTGTTCCTGCAGCAGGAGTCGGGCACCACCAAGACGGTCGACCCGTGGGCCGGTTCCGCCTACGTCGAGAAGCTCACCGAGCAGCTCGCCCGCAAGGCTTGGGAGCGCATCCAGGAAGTCGAGCAGGCCGGCGGTATGGCCAAGGCCATCGAGCAGGGCATTCCCAAGATGCGCATCGAGGAAGCCGCGGCGCGCACCCAGGCACGTATCGACTCCGGCCGTCAGCCGGTGCTCGGTGTCAACAAGTACCTCCTCGACATCCCGGATGAGCTGGACGTCCTCAAGATCGACAACAAGTCGGTGCGCGAGGGCCAGATTGCGAAGCTCAAGCAGCTGCGCGAGGAGCGCAACGAGGAGGACACGCAGGCCGCGCTGAACAAGCTGACGTGGGCTGCTGCGAACCCTGATCCGACGGATCCCGAGCGCAACCTGCTCAAGTTGGCCATCGACGCTGCCCGCGAGAAGGCGTCACTCGGCGAGATTTCCGACGCTCTTGAGAAGGAATTCGGGCGCTACACGGCGCAGATCCGTACCATCTCAGGTGTGTACAACAAGGAGACCGGGTCCAGCCAGGCCGTCAGCCGCGCCCGCGAACTGGTCGAGGCGTTCGAGGCCAAGGAGGGACGTCGTCCCCGCATCCTCGTCGCGAAGATGGGCCAGGACGGTCACGACCGTGGCCAGAAGGTCATCTCCACCGCCTATGCCGACCTCGGCATGGACGTCGACGTGGGTCCCCTGTTCCAGACACCCGAGGAAGTTGCCCGCCAGGCCGTCGAGTCCGACGTCCACGTGGTGGGTGTCTCCTCCCTCGCAGCCGGCCACCTCACGCTGGTGCCGTCCCTGCGCGAGGAAC
>JAUNVL010000184.1 GCA_030537675.1 Propionibacteriaceae bacterium | reverse complement strand
CGATCCCCAGACGCCACATACTCGTAGCCCGGTCATCGACCAGGTGCGAGACGGCCCTTGCCGAGGAAGCAGTGAGAAAGAGTGAGGGGACCAGCACCATCCAGATCGAGTAGCCGAGCGCCGCTCTGAGAGCGGGCACGTCGGGCTCGGTCTCGATGAAAGCCGGGTTGTCACCCCCGAACCCCGCTACCGGAAAAGCAGCGGCTTCAGGATCGTCGACCGGCAAAGGCTCGGTCGAGCGGACGTAGAGGAAGCCTTCGGATCGAGATACGAGCGCCTCGTCGCCGATGTCACCACCCGCGCCCGAACCGGCATCTGAGGAGAGGAACCCGAAAGACTCGGCAGTCAGCCCTTGGCGACGCACACCGGGGGAGATGACAGCCTCTCCGGGCTCGGGCCAGCGGTCCAGGCCGGGCGGCAGGGCTTCGCGGCCCCCGCCGGGGAGGGGCTCGATGTAAATTAAGGGTATCTGGCTCAAACCATCGAGGATGATTCCCGAGCCGAAAACCATGGCAGTCGCTTCCTCACCCGGCTGCGGCCACTGGGGCGCTCGAGTATGAACGATGCTGTCCGCACGTTGACTGACCCCCAGCCAGCTCATCCCTGAGAGTGTCACCAGCACGGCGAGGAAAGTTCCGAGGAGCAGAGAGACCTGGCGCCACCGCTGACGCCGGGAGCTGGAGAGCGCCAGGTTGCGGGCCAGCTGCCATTCGGCTCGCATGTCAGCCCCCCAGGTGGACGACTCGGTCACATACGTCGGCCACCCTTGTATCGTGGGTCGCGACGAGCGAGGCAAGACCAAGCTCCCGCGTACGCTCACGGATGAGCTGGGCGACCGTGACGGCATTGTCTCCGTCGAGGCTGGCGGTCGGCTCGTCCGCCACCAGAACTCGGATACCCGGGCGCGCGACAGCTCGAGCTAGGGCGACCCGCTGCGCCTGGCCACCGGAGATCGCCGAGGTGTCACGCTCAGCCAGCGCACCAATGCCCAGGGCGTTAAGAGTCGCCTGTGCGATCCCGCGCGCCTTGGCGATGGGCACTCGGTCGAAGAGCATGGTGATGGCCACGTTGTCGATCACGCTCAGCTCGGGCAGAAGGTCTGGATCCTGATGGGCCATGCCAATCAAGGACCGACGCAGTCGCGCCCGACCCTCCGCCGGACGCCCTGTCATCTCGTCCTCACCGACCATGATCCGGCCGGTGGGTGTCTCCACCAACCCCGTGATGGCGCGCAACAGTGACGTCTTGCCCGACCCGCTTGGACCCATCAGCGCGACACTCTCGCCTGGAGCCACGGAGAGACCGACATCGGTCATCAAAACGCGGTTCCCCGCGCGGACGGTGAGCTCCTGGACCAGGAGCCCACCGCACGGCGAGGCCAGCTGGTCAGTCAAGGTAACCGTTCACGTACTTCCAGACACCCACGTCGTCGACGAGACGGAGTCGAACACCCCGGTGCTGGACGACGCGATAGGTCGTGTCGTTGATGGTGTGCGCGCTGCATCCATCTCCCGCATTGTCCCGCACCTCCATCCTCCCGGAGAGGTTCTTTCGGTAGAACTGGGCTTCGATCTGGTGACCGTCGTCCGCCGTGTCGCAAGCCAGAACGGACGCAGCAGAAACGGTGTTCTCAGAGCGTCCGTTGACCGTGTAGCTCCTCTCGACCTCGTAAGCGTGGGCCGCCAACGGAGTGGTGACGAGGGTTGGCTGCGATGCAGGCCACCCCCACTCGACGAGAAATTTTCATGATCTTCCCCTTTGTGTGGTGGAGCCCTCCGTGGTAGAAAACTAGCAGGCTCCTTCCCCCCGAGAATGCCCGTTATGGAATTGTGACCTTGAACTCCCGACTCGTCGGAGATTCTCGACTGCTGAGGGCTGCGAGCGGTGCATGGCGCATCAAGCGGTCACCGACCACGATGAGCATGATCCATCACGGCTCAGGTCCCGATGACACCGTGCTGGCCGTCAGTTCGGCCGCGATGCCCAGCTCCGCCGTGATTCGGAATCCTTCCGCTGCTGTCGATGTACTCCCCACTGCTGGCATCCTTCGTCAGGACGACCACGGGGTAAAATACGTCTGTATCGCTCGATGCCTCGTTGCTGAGAAACAGGAAAGCCTCGCTGCCGGGCGTGAGACGCGCGCCACATGGCTCCATTCCTTCGACCTGCTCCGCTGCGACGACCTCCACGACGTCACCGACTCCGGTGCCCCACGTCTCCTTCACGGTCACGAGCCAGCCTGCTGCCCCAGGCGGAGCACCTGTGGGGGTCGACTGCGACTCAGCGAGGTCTACCGTCCCATGCACGACAACGACAGAGGCCGCGATAGCCTCGTCAAGCGTCTCATAGGTTGGCCCGTCACTAGCGCACGTGTCCACCTGAGCCGGGGTCGTGACCACCCCGCTGTCGATGGCCGAGGTCTCGTGTGAGCCGGGGGTGAGACCGCTCCCGGTCGTTCCCGACGCACCCTGGGCACAGCCGCTGAGCGCCAATACCGACATCACCAGCAGGGCCGTGCCGTATTGGCTGCGTTCTTGCACTGCCACCAACTCCTCGAATGATGCGAATTCAGTCACTTGACTACCGCTCGGACGCGCGGTCCGAGGCGGAGGTTCCAGTCCCGCGCAAGGCTAGCTAGGCTTGGCACCCCGCGTACGGCTTCGCGGTTAAAAACCCCCTTTTGGGCATACTGGAGAACTGAATCTGTCGGGTCGAGATCTCGACGCGCCAGTTCTGCCGCCAGGGCTGAGGAAAGGTCGTGTTTCAGCAGGTGAGGAGCCATGTCACGGTTCTTTCGGGGTTCCGGGCGTGATGGCGTAGTGCTTTGGCGATGTTGTCCCAGCCCGCGAGTCGGAGGAGGCTGATGGCGGTGTTGCGGAGGGAGGCCATGACCTGGGTGGGCGCGCTGGCTGCCGACCTCCGTTCGGTTGAGCAACCTGCGGGGCGGTGGTGGTGGGAT
>JAUNVL010000183.1 GCA_030537675.1 Propionibacteriaceae bacterium | reverse complement strand
GCCACCTTCCAGTACGCCAGCCGGTACCACTGCCGCTCCAACAGTTCCGTCAGCGGCAGGTCCTCGGTGCCGGGGCGGATGGGGAAGATGTGGTCGTGGTAGACGACGACGGGCTGCTCGGTGATGTTGTCGTCGGCGTCCGGAACCTCACGTGTCTCGACGGTGATGGTGCCGGCGGCCAGCTCACGGCCGATCTTGTCGCCGAGCACGGGCATCAGGATGGCCTGGGAGCCGGTGAGGTCGATGTCGAACCAATGCGCGAACGGCGACTCCCTGCCAGCACGCAGCACGTCCCACAACGCATGGTTGTGCCACAGCGGGGTGGGGACAGCCATGTGGTTGGGCACCACGTCCACGACGACGCCGAGTCCGTGCTCGTGCGCAACTGTCGCCAGGCGCCGGAATGCATCCTCTCCGCCGCACTCGTCAAAAATGCGGGAGTGGTCCACCACGTCGTAGCCGTGCAGGGAACCGGGGGCGGCCTGCAGGATGGGGGAGCAGAACAGGTGTGTGACCCCGAGGTGGGCCAAGTATGGAACCTGGGCTGCAGCGTCGTCGAAGGTGAAATGGACGTTGCACTGCAGCCGGTAGGTCGACGCTGGCACGGGGTTTCGATCAGTCACGGGCCCAACTCTATGCAGAGGACGGCTGCATCCCGTAGTCGCGAGCCGAGCCTCTGCCCACGATCAGCGCTCCGACAAGCGGCGGGACAACCGACGACGTTGGATTGCCCACAGCGGTCGCGTAACATGTGAAGGCTGCTCTGCCACGGTGGAGCGCTGAGGATCGAGGCGCGGAGGAACGATGGCAGTGACAGAAGTGAAAGAACCCACTCACGGCACCGTTCCACCACTCAAGGTCGTCATCCGCGTCCTCGCGCCCTACGCCCGGCCGCACCTGTGGGTGCTGGTGCTGGCACTGCTGGTCACGCTCGCCGGCTCCATGGCGGCGCTGCTGATGCCACAGGTGCTGGGGCAGTTGATCGACGGACCCATCGCCCGGGGAGAGCGCAGCGCACTGCTCCCCGCGACGCTGGTGGTCCTCGGTCTCGGACTCTTCGAGGCGGCGATGGTGTTCGTGCGCCGCCTGATGGTGCTGAACACGTCCACCCTCATCGAGTACAAGGCCCGCATGGCCCTGTTCTCCCACCTCGTGGACCTGCCCGCCTCGTTCCATGACCGCTGGCCATCCGGGCAGCTGCTCACGCGCGTCACCCAGGACCTCAACCTGGTGCGTCGGTGGTTGGCCTTCGGGCTCATCATGCTCATCAATGACATCGGCATGATCCTGATCGGCGTTGTGCTGATGGCGGGCACCAACTGGATCCTGGCACTGGTGTTCCTCGTCGGGTCCCTCCCGCTGGTGTTCCTCATGGTGCGGTTCGAGGAGCAGTACCGGCAACTGACCCGCCGGGCGCAAGACCAGTCCGGCGACGTGGCCACCGTCGTGGAGGAGTCGGTCAAGGGCATTCGTATTCTCAAGGCCTTCGGCCGCGCGCCGGAGGCGCTGGAGCGTTTTGGAGGAGAGGCGGAAAAGCTGCGTGACCTGGAGGTGCAGCGCGGCCTGGCTGATGCCCGGATCTTCCGGTGGCTCACGCTGATCCCCAACGTGGTGATCGCCGTCTGCCTGGTGCTGGCCATCTGGTTCGCCTCACTGGGCTGGGTGAGTCTGGGTGGCGTGGTCGCGTTCTTCGCCACCGCCACCATCCTGCGGATGCCGCTGCAGTACCTCGGCTACCTGATCTCCTTCACGCTCGACTCCCTCAGCGCCACCGCCCGATTCAAAGAAGTGATGGACTCACCTGTGACCGTCGCCGATCCCGAGCACCCGGTACAGCCGGCCACCGGCGGACGGGGTGCCCGGCTGGAGTTCCGGAATGTGAAGTTCAAGTTCGACGACCAGGGGCCCGCCGAGGCGCCGCTCCTGGCCGGACTCGACCTGGACGTCGCTCCGGGTGAGCGCATGGCACTGGTGGGACTCACGGGGTCCGGCAAGACCACCCTCGTCAACCTGGCCGCACGCTTCTACGACGTCACGGGAGGCTGCGTCCTCCTCGACGGCGTGGATGTTCGCGACCTGACGCGCGAACAGCTCCGCAGCCAGATGGCCGTGGCTTTCGAGGATCCGACGCTGTTCAGCGCATCGGTGCGCGACAACGTCCTCCTGGGCAACCAGGAGGCGGGCGACGACGTGCTCGCCGAGGCGCTCCAGGTCTCCGCGGCAGAATTCGTGGAGGATTTGCCGGATGGCGTCGAGTCAGTCATCGGGGAGGAGGGGCAGAGCCTGTCCGGCGGCCAGCGGCAGCGGTTGGCGCTGGCGCGTGCCATCGCCAGCCAGCCTCGGCTGATGCTGCTGGACGATCCGCTCTCGGCCCTCGACGTGCACACCGAGGCGCGGGTCACCGCTGAACTCGACCGTGCACTCGGCGACACCACCGCGCTCATCGTGGCGCACCGCCCGTCCACCGTCGCCCTCGCGGACCGCGTGGCACTGCTCGACCGCGGACAGGTCATCGCCGTGGGCACTCACCACGAGCTGCTCGCCACCAATGAGCGCTACCGCTACGTGATCTCGTCGTTCGAGACCGAGGAGCCCGCCGCATGAGCCAGAAACTTGATCGACGTCGCGAGGTGGAGGCCTCCGTCCGTGGTATCCAGGGCGAGGACGCCGAGCACCTCAGCGGTGCCCAGAACAAGCTCCTGCGGAAGCGTTCCATGCGGTTGCTCGGATCCCTGCTGTATCCCGAGCGGTGGCGCGTGACCGAGGTGGCCGCCGCCACGGTTGTCGGCACCAGCGCGCGCGTCGCCGTGCCCGCCCTGGTCGGTCTGGGTGTGGATGCCGGTTTCGGTGCCCTCGGGGGGAAGCCGTGGACCTCGTTCGTGGTCATCGCGGTACTCACCCTCGTCTGCGCCGTCGTGGCAGGCATCATGGAGGGCCACGCCAAGGCCGTGACGCCCCGGTT
>JAUNVL010000182.1 GCA_030537675.1 Propionibacteriaceae bacterium | reverse complement strand
GGCCCCCACCCCGGTTCCGTCCGGGAACAAAACACGGACAGTTGAACGTTGAACTGGTTGTGAGCATACAGTCTTTTCGTCCTTCCACCGAGCGATGGAGCACGGGCATCGAATTCGGCATCCACACCTTCGGGGACGTCACGGTCGACGACGACGGGCAGCGGCTCGGATACCCCGACGTGGTGCGCAACGTCGTCGAGGAGGGTGTGCTCGCCGATCACGTGGGGCTCGACGTCATCGGCATCGGGGAACACCACCGCCCGGACTACGCCATTTCGGCCCCCGACGTCGTCCTCACAGGCATCGCCGCCCGAACCCGGACCATCAAGCTCGTCTCCGCAGTGACGGTCCTGTCCTCCGACGATCCCGTCCGCGTCTATGAACGCTTCGCAACCCTGGACGCCGTCAGCAGCGGCCGGGCTGAGGTGTCGCTGGGGCGAGGTTCCTTCATCGAATCGTTCCCACTGTTCGGGTTCGAGCTCCAGGACTACGAGCAACTCTTCGTCGAAAAGCTGGACCTGTTCGCCCATCTGCGCAGCGAGGGACCCGTGACGTGGTCCGGCCGCACCCGCTCGGGACTCCAGGACCAGCAGATCTTCCCCACCACACACCACGAACACGGCCTCCCCACCTGGGTGGCGGTGGGCGGCACCCCGGAGTCGGTGGTGCGTGCTGCGAAGTACGGCTTTGGTCTGGAGCTCGCCATCATCGGCGGCCAGCCCGCCCGATTCGCCCCCTTCGCTGACCTCTTCCGGGAAGCGCTGGCCGAGTTCGGTCACAGCGAGCGGCGCATCGCCGTCCACAGCCACGGCTTCATCGCGGCCACCGACGACGACGCCAAGGAACGCTACTGGCCGCACTACGAGGCCAGCATGCGCCAACTGGGGAAGGAGCGCGGCTGGGCGCCGCCCACGCGCGCACGCTTCGAGGCGGAAGTCCAGGACGGCGCACTGCACGTCGGTTCACCCGAGACCGTGGCGAGGAAGATCGCCTCGACCATCTCGGCGTTGGGTGCGACACGCTTCGGGATGAAGTACGGCAACGGCACCCTGCCGCACGGCGACATGATGGCAGCCATCGAGCTCTACGGCACAGTCGTCAAGCCCATGGTCCTGGACATGCTCTCGGAGACCGGCGTTCAGCGCTCCCGGTAGATCCAGCGCGACACAGGGCGACCGGTCAACCATGCCCGCCACACCCCGGCGATGACGAACGGCGCCAGCGCCAACGGCACTCCCAGCCTGGTCACGCTGCGGTACTCCAGCTCGGCTGTCACGGGAATGAAGCCGACGTCACCGAGCTTGTTCGTCACCCGTGACGCACAGGCGTCGTGCACCCGGCCATCGATGACCACCTCCACCCAGGTGTGCCCCGCGTACCACCAGGGATGGCGAAACCCACGGACGCGGGCAGCATGCACCAGGTGCGCGTCGAAGCCGAGCCCACGCAGCACATCGAGCAGCACGGTGTTGTACTGGTGCGACCAGCCGCGGCCACGGGCCAGTGAAGCGTCCGGCAACTCCCACATGTGCCACAGCGATTCGTGGGTGTACTCGGCGGCCACATGGCGCATCGCTGCGTCCACGAGTTCGCGGCCCTCCATCCCGGAGTCGCGCAGGGCCCACACCACGTCGTCGGCAGCGCGAGCGCCACCGGTCTTGACCGGCCTCGGTGCCAGTATGGCCACCGGTGCCACCACCGCTGCCGCCGCGAGTACAGCGTTGCCCAGCTTGAACATGTTCATCCCTTCCGACGAAGCCGCTCGATGCCCCGCAGCGAGCGATAGGGCACTTCGGTGACCAGATCCTGGTGCAACGCGAGCATCCGCCTGATGGTGGAGCCCCACGTGTACTTCTCCGCCGTCGTCCTCGCGCCAGCCCTCAGGTCCGGGCCCAGCCGCAGCACCAGGGATTCCACAGCGTCCGCGAGTGACGCTGGATCGGGTGCGCCGTTGGCTCCGGCAGAATGGTCGACCAGCTCGCTGGCACCCCCCCTGTTTGCCGTCACGACGGGGGTGCCGCAGGCGAGCGCCTCCAGGACTGCGAGGCCAAACGTCTCTGCCGGGCAGACTGACAGCGAAACATCGGCTCCTGCGAAGCGTTTCGCCAGTTCCGCCCTCCCGTCCACGAAGCCATGGAAGGTGACAGGAGCGTCCGCGGCAATGCGCTGGAGCTCTTTCAGATCCGGCCCCGTGCCGTACACGTCCAGCCGAACCCTCCGCCCGCGGCGGTGCAGTTCGACCGCCGTGGCCACAGCCAGCTGCGGGCTCTTCTCATGGGACAACCGCCCTGCATAGACCAGTTTCAGGACACCGTCGTCAACAGGTGCGCCCACCGACGGGTGGAATGTGGCCAGATCGACGCCGAGCGGCACCAGTTCCAGGCGGGCGCCCGTGTCCTCGAACTCGTCGGCCGCGAACTGGCTGGTCACCACCACCGCGTCGAATTCCTTGGCGAGCCGACGGTTCAGTGCGCCTACTGCGGCCTCCACACCGAAGGATCGGCGCATCCACATGGCGAGCATGTCGGAGAGGCGCTCATGGCTGAACATCACGGAGCCAACGCCGCGCTTGGCGGCCCACCTGCCGGCGGGTGAGAGCGTCCACTTGTCGGACACCTCGATGGTGGTGGGGCGGAACCGGTCGAGCACCTCGAGTGCACGCCAGGGCTTGGCGATCATGCGGTACTGGGGCGTCAGCTGGGGGGAACGCACGGACACGACGATGCCGGAAGCAGTTTCCTCCACGTGGTCACGGCGGCCGGGCACCACGAGGATCCGCTCGTGCCCGGCGGCAACATAGCCTTCCCCGAGCGTCTCGATGACCACCTTCATGCCCCCGGACGTGGGGCCCACGAAGTTGGCCATCTGCGCGATTCTCACCCCCGCATCCTACGCATCCCAGTTGGCCGAGCAGCACCCAGGAACCCAGGTGGTCGAGCAATCGATGAGAGACACGAGCAGCACCCAAGACCCCAAGTGATCGAATAGCCGCCGCGAGGCACGAGCA
>JAUNVL010000181.1 GCA_030537675.1 Propionibacteriaceae bacterium | reverse complement strand
GCTGGTACGGATCCTCCTCCAGCACCTTGTCGGTGATGGGGAGGTTCACGCGGTCACGGAACGTCTTCAGGTCATCCAGTGCCAGCTTCTTCATCTGGTGCGTGGCATTGCGCCCAGCGAAGTGCTTGCCGAGGAAGTAGCCCTTGATGGTGTGGGCCAGGATGACGGTGGGGCCGCCGGTGAACTCGGTGGCCGCCTTGTAGGCCGAATAGACCTTCTGGTAGTCGTGTCCACCGCGGGTGAGACGCCAGATGTCATCGTCGGACCAGTCCTTCACCATGGCGGCAGTCCGGGGATCGCGCTCGAAGAAGTGCTTGCGGACGTAGGCGCCGTCGTTGGCCCGGAAGGTCTGGTAGTCGCCATCATTCGTGGCGTTCATGAGGTTGACGAGCGCGCCCTCGCTGTCGGCTGCGAGCAGCGGGTCCCAACCGCGACCCCACACGGCCTTGATGACGTTCCAGCCTGCGCCACGGAAGAAGGCCTCGAGTTCCTGCATGATCTTGCCGTTGCCACGCACGGGGCCGTCGAGTCGCTGCAGGTTGCAGTTGATGACGAAGGTGAGGTTGTCGAGTTCGTCGTTGGCTGCTGTCTGCAGCAATCCGCGCGATTCCGGCTCATCCATCTCACCGTCACCGAGGAACGCCCACACGTGCTGCTGGGAGGTGTCCTTCAGCCCGCGATTGTGGAGGTACCGGTTGAACTGCGCCTGGTAGATCGCGTTCATCGGCCCGATGCCCATGGACACCGTGGGGAACTCCCAGAACTCCGGCATCTGGTGCGGGTGCGGGTAGGAGGGCAGTGCCCGCAGTTTCCCATCCACGTAGTGGCTGTGTTCCTGGCGGAAACCGTCCAGGTCTGCTTCCTGGAGACGTCCCTCAAGGAAGGCCCTCGCGTACATGCCGGGCGAGGCATGGCCCTGGAAGAAGATCTGGTCTCCACCCCCGGGGTGGTCCTTGCCGCGGAAGAAGTGGTTCATGCCCACTTCGTAGAGGGTCGCCGAGGACGCATACGTGGCGATGTGGCCGCCGACGCCCACGCCGGGGCGCTGTGCGCGGTGCACCATGATGGCGGCGTTCCAGCGGAGCAGCCGCCGGATCTCGCGTTCAAGCGTCTCGTCGCCGGGGTAGGCAGCCTCCTGCGACGCAGGAATGGTGTTGATGTAGTCGGTGCCCGTCAACGACGGAACGCCGATCTGGCGCTCCCTCGCTCGCTCCAGCAGCTTCAACATCACGTACCGGGCCCGGTGGCGGCCACCCTCTTCGATGACACCGTCGAGCGATTCAAGCCATTCGGCCGTCTCGTCCAGATCGCTGTCGGGAAGGGTGGTGGGAAGCCCGTTGAGGATCGGTCCGGCCTCATCCATTTGGCTCACGTGAGTCCTCTCAGTCGTGGTGGGCGCATCCGCAGTCCGCGGCCGCCCGCATTCCCGACCAAGATACCCCCGTGGCTGGTGAAGTTTCAGGTCTGCCCAACAGCAGGTGGAACTGCGGGCGCTGTGACACGGCAGCAAACAACGTGGGCGCACCAATGTGAACGTTGCCAAATCGTTACTCGTTCGTGATCGGTGGTAGTTCACAACGCCTCCGAAACCCGATTGACTGTATGCGATCGATGCTCGGCCAAACGCGGCTGTGCCCGTTTCCCGGAAGGACAAAGATGTTCCGCAAAAAGAATCGTTTTGCCATAGCGAGCGTGGGGCTCGTGTCACTCGTGGCGCTTGCAGCCTGTGGTGGCGGCGACACCCCCGCCGGGGAATCGACCGGCGATCCCACCAGCGACCAGGATTGCTCCGCCTACGAGTCCTACGGCGACCTCAAGGGCAAGACGGTCTCCGTCTATGCCTCGATCGTCTCGCCAGAGGACCAGCCCCAGATTGATTCATACGTGCCGTTCGAGAAGTGCACCGGTGCCACCATCGCCTACGAGGGTTCTCGCGAGTTCGAGTCCCAACTGCCGGTCAAGATCGCGGCTGGCTCCCCGCCGGACATCGCCTACATCCCACAGCCGGGGCTTCTCCAGACTCTCGTCCAACGCTTCCCGGACGCAGTGAAGCCGGTCGCGGAAGCTGCAGACGCCAACGTCGACAAGTACTACAACGAGGCGTGGAAGGGCTACGGCACCGTCGACGGCACCTACTACGCCGTACCTGTGGGCGCCAACGCCAAGTCTTTCGTCTGGTACTCCCCCAGCCTGATGGCTGACGGAGGCTACGAGATCCCCACCACGCTCGACGAGCTGATGGACCTCACCGAGAAGATCGCCACCGAGCACCCCGAGGCCAAGCCGTGGTGTGCCGGGATCGAGTCCGGTTCCGCCACCGGTTGGCCGGCCACCGACTGGCTCGAGGACATGATGCTTCGCACCGTGTCCCCGGAGGAGTACGACAAGTGGGTCAACCACGAGATGCCGTTCAACGATCCCAAGGTGGTGGAGGCCCTCGACATGGCTGGCGCCATCCTGAAGGACGACAAGTACGTCAACGGTGGCTACGGCAACGTCAAGACCATCGCGACAACGGCGTTCGGCGACGCAGGCCTGCCGATCCTCAACGGCGAGTGCTACCTGCACCGTCAGGCCTCGTTCTACCAGGCCAACTGGCCCGAGGGTACGACGATCGCCGAGGACGGCGACGTCTTCGCGTTCTACCTTCCCGGCAAGGATGCCGACGTCAAGCCGCTCCTGGGCGGTGGCGAGTTCGCCACGGCCTTTGCAGACCGCCCGGAGGTCCAGGCCTTCCAGGCGTTCCTGACTTCACCCGAGTGGAGCAACGAGAAGGCCAAGGCCTCGCCCGCTGGTTGGCTGTCGGCCAACAAGGAGCTCGACCCCGCGAACCTGAAGTCCCCCATCGACCAGTTGGCCTTCGAGCTGCTCTCTGATGAGAAGACCGTGTTCCGCTTCGACGGCTCCGACCTCATGCCTGGTGCCGTGGGCTCCGGTTCGTTCTGGAAGGGCATGACTGACTGGATCGCGCTCGACAAGAGCAGCCAGGAAGTCCTCGACTCCATTGAGGCCTCCTGGCC
>JAUNVL010000038.1 GCA_030537675.1 Propionibacteriaceae bacterium | reverse complement strand
CCCCCGTCGGTGCCCGGCATGCGCCTCAACGACACGCTCACGCGGATCGCCAAACAGGCCCGCGTGCGGATCATCCTGGGCAGCCCGGTGCTGTGCGCCAACACCGACGGCGCACGCATCACCTCGCTGACCGTCGGCACCACGGGCCGCCCCACCGACTACCCCGCCGAGCATTTCGTGTTCGCCCCGGGTGGTTTCGAATCGGGCGCCATCGAGTTGGACTCCTACATGAAGGTCAGCGAACCGGCACTCGGGCTGCCCCTGTGGGTACCGGAGGGCGACCTGGTCGTCGCCGACCACAACGCGGAGCAGCCGCTGTTCAGCGTCGGGGTCCGCGTCGATCCCGACATGCGGGTGCTCAACGCCGACGGCGCCGTGGTCTACGACAACCTCCACGTTGCCGGCGGCATCCTGGCCGGCGCGTCGCGCTGGCGGGAGAAGTCGGGCGACGGGATCGCGCTCGCCAGTGCCGTGCGTGCGGCGGACGCAATCCTGGAATCCGTGCAGAACCTGGAAGGAGCGAGCAATGCCTGAACCACTCGAGTACCCGAAGGCAATGCTGACGCGGGCCACGCTGGACGCCTGCATCAAGTGCACCATCTGCGAGACGGCCTGCCCCGTCTCCGCGGTAACGCCGCTGTTTCCCGGCCCGAAGTTCGTGGGGCCGCAGGCCGAGAGGTTCCGCGACGGCGAGTCCGTCGACCACTCGCTGGACTACTGCAGTTCCTGCGGCGCCTGCACGCTGGCGTGCCCCCAGGGCGTGCAGATCGCTGAGTTGAACAGCCAGGCGCGGGCGGTGATGAAGGAGGACAACATGCCGCTGCGCGACAAGCTCATCGGGCAGACGGTCCTGATGGGTCAGGTGATGACACCCTTCGCCCCCATCGCCAATGCGGCGCTGGGCAACAAGCTGGTGCGCACGGTGGTGGAGAAGACCGTCGGCGTCCATCGCGACGCCCCGATGCCGACGGCGCGCGCCCACACCTTCGTCGGCTGGATGAAGAAGCACAAGACACCCACCACCCCGCGCACCCGCGGTCCGGTGGTGTTCTTCCACGGCTGCGCAGGTGGCTACTTCGAGGTGGAGACCAGCATCAAGACCGTCCAGGTGCTGGAGCATCTGGGCTACGAGGTCATCGTGCCCAAACAGGGCTGCTGCGGATTGGCCCAGCAGAGCAACGGGTTGTTCGACGACGCCACCAAGAGCGTCCTGAAGCTGTGCGACCAGTTGCGCAAGGGTGGGCGCGACCTCACCATCGTGTCGGCGTCGGGCTCCTGCGCCGGAATGCTGAAGCACGAGGCGCACGAGATCATGGGCGTCGACGCGGAAAGCCTCCACGATGTGGGCACCCGGATGCGGGAGATCTCGGAGTTCCTGCTGGAACTCCACCAGACGGGTGACCTGCCGACGGACTTCGTCCGCAACGACATCACCGTGCCGTACCACGCACCGTGCCAGTTGAAGAGCCAGGGCATGGGGATGCCTGCCATCACCGTGATGGAGCTGATCCCGGGGGTGGAGGTCATCGAGTCCGGGCGCGCCTGCTGCGGCATTGCTGGCACCTACGGACTGAAGAAGGAAAAGTACGACATCGCCCAGGCCGTCGGCCAGCCGCTGTTCGACATGGTCAAGGAGAAGAACGAGGGCATAGCCGTCTGCGACACCGAGACCTGCCGCTGGCAGATCGAGCAGGGCTCGGGCGTCAAGACGGTGCACCCCATCTGGCTGGTCCACAAGGCCTACGGCCTCAGCTGAGGTCAACCACGCCCAGAACGACTCCTCCACCACCGTTGCTGTCAACCATGCGTCGCCAACTTCAAGCAGAGGATGAATGATGGGCAAGCTGACCGGAAAAGTTGCGGTGGTCACCGGAGCCAGCCGAGGGCTGGGCGAGGCCATGGTGACCGGATTCGCCCGCGAGGGGGCGACCGTCGTGTTGGCTGCCCGCACCATCCTGGACCTTGAGCAGGTGGCGCAACGTTGCCGGGAGGCGGGCGCTGCGGCGGTGGAGGTGATTCCTACCGACGTCACCGAAGAGGACCAGGTCACCTCCTTGGTAAAGGCAACAGTCGAACGGTTTGGACGACTCGACGTCTTCGTGGCCAACGCCGGGATCGCGGTTCCCAGCATCACCGACCAGCGGATGACGACCTTGGACACCTACGACCTCGACGTGGTCCAGCAGCTGCTCGCCGTGAACACCGTCGGGATGTGGCTCTGCATGAAAGCCGCTTTGCCTGCCATGCAGTCCGGGGGCAGCTTCATCGCCATCGGGTCCGAACTCGGCCGGATGTCAGGCGCTGGCGTCGGCCTGTACGCGGTGACCAAAGCGAGCGTTGATCTGCTGGTCCGGATCGCGGCGGCCGAGAACGCCGAACGCGGTATCCGGGTCAACTGCCTGTCCCCCGGCGGAATGGTCGATACTCACTTGTTCGGCCCGAACATGATGCCCGACTACCTCAAGGCGCACGTCCCGTGGTCAGAGACCCAGGTCATCGTCCCCGCCGCCATCTGGCTCGCATCCGATGACTCAGATGGCGTCCATGGCAAACGCCTGGCTGGCACCGAGTTCAACAAGACCCCCGCAGACGGTATCCGAGACCTCCTGGAGGATGCGTAACCGCTTCAGACGCTGGTCGCCGTCGGGGTCCCGGAAGAGCCTCGGCCATCGGCAGACTAGGGCGCTGACGGCACCGATGCGCCGTCGACGCCCGGCCCGGTGACGGTTGTGAGAGCCAGTTCCAGAGACTCCCCTCCCTCATCCGACAGCGCCACGCGTCGCAACTCGGCCAGCCGCTCCGAAGCATCCTGGCGCCCCTTCATCCGGCGGGCTGCTGCCAGAAGCTTCTCGAAACTTTCCATGCCGTGCTCGAAAGTCTCCCCATAACCCTTGATGACGTGCGCAGCCTTCGTCACCTCGACGCCGAGCGCGTAGTCGGATCGAGCCATCTCCGTAACCAGCGCCAGCCAGGCGTCCACCTCTTTCTGCACCCGTTTGAACCGCAGGGTGGTGGGACGCATGGGACGCAGGTTGGCCAGCGTCGTCAGCGTTGTGAAACCCACCACGGAGGTGGTGTTGATGACGATGCCTCCCCCTCTCGCACCCTTGACCGCGGCGGCGAACAGCTTGTTGGCTCGCAGTGCTTTCCCGACGGCCGCGGGCATGGTGTCGGTGACTTCGCTCACGTCGGGGTGGAGGTACTCGTACACGTCGACGAGTTGGTCGTTCTTGGCCCGGGACTCCACACGGATGTCGGCCAGCCGAGCCGCACGAATCTTCTGCAGGGCCACGTGGATGGTGTCCTGATACGTCATGAGTAAGGCGGTGTACCGGGCCGCCTCCGTGGTCAACAGCGCCGCGCCGTCGGGGTCCGACTCCACCGCCAGCAGGCGTTCGATCCGGTCCAGGTAGCGGGTCGCGTACTTCTCGTCCTGATACAAGGCCGTGCGCAGGCAGCCCCTCACCAGCATCAGTCGGGAGGCGGCGGGGAATCCCTGGGCGATCCGGCGCCCCTGGGTCTGGAGCTTGGGGCCGATGAGGCTGCAGGGGTCGTCGGAAGCCTGGCGTGTCAGCTCCACTTCGCGCAGGTCCTCGGGGCTCGGCTCCCGTCGGGTCAGCGTCAGCATGACCCGTTCACGGGCCGGTGCCTGTTCCGCCCGGACGGCATCCGCGGCCATGTCGAATCCTCGGGCGAACGCGGCAAGGGACTTCTTCACACCCTTGCCCGCAGCCTGGATGGACTCCTCGAATATGCTCCGCTCGAACGGTAGGGCAGCCGAACCGGCCAGCGCCCCGAACAGCGCGGAGCTGATGACGCTTCGCTCCGCCACCGCCATCTGCATGAAGTCAGCGCCCACGAAACGTCGGGCGGCGACGCGGACGGAGGCGAGCAACTGCTCAGAGTCCACGCGACCATCACCCACGGCCGACTTCTCGTCGATTGAGTACACGCGGTTGGTGGAGCAGATGAACGTGGTGCGGTCCGGCGTCACGAATCCACGCTGCACCGCGCGGCCTGCCTCCATGAGCTCCGACGCAACCACGATGTCGCACTGTCCCGGAATGGGAAACATCGACAGCACGGGTTCGTTGCGCACCCTGCCCTCGACGACGGCATCATCGGCGTCCTGCGGGTACAGCTCGACGTAGTAGACGGTGGTCCCCGTCCGTTGTGCCACGCCGGCCACCTGGGTGGCTTGGGCGACGTAGCCGGAACGCTCGGCGGTGTCGGCTATCCAGGTGGAGAGGACGCCACCGCCCTCACCGCCCATCGCCAGGATCGCGATGGTGATGGGTCGCCTGCCCTGTTTCCAACTGCCCATGTCACACCATCTCGTACTTGCTGGCCCGTGCTTCGACCGCGTCAGAGAGCCTCGCAATGATCCGGTTCCTCGTTCCCAGTTTCGCCTTGTCGACGATGCTCGGATTGGTAATGACGTCGACGCGGTAGAACGACGGGCACAGGGAAGCCGCATGCGCGTTCGCTCCGCAGACGCCACACCCGACGCACGTGTCGATGACGGTCGCCACCGGGTCCGTGCGCATCGGGTCCGGGTTGTCCTTGATGGTCAGCGAAGGGCATCCGGAAATCCGGATGCAGGCGTGATCGCCGGTACACGTGTCGGCATCCACGCCGTAGCGCTGCCGGACCACCCGCTTCCCCTCAGCCGCCAACTTGGCCTGCTCGGGCTTGACCCGGCGCTGACGGTTCAGCTGGCACTCGCTCTGCGCGACCACCACCTTGGGTCCGCGATCCTTCGACGTCAGCGCCTCGATGAGCACGTCGCGCATCTTCGCCACGTCGTAGGTGTGGCTGACGGTGCGCGCCCATTTGACGCCAATCCCGCGGACCGCCCGTTCAATGGGGTGCTGCGTGGAGCGGTGCGGCAACTCAGCCCTGGACGACAGCAGGTCCTGGCCGCCCGTGGCAGCCGCATAGTCGTTGTCGACGACCACGAGCACCTGGTTGTTCTTGTTGAAGACGGCGTTGCCCACGCCGGAGGTCAGCCCGTTGTGCCAGAAGCCGCCGTCACCCATGAACGCGATGGATGGGCGCTCAGCCTCGGGATTGTTGAGTGCAGCACCACCAGCGGCCCCGAGCCCGTAGCCCATCGTCGTCGCCCCCAGATGGAAGGGAGCATTGATGGCGAACAGGTGGCAGCCGATGTCGGCGCTCACGTGATGCTCCCCGGTCTCCTTCTCCGCGAGCTTGAGTGCCGCGAAGATGGGGCGCTCCGGGCAGCCGGTGCACAGGCCCGGGGGTCGGGGCTGGACAACCTCGGACGGCACACGCGCCGCGAACGGGCTGTCGGGGTCGTCGGCGTCCTTCAGGAGCGACGGCTCGTCGAGCTGCATGTCCGGCAGGTGCTTGCGCAGGAACGCGTTCACGCCCCGGGTGACTGCCATGGGCGTGTACTCCCCCGCGATCGGCAGGAGGTCCTTGCCATGGAGGGCAACATCGTCGCCGCCCCGTCGCAGGATGGTGTTGATGTTCTGCTCGATGTAATCGGGTTGGCCCTCCTCCACCAACAGCACCGCCCGTTTGTCGGAACAGAACCTGAGCACCTCGGAGTCGATGACGGGGTACGCCACGTTCATGACGTAGAGCGGGACTTGGGAGTTGCCGAACGCATCGGAGACGCCCAGCAGCTCCAGCGACCGGTTCAGCGTGTTGTACAGGCCGCCCTGGACGATGATGCCGACGTCGGAGGTGCCCTCTGCGAGGAATTCGTTGAGGCCGTGGCTGGTGATGTACTCCACCGCCGCAGGCCACCGCTGCTCGATCTTCTCCTTCTCGTGCATGAAGCTGGCCGGCGGGAGGACGACGCGGGACACGTCCCGAGTGGGGTGCTCGACGGCGTCCTTCACCGTCATGGGTGGCCTCACGTTGTCCTTGGCCACGAAGCTGCCGGACATGTGGTTGCTGCGCAGGCGCAGTTGCAGCATCACGGGGGTGTTGCTCACCTCCGACAGCTCGAAGCCCGCCTCCACCGCCTTCACGATGGCCGACAGGTTTCCGCGCGGGTCGAGCAGCCACATCTGCGACTTCATCGCGAACGCGTGGCTGCGTTCCTGCATGATGGAGCTGCCCTCGCCGTAGTCCTCACCCAGGATCACCAGCGCCCCACCGAGGACGCCGCCGGAGGCCAGGTTCGCAAGGGCGTCGGAGGCGACGTTGGTGCCCACGGTCGACTTGAATGCCACCGCACCGCGAAGGGGATAGTGCACCGACGCCGCCAGCATGGCTGCCGCAGTCGCCTCGGAGGCGCTGTTCTCGAAGTAGACGTCAAACTCGTCGAGGATCTCGCGGGCGTCGCCGAGCACGTCCATCATGTGGGAGATGGGAGCCCCCTGGTAGCCGCCGACGTAGGCCACGCCGGACTGGAGCAGCGCCTTCGTGACGGCCAGGATCCCCTCCCCGCGGAAGACCTCCCCTTCGCCCAGGCGCAGGTGCTTGACTTCGGCTGCGAACGAGCGCTCGGCCATGGGTTCACTTCCTCAACGGTTGGGGGTGAGGTCGGCCGCGGGGGCGGCCTGACGGTACGGGTGTCAGCGTTGGACGAGTGCCACCACGCGGGCTGGCGAGCCGGAGCCCTTGACGATGGGCAGCGGAAGGGCGACCACCACCGCACCGCGAGCGGGCAACTTGTCAAGGTTTTGCAGCTGGGTGATACCCCACTTGTTGGCCGCAGACATCTCGTAGTGGCAGGGGAAGGGACGATCGAACGCGAAGGCCTGACCGGCGTCCGTTCCAACCGTCTCCACTCCCATGCCCAGGATCGGAAGGTTCTCCGCCACCCACGTGGCGCAGTCCGTGCTCAGACCAGGTGAGTGCGGGCCGGTCTCGTTGGCGTTGAGGGCGCGTTCCTGGGTGTCGGTCATGGCGTCCCAGCCCGTGCGAATCAGGAGCCAGGAGCCGGGCTCGATCTCGCCGTTCTCCTCAATCCAGGCCTTGATGTGATCGGCCTCGATGAGGAAGTCGTGGTCCTCCGCCACTTGGGCGCAGAAGTCGAGGACGACGGCGGGGCCGATCATTTTCTGGACGGGCACCTCGGAGATGTCGAGGCCATCCTTGTTGCTGGCCCAGTGGCACGGCGCATCGAAGTGGGTGCCAGTGTGCTCACCGGTGCGGAAGTTGTTCCAGTACCAGTCCGGTCCCCTGTCATCGTATTTGGAGATTTCTTCGAGCTCGAAGGCGGCCGTCTGGCCCATCTCGGGTGGGAGCGCCAGGATCGGGGTGTCGCTGCTCAGTTTGCTGGTGAGGTCGATGACCTCGATCGAACCTGAGAAGAGGCCCTCTGCCAGCTCGGTCAGTGTGCTCATGTTGCTCCTGAAGATGACGGCCCTCGCCTCGATGCGGGGCAGCTTCCGGTACACGTCACTCCGTGCGCCAATGCGTTGTCGAGACTACCTTCCCATCCACTCGGAGGCTGTCCCCTATGCGAAACGCTCCTGTCCGAAAGACGCGGTGGGCCGCTGCACCCATCACCCGGCCAGCGTCACCGACGGGGGTACCCCGAATCTCGACCAATTCCTGATCTGGCGTCCCGGCCCGCTCACCTCGCGGCATCGCACAATCGTGCCCGGTCTGTGGCACATCGGTGCTGCCACTCATCCGGGCCCGGGGCTGGGCGGTGGCTCCGGACACCTCGTGGCCCAGGAACTCGTCAAACGTGACACGTCGCCGCTCGCCGGGATCCGCAGGAGGCTGCGACGCTGACGTTGACGCTGCAAGAATGGACTGCGAACGGACAAATAACGGAGGTTCCGGTATCGACGTCGATACGGGAACCGGACCCGACGGTCACGGAGGAAACAACAATGAGCACCGCGTACCCCACACCGAGCACCGCCACCGTGACCAGGCGCCTGGAGTGGGTCGACACCGACGCCTCCGGCCACCATCACAACGGCATGATCATGCGCCTCGTCGAGTCAGCGGAAGCAGAGCTCATGTCACAGGCCGGCATCCTGTCCGAGTACTTCTCGAGCGCCCCGCGCGTCCGCCAGGAGATCGACTTCTCGGGGATGCTGTATTTCGGGCAACAGGTGTCGGCCACCATCGTGGTGGAAAAGATGGGCCGGTCCTCCATCACGCTCAGCTTCGACGTGTGGGGCGAGACGTGGGACGAGAGCCCGCGGCGGCTCGTGGCGTCGGGAAAGGTCATCGCCGCCCACGTCCCCCCGTTCGCGAAGCGCTCCGAGCCCTGGATTGACGCCATCGTGCAGGCCCTGACCCCTCGCACGCCACGGACCTGAGACCGCATCGATCAGGAAAAGCGACTGGAGTCAGCGCTGGCGCAATCGATGCGCCTCTCCTCCGGCACCAGAGCGAATGGCGACCACTCCGCGACACCCCATACGGCACGTCCGGGCTCAGGAACGAGTGATATGACATCGCCCAGGCCGTCGGGCAGCCCCGGTCCGCATGGTCAAGGAGACCGACGAGGGCACCGCGGTCTGACGAATCGAGAACTGCAGAAGTAAGCGCTACCGAACCTTGGCAATGAAGCCCGCAATTCGCTGCAACTGAAACAAACGCGTCACGTTCTTGTCGATCGTCGAAAGCTGTTGGCTTCGTACCGACGTCAGCTTGGAGAGATCGTCAATGTCGAATGGGGCCGGACCAGGGGCGCTTTCAGCGATCCGCCAAGCGTCATGGCACGCAAGTCCACTGGCGACAGTCCCCAACGCTGTCGTGATGGCGTCGCTGGGCTTGGTTGTGCCCTTTTCAATGCGCTCGGTGAAGCTCTGGGCCATTGAGATGGTGGAGACGACGCACACCCCAAGTGCACGGCTTCGAGGTGTCCGGAGATCATGCAGTTCAGCCACCAGTCCGGGGGCCTTTTCCTTGACGATGTCCTGGACGACATCCAAAGTGCCCCACCCAGCGCTCAGTTCAGCGTTGTACAACCAGGACACCGTCGCCGGATTGGCTTCGATGACCATGCCGCCTCCGGGCACAAGCAAGTATGTTTCACTTGCCACGAAGTCGCGGAAGGCCTGGTGAACCAGGGACGTTGAGTACCGCACCGCACCTCCCCCGAAGCTGGTCTTGGCAGTCCACACGACTTCGCCGTAGTTTCCGAGCCACAACGCGGAGTGGCCAAGGTTGGTACAGGCAGCCACGTCATGAAGGAGACTCTCTTCTTCTGCTATGTCCGTGACGACGGCGAGAGGCACTTGGAACAGGGGGTCGAGACAGCGAGAAATATCCGTCTCCACTGTGAATAGAGGCTTGAAGTTGGGTGGGAAAGAGAGTGGCTCCGGGGGCGCCAAGGGCGGGACAACCTCCAACGCGTCATAGACCGGAGCAATCTCGGCCATGTCAGGAGCAGGGGCAAATCCCGCTGCTCCAGGAGGAAGGGGAGACTCCACCGCGTCATGAGCAGGAACGTAGTTCGTCGCATCACCGGAGCACGAAGTCACGGCCAAGAGGCAGACCATGACGAAGGCAGTGAAGCGGAAGCGTCCTTGTGAACGAAATTGTCGGCTCACAGCCAGCCCCGTTCGATTGATCCTGTTGGCTTCAGCGCCAACAGGCTAATGAACGAATATTATTGACATCTATCCTTCTGCACAATACTTTTCTTCCGTGGCGATCGGCAGGCGGTCAGACTGACTACCCATCGTGTTGCGAAGAGCCACGGAAAAGGATGTGCCCTTGCGCTCTATTCGTCGACATGTGAGCAGGCGCCCGACTCATGTCGGGCGCCTGCTCGTCAAGCGATGATCTATTGGTGGAACTTCTCAGATCGACCTGGACCTCACCTCAGAGACGTGAGCGGAACTTCTCGTGCTGCGCGAGGACTGCCTCGGGGACCTTGGGACCCATCCTGGCGAAGAAGACATCGGCATCATCTGCTTCTGCACTGAGTGCGTCCGCGTCGATCTCGAACAGTGCTTCCCAGTCCTCGGGGCTGACGCCGGCTTCGGCGTAGTCGATGGCTCCCTCGACCGGCACCAGGCCGAACGGGGACTCGACGGCGTCGGTGCGGCCCTCGACACGCTCCGTGATCCACTTGAGAACGCGGGCGTTCTCGGTGAAGCCGGGCCACATGAAACGGCCGTCATCGCCACGGCGGAACCAGTTCACCGTGAAGATCTCGGGTGCGACGCCGGACTGCTGGAGCTTTTCGCCCACGTTCAGCCAGTGCTGCCAGTGATCCGCCATGTGGGTTCCGGAGAACGGCAGCATCGCGAAGGGATCGCGGCGGAGTTCGCCGAGCGTTCCTTCGGCAGCGGCGGTGCGCTCGGAGGCCAGGGTGGCACCCATGTAGATCCCGTGCTCCCAGTTGCGGGCCTGTGCCACGAGCGGCACGTTGGTGGCACGACGGCCACCGAACATGATGGCGTCGATCGGCACGCCGGCCGGGTCGTCCCAGGAGTCGGCGATGGTGTCGCAGGAGGCCGCAGCGACAGTGAAGCGCGAGTTGGGATGCGCTGCCGGGTCCTCGGAATCGGGAGTCCAGTCGCGGCCCAGCCAGTCGGTCAGGTGCGCGGGCGCCTCATCTGTCAGGCCCTCCCACCAGACGTCACCGTCATCGGTCAGTGCGACGTTGGTGAAGATGGTGTCCTGCTCGCACATCTCGATCGCGGTGGGGTTGGTGGAGTAGCCGGTGCCGGGGGCGACGCCGAAGAAGCCGGCTTCCGGGTTGATGGCGCGCAGACGGCCGTCCGGCCCCGGGGCGAGCCAGGCGATGTCGTCGCCGATGGTCTCGACCTTCCAGCCGGGGATGGTGGGACGCAGCATCGCGAAGTTCGTCTTGCCACAGGCGCTGGGGAAGGCAGCGGCGACGTGGAAGGCACGGCCAGCGGGGTTGGTGGCCTTCAGCAGCAGCATGTGGGCGGCGAGCCAGCCCTCGTCCTCACCGATCTTGGAGGCGATGCGCAGCGCGAAGGCCTTCTTGGCGAGGATGGCGTTGCCGCCGTAGGCGGAGCCGTACGACCAGATCTGGCGGCTCTCGGGGTAGTGCACGATGTACTTCGTGTCGTTGCAGGGCCAGGCGACGTCCTCTTCACCGGGCTGCAGCGGAGCGCCGACAGAGTGCACGGCGGGCACCCATTCGGTGTCGGGACCAATCTGCGCCAGGGCGGCGGCTCCCATGCGCGTCATGATGCCCATGTTGAGCACGACGTACTGCGAATCCGTGACCTGCACACCGAGACGTGCCAGCGGGCTGCCGACTGGCCCCATCGAGAACGGCACCACGTACATGGTGCGTCCACGCATGGCACCCTCGAACAAGCCGTCCAGCGTCTCGCGCATTTCGGCGGGCGGTGCCCAGTTGTTGGTGGGGCCGGCGTCGTCCTCGTTCTCGGAGCAGATGAACGTGCGCGCCTCGACCCGGGCGACGTCGCTCGGGTGGGAGCGGGCCAGGTAACTGTTGGGGCGCTTCTCGGGGTTGAGCTTGATGAGCGTGCCCGCTTCCACGGACTCGTCCAGCATGCGCTGCTTCTCTTCGGCGGACCCGTCGCACCAGACGATGTTGTCCGGCTGTGTCAGCTCTGCGATGGAATCCACCCATGCGACGATGCGTGAGTCGGCGGCCTCGGGTGCGTGACGTGTGATGGTGCTGGCAGTCATGAGTTTCTCCAACCGTGTGGGGTGTCCTGTGCTGCAGGATGGGCTCTTGGTTTCACCATACGGAGCGATACCACGGTTGTGTTAGCCAAAATCTTGTGAAGATCATTGAATCTTCCACTACAGTGAACTCATGGCTGATCTACCGACGCTGGGCCGTCGCATCCGGCATTTCCGTACCGACGCCGGTCTCACGCTTGAACAATTGGGAACCATCACAGAAACCGCGCCCAGCCAGCTGTCCATGGTGGAGAACGGCCACCGGGAACCACGATTGTCGCTGCTGCAGGGCATCGCGGCGGCGCTCGATGTGTCGGTCTCCGACCTCCTCGCCGCTGAGGCGCCCTCGCCACGTGCTGCCCTGGAGATGGAGATGGAAAAGGCGCAGGCCTCACCCTCGTACCGGGAACTCGGCCTTCCGATGCTGCGTCCCACGCGAGCCATGTCGGACACAGTGCTGAAGACCATCGTGGGTCTCCATCGGGAACTGGACCGACGCGCTCGCCTGGCGATCGCCACCCCCGAGCAGGCACGACGCGCCAACACGCAGCACCGCGCGGAGATGCGGGAGCGGAACAACCACCTCCCGGAGATCGAGATGATCGCCGAGCAGTCCACCGCGGCCGTGGGTCACACCACGGGTGCGCTGACACACCGCACCGTCGCGGAGATGGCGGAGAGGGTGGGCCTGGCAATCGTCCACACCGACAACCTGCCGCATTCCGCGCGAGCGGTGGTGGACCTGGAGCACGGCCGCATCTACATCCCACCCGCCTCGATTCCCGGCGGCCACGGGTTGCGCTCACTCGCACTGCAGGCCGTCGCGCACAACGTGCTGGAGCATGAGGCACCCGCCGACTACGCAGATTTCCTGCGTCAGCGGCTGGAGGCCAGCTACTTCGCTGCCGCGTGCCTGATGCCACGCGCTGCGTCGGTGAGCTTCCTGGAACGCGCCAAGCGCGACCGCAACATCGCCATCGAGGACTTCCGCGACTCCTTCGGCGTCACCCACGAGGCGGCCACCCTCCGCTTCACCAACCTCGCGACGCAGCACCTGGGCATCACGCTCCACTATCTGCGGGTCAACGGTGACGGCTCGGTGGTGGGTGCCTACGAGAACGACGGATTGCCACTGCCGGAGGACGCCACCGGCTCCACCGAGGGCGAAGTGGTGTGCCGTCACTGGAGCGCCCGCCGCGCGTTCGCGCGCACCACCCGGACCACGGAGCACTACCAGTACACCGACACGCCCGCCGGCACCTTCTTCGAGTCCACCCAGACCGGAATCGGCACCACGACGGAGTTCTCCATCACCCTGGGCGTCCCCTACGCCGAATCCAAGTGGTTCCGGGGCAGGGAATCCCAGACGCGCGAAGTGTCGACGTGTCCCGACGTGCGCTGCTGCCGTCGACCCGAGGACGGGCTCGCCGAGCGCTGGAAGGGCCACGGCTGGGCGTCACCGAGGGTGCGCACCCACCTGTTCGCACCCCTGCCCCAGGGAACGTACCCAGGCGTCGACGACCGCGAGATGTATGAGTTCCTGGAGTCCCACTCCAACGACTGACGCCCGCCGTCACCACCCCAGGACACCTTCCTGAACATCAACCGCATGTTTTCTCAGACAAGTCACCGCAATGTAACTTTCCATGTCTACGAACCTGAGAAAAGCAGTGTCATTCTGACGCGATGAAGTCTCGCTTCCCCCTACGACATCTTCTCGTACCCGCCCTCGTGGCCATCACCTCCATGTCGGCGGTGATGACACCGGCGGCGCAGGCCGACACCACCGCCAACAGCGATGTTCGCGTGGCCACGGCCGTCCCACCGTTGGAGTCCATGCGGCTGACGAAGTCCACCGGCGCCAAAGTCACCGTCACCCCGGAGATGCAGCGCAACTCCCTCTCGGTCATCGACACGATCCGCTCAGCCAACTGGGACGGCGTCTCTGCTGCGGAGAAGGAACGCCTCATCGTCATTTCGCTGATGACCATGGCGCAGGAGTCCACCTTCTTCACCAACCCCAGCACCCGGGTCCCCAACCGCGACAACGACGTCGGCCCGTTCCAGCAGCGCTCGCTCGTGGGCTGGTACGCCGACGGCGCCACGCAGGCGGAGAACAACGCGATCCTCAACGGCATCCCGTACGCCACGCTCACCTTCATCGAAGGACACCCGGTGGGCGTCAAGGCCCCCGGCGCCGCAGGTCGGCTCGGGTACGTCATCCCCGGTGTGTTCCAGAAGAAGAACTGGCGCACCGACGAGATGTGGAAGGTGGCGGCCGATGTTCAGGTGCCAGCCTCCAAGTACCGCTACTACTACGAGCACTGGCGCCCGGTGGTCGAGGCAATGGTGAAGGCACTCGAGGGCGTCGCGTCCCCCGCGACGGAGGTCACACCCCCCACGGCAGAGGTCGATCCCCCCACGGCGGAGACGGTCAACGTCTACACCACCGCCGGTGAGCACACCGTGGCTGGCCGGAACTGGCGCACCACGTGCGAGGCCTACTCCGGTTCCATTGATCGGTGCCGCGCAGAAATCTGGTCCACCCAGGTGACCAAGGTGAACGGCAACTTCGTCGCCCAGAACGGCTGGAACTTCAACAACCTCACCTACCTCCCCGCCTCCCGCACCCAGTGGGCAGGCCATCCATTCACCATCGACGGTCCCTTCACCTCCAGTGGCCGCGAGTGGAAGACGTCCTGTGCAGATGACTGGACGGGCCCCAATGCCTGCCGCTCCTTCATCAAGTCGAACGTGATCGAGTCCGTCCTCGACGCCGCCGGCAACCGCAGCTACCGCGAGGTGGAGGACTGGGTCTTCAACAGCGTGGTGACGTTCTCCGACTGAGTAGACCTGACGCAACAGCGGCCCTTCGCACTCGCGAAGGGCCGCTTTGTGTTTCGTCCTGCCGCCCTCCGGCGATCTCCACCTCCGACGGTCCTCCGGCCCGCCAGGGGGTGGCCAACCCGCGCCTGACGCCGACTGGGCCATGGTTCCCCAGCGCTACCAGTGCCGGAAACGACTTCTGCTCTCCAACCTCACTCCAGACCGGATTTTCGGCCTTTGCCAGCGAGGTTGAAGAGCAGAAATGCGGTGGTGCGGGTGTGCTCAGGCGTCGTAGGTGTTCACGTGGACGTGGTCCTTGTGGTTGGCCGTGTCGCCGCCGCGGCCAGCCATTGACCGCCAGCCCTCCTTGCTGCGCGCAACGGACCAGATCTTCTGGTCGAAGATCACGTAGCTCACGCCGAAGTCGCTCGCGTTGTTGCGGAAGTACGTCGCGATCTCCCAGCCGAGCGCGGAATTCGACTTGTAGTTGGGGATCATGACGTCCACTGCGCGGCCTGCGGGGTGGTCAGGGGTGCCGCCGTCGCGCCAGCCGTACATGGTCTTGATGGCCGGGTAGCTGGCCCAGATGTGGCGGACAACCTTCTTGGTGTTCGCGTTGACCTTGTCCAGCCCCGAGGATGAGCCCTTGTTCAGCGAGCCGCCGTCGTCACCGGGCGCTGGCGTGGGCGTGGGAGCTGGTGCTGGTGCCACTGGCTTGTCCGCGGGTGGCTCGACGCCCTCCTTGATCAGCGCGTAGGTGGGGATCCAGCCGAAGACGCCCTTGTGGAACACCTCGCTGCGTTCGCCGATCTCGCGCTGGGTGACGATGGTGGCCTCGCCCTTGACGAGCTTCCCCTTGGCGGCGTTCCCGTCGGGATTGCTGTACAGCGGGACGTCACCCATGGCGAAGAACCGGGTGGACGGGGTCACGGTGGCGGTCAGCTTGCCGGTGGACTCGTTGAACGAGAACGCCGGGTAGTCGACCGTGCCGGGGGTGAGGTACACGATGTTGTTGAAGACCCAACGGCTGCCACTCCTGATGAACGACCTGCAGGCACTCTTGCCCGTCCAGTCGTCATTGCAGGAGGTGACCCAGTCACGGCCTGCCGAGGTGAACGCGCCGGGGCGGGCGAGTGGGTTGTCGAGCCACACATCCCTGTCGGCTGCCAGGTAGGTGAGGTTGTTGAACACCCACGCGTTGCCGGACTTGATATCGGCGCGGCAGCGGGTGATGTTGGCGTCGTACTGGGCACACGTCGTGTTCCATTCGCGGCCACCGACAGTGTGGCGGCCAGGAGTGACGTAGACGTTGACGTCGGCCTGCGCCGTTGCGGGTGCGACGACGTTGCCGGCAACCGCGATTGCGGCGACTGCCATGGCTGTGAGGACTTGCTTGAGCATGTGTTCTCCGTAGGGGGGTGGGAGCGCTGAACCACCACATAATGCATTCGTTACTGAGAATATTTATCCTCAACCAATAAACTCTCAGGAAACGCTCAGGAACATTGCGCGTTTGGGTTCAACCGAGCAGGCCCTCCACGACGAGCCACGCCACATCGACGGCATTCGGGGCCTGGGACAGGGCGCACATCAGCCGTGACCGGGAGACAGCCACCGCACGTTCCCACTCCGCAGCCGCCGCCGATTCCGGCTGCGCCGCCAACCACATGCCGGCCAGGGCCACGTCCATTCCCCCGTGCACCACCGGCGCCGACGTGACGCGGCCGTGGCCCACGCTTGCCAGCACCGTCTGGGCATCGGTGAACGGAATCGGTCCCGCCGAATGCAGCCACTCCCCCACCAGAGGAGGTTCCCACCCACTGAGCAGGCCATGGGTCAACAGCAGCCGTCGTGCGTGGGGGTCAAGATCATCACGCCACACGGCGCGAGCGGCACGTACAACCTCCGATGCCACCGGGAGGTCCGTCAACGTCACGGCACGCATCCCGGCGAGCACGCCCCAGAACGTGGGAGCCTCGAGTGCTTCACCCAGCGCGACGTCGAGCGCATCCAGCGTCGGCTCGTCCACGTCGGTGGAGGCGAACAGCCACGCCATCAGGTTGGGGTCCAGCCCCGGCAGCGCCAGACAGGAGGCGACAATGTCCTCGAGCGGATCGAACCATCCCACCTCCACCAGTGCAGTGCCACGAGCATCCAGGAACGCGAGATCGTGCAGACCCGGGCGCCCCTCGACGCTGCTGCCGTCGACCGTGGCGGTGATCTCCAGACCGAGGCCCATGAGCGCGGCGTCGGTGTGAAACACCTCCAGGGACTCCCCGCGGCGAAAGTAGCGTTGCCGGGGTACCCATGCCGGCTCCGGCACCAGCGTGGCGATGGGCAGCTCCCGCCTGCGCCACGCGGCCGAGCTACCCTGCCCGGGACGCAGCGACAGCGGCTCAGGCACCACGGAGAACGCCCGTCCCTCACCCGCGCAACTCCCGCGCAGTTGCACCCAGAGGACACTCGAGGCGGGCGAGACGTGGAGCACCTCGCCGGCAGCGCCCGCGAACCAGGGCACCTGGGTGCCTTCGCTCAGCAGACTCACCACGGGCGCCTCCAGGACCACGACGTCGTCGCTCTGATTCACCACGTCCAGCTCAAGCTGGATGTGGGGACGACGGCGCAGGCGCACGCGAGCTTGTGCGACGCCCGTCAGTTCCCAGCGCCAGAGGTCGTGCTCGTCACTGCTCTGCGGAGACCAGCCATCAGGAAGGGCGATGGTCCACGCGCCGTCGGGGAAGACCACGCGCAGGGTTGCGCCGTGCACCGCAATCTCGACGTCGACTCCTGCGTCCTCCTCATGCTGCACGTCAGTCCGTCACTCCCACCACATCCTGGTGGTGTGGTTCGGGGACAAGTGCGGTGATGACCGAGCCATCCCCACGACGGTTGCCCGTGACCGGGTGCGTGGCATCCAGGGACGGCAGACACAGCCCCTGATGCGCCAGTTCCACCTGCACGGGCTCCCCGGGCGTGATGTGGACCACTTCATCACGAACAAACACCTTCACCGGGTCGCCGAACTCGAGCGTGAAGCGGATGTGCGTCCGTTCCAGGTGCACCCGGACGCGCGACTCCTTCACCCGCAGCGCGAAGTCCAGGCTGGGCCAGGCTTTGGGGAGCCGTGGATCGAAAGTGATTTTCCCGCGGTAGTCCCGCATGCCGGCGAAGCCGTACACGAGTGCGTTCCAGACGCCTCCCGTGGAGGCGATGTGGACGCCGTCCCGGGTGTTGTTGTGCAGGTCGGCGAGGTCGACGAACAGGCCGGCGCGGAAGTAGTCCATCGCCATGTCCTGGTACCCGACCTCGGCGGCGACGATGGACTGCACGACTGCTGACAGCGTGGAGTCGCCCGTGGTGATGGGGTCGTAGTACTCGAAGTCCGCGCGCTTCTGTTCAAGCGAGAACTGGTCGCCCTGGAGGAACAGCGCCAGCACGACGTCGGCCTGCTTGATGACCTGGAACCGGTAGATCACGAGCGGGTGGTAGTGCAGGAGCAGCGGGTACTTGTCGGCAGCGGTGTTCTTCAGGTCCCAGAGCTCACCCGCGAGGAACTTCTCGTCCTGCGGATGGATCCCCAGCGTTTCGTCGAACAGCACCACCATGCCGCGGGCACAGCGCACCCACTCGTCGATCTCGCTCTGCTGCAGTCCCAGCGACTCCTCCAGCCGGGCGAAGGCCTCCGGGTCGAGTTCCTGCATCTCGCGCATCAGGTTGGCGGCCGAGCCGAGGTTCGCCCTGGCCATGACGTTGGTGAACATGTTGTTGTTCACCACGGTGGTGTACTCGTCCGGCCCCGTCACACCGTGGATGTGGAAGGTCTTGGAGCCGTCGCGCTCGGTGCGCCAGAATCCGAGATCCGCCCACAGTCGCGCCGTCTCCACCATCACGGCGGCGCCGTCGCGGTACATGAACTCGGTGTCCCCGGTGATCTCGCGATACTTGCCGAAGGCAAAGGCCACGTCCGCATCAATGTGGTACTGCGCAGTGCCCGCCGCGTAGTAGGCCGAGGCCTCCTCCCCGTTGATGGTGCGCCACGGGAACAGGGCGCCCTCCTGGGACAGGACACGTGCGCGTTCCCTGGCCTGGTCCAGCAGACTCACGCGGAACCGCAACACGTTGCGCGCCACGCGCGGGCTCGTGTAGACCAAGAACGGGACGAGGTAGATCTCCGTGTCCCAGAAATAGTGCCCTTCATATCCGGAGCCAGTCAGCCCCTTCGCGGGGATGCCGTGCTGGTCGCTGCGGGCGGTGGCCTGTGCGAGCTGGAAGAGACACCAACGGATGGCCTGCTGGATGGCGGGCTGTCCCGAGACCACCACGTCGGCGCCGCGCCAGAAGTCGTCGAGCCAGTCCCGCTGGAGCTTGAAGTAGAACTCGAAACCCTTGTCGCGAATGCGGTCGAGCGTGCGTCGGCAACGGTCGAAGAGTTCGGGGACGGGCACCCCGCGTGACGAGTGATAGACCGCAGCCTTGCGGATCACGATGGGCCGACCCTTCTTGGCCTCGATCCGGTAGATCTGCCGGCCATTGTCATCCTCGGCCGCGGCGATCGACTCGTAGTCGTTGTCGGTCTCGATGTAATGGTCAGTAGCGACGGCCAGCGTCATGCCCGAGTCGGTGGTGGCATACCCCAGAGCCGTCCGGTTCCCCACCGACCAGTGTCCCTGCGGTTGCAGTACCCGGCCGTTGAACCGGCTGGAGCGGCGCGGATCGAAGCTGCCGCGCGTGGCCACCTCCGGGCGGCGGAAGTCGTCGAACCCGTCCTGCCGGTTCAGGATCTGGGAGCTGACCACGATGGGCGCGTCGCCCTCCAGCATGGTGATCTCGATCTCGTACAGGGCCAGGTGACGGTCGGTGAAGGACACCATCCGGGTGGAGTCGATCTGCACCCTCTTACCTGAAGGTGTGCGCCACACGAGAGTTCGGGTCAGCAGTCCGGAGCGGAAGTCGAGCGCGCGCTCGTAGCCCTCCAGGTCCGACTGCGAGAGCATCAAGGGCTCGTCGTCCACGTAGAGTTTCAGGGTTTTGGTGTCGGGGGCATTCACGATGGTCTGCCCGGTGCTCGCGAACCCGAAGGCCTCCTCCGCGTGCCGGATGCGCCATGTCTCGTGGAACCCGTTCACGTAGGTCCCGTGGGCGAACGACTTGCGTCCCTCCTCGGGGTTGCCGCGCATGCCCAGGTAGCCATTGCCCACGGAGAACAGTGTCTCCGCCGTGCCCATGTCATCGCCCTGCGGCGGCTCCACCTCAACGAAGCGCCACTCATCGAGTGGGTATCGCGTCCTGTTGACCGGGTCGTCCTGCAACGTGCGCTTCACGAGTTCACCAGCTCCGCCAGATCAGCCACGACGACGTCGGCGCCAGCACCAGTGAGTGCTTCTTCTCCAACTCCCCGGTCGACGCCCACCACGAGCCCGAACGCTCCGGCGGCCCCCGCTGCCACCCCGGACAGCGCATCCTCGATCACCACAGACTGCTCGTGGGGCACTCCCATGCGGTCGGCGGCGAACTCGTAGGTGTCCGGCGCGGGCTTGCCGGGAAGTCCCTCATCGTGTGCCACGACGCCGTCGACCACCACTTCAAAGCGCTCCGAAAGCCCTGCGGCCCGCAGCACCTGTGTCGCATTCTTCGACGACGACACCACGGCGAGCCGTACTCCCAGATCGCGGAGACGGTCGAGCAGTGCCACCGATCCGGCGTAAGGAGTCACGCCGTCGCGCGCCAGGACGGTGTTGAAGGCATCGTTCTTGCGGTTCCCCAGACCACAGACAGTCTCCTCGGCAGGATCGTCCGCAGGAGTCCCCTCAGGCAGGGCGATACCGCGGGAGGTCAGGAAGTCACGCACACCGTCGTAGCGGGGTTTGCCGTCGACGTGGGTGAAGTAGTCGTCCCGGGTGTAGACGCCACCTTCGCCGCGCGAGGCGAGGAAGGCATTGAACATGTCGTCCCACGCCAGCATGTGGACGTCTGCGGTGGGGGTGATGACCCCGTCAAGGTCGAACAACCATGCCTGAAAAGAGGTCAAATCCATGCGGCCAGACTAACAACGTCTGCACACGCCCCGGAGCACCCGTATCCGGCGTGGCGAGGCAGACGTCCCTCAGCTTCTCGCCGCCCGTTTGCGCCGCTGGCAACCGGGGCACCAGTACATGTTCCTGCCCTCCAGCATGACAGTGCGAACCTCGGATCCGCAGACCAGACAGTCCTCACCTGCCCTCCGGTACACGTACACCTCGCCCCCGTGCCGGTCCTCCCGTGCTGCCCGTTGCTGTGCCTCGGGCGTGTGCTCGGGGCGGACCGTGTCGATGTGCCCGGCACGGACGGCGTCCTGCATGATCGTCACCAGGTCTTTCCAGATGACCAGCCATGTTCGACGGTCGATCTCGCGGCCCGGCGTTGTGGGGCGCAAACGATTGCGGAACAGCACCTCGGCGCGGAAGATGTTGCCCACCCCGGCGGCGATGCGCTGATCCATCAGCAGAGCGGCGATGGACTTGCCCGAGCGGCTCAGCCGCTCGTAGCCCACCTCGGGGTCCGCGTCCGGCCGCAGGGGGTCCGGCCCGGAGGTGGCTTCGACGGTGGCATGTTCCTCGTCGGTGACAGCCCTGCACCACTGCGGGCCGCTGAGCAGCGCCTCGGTGACGCCGTTGGAGAGGCGAAGCCGGATCTCCCCACGAAGGGCCGCCACGGGCTCAATCCGGAGCTTCCCGATGAGGCCCAGGTGGATGTGGATCCAGCGCGGCTCCGGCGCGTCGAACTCGATGAAGAGGTGTTTCCCCACCGCTTCCGCCCCGACCAGGGTTGCACCGTCGAGGCGTTCCGCCTCCATCGCGAACCTGCCCTGGGGGGAGTCGACGCGCACTGGCCGTCCCCCGAACTCCTCGCGGAGATGGGTGGCAAGGCGGTGAATAACGTGTCCTTCCGGCATCCCCACACAGTAGCCAAAAAAGAATTTTGCTCCGGCTGCATCCAAACCGCGCACAGCCAGCGAAGTACTGGTTGGAGGGTGGTGTTCACCACTCACACATACCGAAAGGATCACCCCATGAAGTTGCAGCGACTTCTCGCCGCTGGTGCACTCGCACTGGCCGCCTCGCTCTTCGCCGCCCCCGCGGCAATGGCTGATGACAACGCGACCGTCTCAGTACTCCATGCAGTGCCCGGCGCCGTCGTCGACGTCTACGCCAACGGTGGCGAACTCCTCAAGGACTTCAAGCCCGGCACGCTGACCGACCCGCAGATGCTTCCCGCCGGTAAGTACGACCTGAAGGTCGTTGCCGCTGGTGCAGGCAAGGACGGCGACGCCGTCGTCGAGGCCAAGGGCGTCACCGTCCCGGCCGGCGCCAACATCACCGTCGTCGCGCACCTCACCGCCGATGGCAAGCCCGCGCTGACCCCCTTCGTCAATGACACCTCCGCCTCCAAGGAAGGCGGCCGCATCACGGTCCGCCACGTCGCTGCCGCACCGGCCGTCGACGTCCGCGCAGGTGGAACCGCCGTCATCAAGGCCCTGGAGAACCCCAAGGAAGCCATGATGAACATCGCCGCCGGCACCCTGAACGTTGATGTTGTTGCCGCTGGCACCGACACCGTCGTCCTCGGCCCCGCCGACGTGAAGGTTGACGCTGGCAAGAACGTCATCGTCTACGCCTGGGGCAGCCTCACCGACGAGAACCTGGCCCTCGCGGTCCAGAGCGTCGACCTCATGAAGGGCTCCACGCCCACCAAGCCGGGCATGCCTTCCACCGGCGCTGAAGGTCCGAGCTCCTCGGCTCCCATCGCCGCAGCGTTCCTCGGCGCCCTCGCCATCGCGGGCACCGCTGTGATCGCCACCCGCCGTCGGGTCGCCACCAAGGCCTGACATGCAGTGACGGACTCCCGGCCTGCTCCCCCCGCAGGCCGGGAGTTTCCGTCTGAGCGTTGTGTCGGTATGACAGACTGCACGAGTGAGCGTTGATTACTTCCCCAGTCCGGTGGCTGTTCTGGCCGCACGGCTTGCAGGTGATGATGAAAGCGCACTGCAGGAGATGTTCACCCGGTGGTCGCGACTGGTTCACACCATCGCACGCTCTGCACTTGGCTCCAACGCCGACGCGGATGACGTCACCCAGCAGGTGTTCATAGCAGCGTGGAAATCACGGCACACCATTCGGGCCACGGACGAAGCACTTCCGGCCTGGTTGCTGGGAATCTGCAAATTCAAGATTGCTGATGCCCTTCGTGCCCGGAGCCGCGCTTTTCGCAATGACGAAGCCGCACCGCCCGATGCCCATATGGACACCATCTCCCATGCGGACGATGTGCTGGACCGGGTGGTGGTCAGGGACGCACTGGAAACACTCGGGGATCCACGCGGAACAATTCTTCGCATGGTCTTCCTCGAGGACAAGACACACGAGGTGGTCTCCAAGGAATTGGAGATGCCACTCGGGACCGTCAAGAGTCACGTAAGACGTGGCCTGGAAAAATTACGCAACGTATTTGAGGAGGTGGATTCGCTACATGTCTGATCGCAACGAAATGTCGATGGAAGACGTCGTCGAGCGCTTCCAGCGCTCCTTGCAGGAACCCGTGGAATGGTCCACGCCTTCCCAGGAGACGTGGGGCGCCATCGCGTCAGCCCTCAATCTCTCGGATGCTGAACCCACATCCACCTCCCCCACCGACGGTGCCGCACCGACGGCCCCCCCGGCCGCTGATGCGCCGTTGTCCGGGGCCACCCGTCGCGGTCTGTTCATGGGACTAGGTGGGTTGGTGCTGGGTACGGCTCTGGGAGCAGGCGGGCTCCGGCTGGCCCAGTCGGCCACAGAGCCGCGCGGCATCCCCGTCAAACGAGCCACGCTCACTCCGCTGGAGAAGGAGGACGAGCAGCTCGGCGTCGCCGAACTCCGTCCCCTCGACGTGGGCTACAACCTCGTCGTGGACGTGCCGAAGGGTGCGCAGCATGCCGGGGGCTACGTGGAGGTCTGGCTCATCAACGTCGACGGCGCCCGCATGGTCTCCGTGGGCGTCTTCGCCGCGGGCACTGCCGCCAAGTTCTTCGTCTCCGACGCGCTCATCGAGGCCGGCTACCTCATCGTGGACCTCTCCAACGAGGAGTTCGACGACGAGCC
>JAUNVL010000180.1 GCA_030537675.1 Propionibacteriaceae bacterium | reverse complement strand
TCATGATGTTCGCCAACCAGTTGCAGGGCGCCACGAGCGCGCTGGAGAAGATCTCAGGCGTTCTGGAGGAGGAGCCGACGCTGGTGGACCCTGTCACGCCCGTCTCCATGCGCGAGGCCCGGGGCCTCATCGACGTCGACGGCGTGACCTTCGCCTACGGTTCGAACGCCCCGGTGCTGCCCAATCTCAGCCTCACGATTCCCGCCGGACAAGTGGTGGCGCTGGTGGGGGAGACCGGCGCAGGCAAGACGACGCTGGTCAAGCTCGTCGCCCGGGTGGTGGACCCCCAGGTAGGCGCGCTGCGGATCGACGGTACGGACCTGCGCGACGTGACCGACGCCGACCTGCGTCGCACCGTCACCATGGTCACGCAGGACTCGTTCCTGTTCTCCGGCACGGTGGCAGCCAACATCGAACTCGGACGCACGGGCGCCAGCCGTCAGGACATCGAGGCCGCAGCCATCATCGTGGGTGCTGACAGCTTCATCCGGTCGCTCCCCGACGGCTACGACACGGACGTGCGCAGCCGCGGGGGCCGACTCTCCGCGGGGCAGCGCCAACTGGTCAGCTTCGCCCGCGCGTTCCTGGCCGACCCGCAGGTGCTGATCCTCGACGAGGCCACCAGTTCCCTGGACCTCCCGAGCGAGCGACTCGTCCAGCGAGGCCTGCAGACCCTCCTCAAGGGGCGAACGGCCATCATCATCGCGCACCGTCTGTCGACCGTCGCCATCGCCGACCGCGTGTTGGTGATGGAACACGGGCGGATCATCGAGGACGGATCGCCAGCCGAACTCATTGCGCAGGAGTCAGGTAATTTCGCCTCCCTGCACAGCCAGTGGGAGGCGTCGCTGGGGGAACGGCGCTGACGGAGGCCCCTCGCCTCCCGAATCGGGCATAGTCAGGGCCATGCGTACGCTCAGCACGGATGACCTGGGGTTGCTGCTCTCGGTTTTCGCCCTGCTCCTGATCTCCTTCGCCATCGACTTCCAGGCCTCGAAACGTGCCATTGCGCTCCACCACAGACGGGCGGTGTTCTTCGCAAGCGTGGCCGTCGTGGGCGAGTTGATGACGGCGCTGGCGCTGATTTTGAGCTGGGTTGCGCTGTGGAGCCCCGCCGCGTGGGAGAGGATCGACGACCTGCTGGTGTTCATCCCGGGCAGCATCGCCGTGCTGTGTGCCGTGATTCTCACCGTCGAGAAGACGCTTGCACGCGTGATTTCCATCGCCTGGATCAAGGCCGCGAACGTTGAGGACGAGTCCAACGATGACGAGATCTAAAGCACGTACCCGGGTTGCGCTGGATGGAGAGCCGAACCCGTTGCAGCAATCGCATGCGCCAGAGCGACCCTTCAGAGCATCATGGGCACATGGGACAGGAAAACAACAGGCTGTCGTCGAAGAACTACGAGGCTGAGCTCACCCGGCTGCAATCCGAACTCGTGGAGATGCAGGAGTGGGTCCGCACCACGGGATCCCGGCTCGTGGTCCTCTTCGAGGGCCGCGACGCCGCCGGCAAGGGCGGTGCCATCAAGCGCATCGCCGAGTACCTGAACCCCCGCGTCGCTCGCATCGTGGCACTGCCTGCTCCCACCGAACGCCAGCGGACCCAGTGGTACTTCCAGCGCTTCGTCGAACACCTGCCCGCGGGCGGCGAAATTCGGCTGTTCGACCGGTCCTGGTACAACCGGGCGGGTGTCGAGAAGGTGATGGGGTACTGCACTCCCGCCGAACACGTCCTGTTCCTGCGCCAGTGCCCGCTCTTCGAACGCATGCTCATCGACGACGGCATCATGCTGCGGAAGTACTGGTTCAGCATCTCCGACAAGGAACAGGAGAAGCGGTTCCGATCCCGGATGACCGATCCGATGCGCCGGTGGAAGCTGTCACCGACAGACCTCGACTCGCTCACGCGCTGGGAGGAGTACAGCCGGGCAAAGGACGAGATGTTCGTGCACACCGATCTTCCCGGCAACAGGTGGAACGTCGTCGAGGCGGAGAACAAGAAGCACGCCCGGCTCAACATGGTGAAACATCTGCTGGATTCGGTGCCGTACCAGTACGTCGCACCACCCGAACTCGAGTTCCCCGAGCGTCTGGCCAGCACCGGCTACCGCCGGACGGACCGGAGCCTGCTCAACGAAGTGCCGGACTACGTCACCGAACTGATCGCCGCGGGCGGCAAGGTCTCAGCCCCCTACGAGGATCCGGAGGACTTGTAGGGGGAGCCCGCGTCAGATGCCGAGAATGACCTTGGCGATGCCGAAGTAGACGAGCAGGCCAGTGGCGTCGATGAAGGTGCTGATGAACGGGTTGGAGAACACGGCGGGATCAGCGTGCACGGCCTTGGCCACCAACGGCATCGTTCCGCCGACGGTGGCGGCGACGGTGCACACCGTGAAGAGGGTGAGGCCGATGACGGAGCCGATGCCCAGTCCGTAGAGCAGGCCTGTGATGACGAAACCGAGTCCGCCGAGGGTGACGCCGAGCAGCGCGCCGACGGCCATTTCGCGTCGCACCACACGCCACCAGTCGCGACCCTGCACCTCGCCCAGCGCCAATGCCCGCGTGACGGTGGTGGCGGCCTGGTTCCCGGTGTTGCCGCCCGTGCCGATGAGCAGGGGTACGAACACGGACAGCACGATCATCTGGCTGAGTGTGGTCTCGAAGATCTCGAGCACCTGCACAGTGAGACTGGCGCCGACGGCCAGCACCAGCAGCCAGACCACGCGGGAGCGCACCAACGTGCCGATGGACGTGGACAGGTAGTGCCCGCGGATCGGTTCTGTACCGCTCATGCGGGCCTGGTCCTCGGACTCGGCCTCCTCGAGGATGGCCAAAGCGTCGTCAACCGTCAGGATTCCGACGAGGCGGTCCTCGTGGTCCACCACTGGCAGCGCCAGGTGTCCGTAGTCTGCGCAGCGGCGTGCTGCCACCTCGGCCGGTTCGGTGGCCTGTGCGGTGTTGGCCTTCACCACCAGGTCCTTGACGGGTGAGTCCTCGTCGGCGGCAAGGAGGTCGCGGAGTCCCACCACG
>JAUNVL010000037.1 GCA_030537675.1 Propionibacteriaceae bacterium | reverse complement strand
AGGACCAACGAGTACCAGAACCTCGTCGAGCACGGTGTCATCGACCCGGTCAAGGTGACGCGCTCCGCGCTCGCCAATGCCGCGTCCATCGCCGCGCTGCTGCTCACCACGGAAACACTCGTGGTGGAGAAGCCGGAAGACGACGACAACTGAGTCGCATCAGCTCACTCTGACGCGATATCAGGAAACCCCGGGGCTCTTGCCCCGGGGTTTCCTCACGTCCGGGACCCTCCTTCAGTGCGGCTGCCGGAAAACGCAGTCCAGATCCGGATTCGACCTCCCGAACGGCGATTTTCTCGATCTGGCATGACTTGTCCGTCAAGAGTGTCGATGCACGTCGTCAGCCGAGTGGGTGGATCTCGAGGTCGTGAGGCTGCATCGTCGCTACCTGGAGGTGCGTGCAGCGCGCTGATGGGGGTTCACGAGAAGAACCGATAGACTCATCCAGTCCAACCGACAGGAGTCACCCAACCTTGTCCGCTCTCACTGGTTCCGGCGTACCCGGCCCGTTCGAGGCCCTGGGCCTCACCTTCGACGATGTCCTGCTCCAACCGAATGAGTCCGACGTCATTCCTTCCGAGGCACGGACGGCCACCCAGTTCACCAAGCGGATCTCGCTGAACATCCCACTGGCGAGCGCAGCGATGGACACCGTCACCGAGACGCGGATGGCCGTGGCCATGGCACGCGAGGGCGGCATCGGCATCCTGCACCGCAACGTGTCCATCGAGGAACAGGCGCACATGGTGGACCAGGTGAAGCGTTCGGAAGCGGGCATGGTCACCGAACCCATCGTCATCAGCCCCACCGCAACGCTTCGCGAAGTGGACGAGTTGTGCGCGAGTTACCGGATTTCCGGCGTCCCCGTCATCGACGATGCCGGGATGCTGGTGGGAATCATCACCAACCGTGACCTGCGGTTTGAGAGCGATCCCCACCGCCTCGTGGGTGACGTCATGACACGCATGCCACTGGTGACCGCCCCCGTCGGCGTGACGAGCGACGAAGCACTCTCCCTGCTGGGCAGGCACAAGGTGGAAAAGCTGCCCATCGTCGACGACCAGGGGAAACTCAAGGGGCTCATCACCCTCAAGGACTTCGTGAAGGCGGACCAGTATCCCAACGCGGCCAAGGATGATGCTGGCCGTCTGCGGGTGGGTGCGGCCATCGGGTTCTTCGGCGACTCGTGGGAGCGGGCCATGGCGCTCGTCGACGAGGGCGTCGACGTCATCATCGTCGACACTGCGCACGGTCACAGCCGGGGCGTGGTGGACATGATCCGCAGGCTGAAGGCAGATCCTTGCGCCGCTGGCGTGGATGTCATCGGCGGCAATGTCGCCACCTACGCCGGCGCCAAGGCACTCGTCGAGGCGGGCGCCGACGGCGTCAAGGTGGGGGTGGGGCCGGGCTCCATCTGCACCACCCGCATCGTGGCGGGCGTGGGTGTGCCCCAGGTGACCGCCATCCACGACGCTGCGCGCGCCTGCCGCCCAGCACGCGTGCCGGTGATCGGCGACGGCGGACTGCAGTACTCGGGCGACATCGCCAAGGCCATCGTGGCGGGCGCCAACACCGTCATGCTGGGATCCTTGCTGGCAGGCTGCGACGAGAGCCCCGGCGAGCTGGTCTTCATCAACGGCAAGCAGTTCAAGACCTATCGCGGCATGGGCTCCCTGGGGGCAATGGCCGCCCGGGGCCGCAAGGCCTCCTACTCCAAGGACCGCTACTTCCAGGGTGATGTCACCTCCGACGACAAGCTCGTGCCGGAGGGCATCGAGGGTCAGGTGGCCTACCGTGGCCCCCTGTCGGCGGTGGCCTACCAATTGGTGGGAGGCCTCCGCCAATCCATGTTCTACTCCGGGGCCCGGGACGTCCCCGAACTGCAGGACCGTGGACGGTTCGTGCGGATCACCGCCGCAGGTCTGCGCGAGTCCCACCCCCACGACATCCAAATGACCGCTGAAGCACCCAACTACTGGTCGCACTGAACGCCGATCTCTTGAGGAGCACCACCACCATGTACGAGCTCGGACGCAGCAAACGCGCCTCCCGCGCCCATTCATTTGACGACGTCGCCATCGCGCCGACGCGTCGCACCCGCAGCGAACACGAGGTGGATCTCTCGTGGCGCATCGATGCGGTGACGTTTGAAACACCCATCGTCGCGGCGCCCATGGACTCGGTGATGTCGCCCGCCACAGCCATCCGGATGGGGCAGCTGGGTGGCCTCGGCGTGTTGAACCTGGAGGGTCTGTGGACCCGCTACGAGGATCCGTCGAGCCAGTACGAACAGCTCACCGAACCGATGGACCAGGTCACGGCCACCCGTCGGATGCAGCAGATCTACGCTGAGCCCATCAAGGGCGAACTGATCGCGGAGCGGCTCAAGACCATCCGCGACGCAGGCGTCCCCGTGGCCGGTGCGCTTTCCCCGACCTACACGCTGGAGTTTGCCGACGTCATCGAGAAGGCCGGACTGGACTTCTTCATGGTGCGCGGCACCACCGTCTCCGCTGAACACGTCGACGGTGCGGACGAGACCCTTGACCTCAAGGAGTTCATCTACAACTTCGAGACGCCGGTCATCGTGGGTGGCTGCGCCACCTACCGCACGGCCCTGCACCTGATGCGCGCCGGCGCGGCAGGTGTGCTCGTCGGCTTCGGTGGTGGCGCGGCCCACACCACAGCCTCCGTGCTCGGCATCGAGGTTCCCATGGCCTCCGCAGTGGCAGATGTGGCCGAGGCCCGCCGCGACTACCTCGAGGAGTCGGGCGGCCGCTACGTCCACCTCATCGCCGACGGCGCCGTCGGTCGCTCCGGCGACGTCGCCAAGGCCATCGCCTGCGGCGCTGACGCCGTGATGGTGGGCTCGCCGCTTGCCCGCGCCACCGAGGCGCCTGGCCGTGGTTGGCACTGGGGACCCGAGGCCTGGCACGCCACCCTGCCTCGCGGCGAGCGCGTCTTCTTCGACCAGGTGGGATCACTCGAGGAGGTCGTGAACGGCCCCAGCCACGTCCCCGACGGCACCATGAACCTGGCCGGTGGACTGCGGAAGGCCATGGCACTGACGGGCTACACCGACGTCAAGTCGTTCCAGCGCATCGACCTCATCCTCCACTGACATGGATCCGGAACAGGCACAGGCCGAGCTGCACCAACTGCGCGGCAGCATCGACAACATGGACTCGGCGCTGGTGCACCTGCTGGCCGAACGCTTCAAGATCACCCAGCAGGTGGGGGTCCTGAAGGCAGCCGCAGGGCTGCCCCCCGCCGACCCGCAACGGGAGGCTGCGCAGATCCAGCGGCTCCGCGCCCTGGCGGTCGACGCTCAGCTGGATCCCGAACTGGCCGAGAAGTTCCTGAACTTCATCGTGGCCGAGGTGGTACGCCACCATGAGCAGATCAGGGCAGAGAAGGCCTGACACAGAGGAAGAGGACGCAAACGATGGACGTAGTGGTCATTGGAGCCGGCCTTTCCGGACTGCGTGCGGCTGGTCTCCTGACCACGCGCGGGCACGACGTGAGCATCCTGGAGGCCTCTGACGAGGTGGGTGGTCGTGTCGCCACGGACATCGTGGACGGCTTCCGCTGCGACCGTGGATTCCAGTTGCTCAACCCCGGCTACCCCGAGGCCCGACGTGCGCTGGACCTGGGTGCACTCGACCTCCACGCCTGGGGACGGGGAGTGGCTGTCCGGGATGGCGGCGGACTGGAGGTCCTCGCTGATCCCAGCCGGCACCCGGCCCGCATGCTCGGATTGCTGCGCGGCACCATCGGGGTGGGGGACCTGAAGGCCGCCTACCTGTGGACCCAACTCTCCAAGGACCCCGAACTGACGCTGGGCACCACGATCATGAAGGCCGGGTTCTCCGCGCCCCTGCGTCGCGTCATCGAACGGTTCTTCGAGGGAGTCGTGGGAGACAAGGACCTCCGGGTGTCAGCACCCATGGCCCGACAGCTGGCCTGGTACTTCGCAAAGGGCTCGCCCTCCTTGCCATCCCAGGGCATGGCAGCGATCGCGCACCAACTTGCCGAGCCGGTACTGGGGCGCATCCGGTTCAACACGAGGGCTGACTCGCTGCAGCCGGACGGCGCACGATGGGTGGTCAGCACCGACGATGGCGCACGCCACGTCGCTGACAAGGTGGTGGTGGCAGCCGGGCCTCGAGCCAGCGCCGTGCTGGTGGGCAAGGAGGAGCGCCCCATGCACTCGCTCACCACCTGGTGGTTCGCCACCGAGCGCCGCCCCAGTGATCTGCCCTTCCTCTACGTCGACGTGCGCGACGGCGTGGCGCTGACCAACACCTCGGTGGTGTCGAATGCCTGCCCGTCGTATGCACCTGCTGGAGCGCACCTCGTGCAGGCGACCGTTGCCGGGAACCACGATCTGGACGACGATGCGGTCAGGACCCTGGCAGCCGGCACCATGGGCGTGGCAGATCCCGACTGGCGGTTGCTGATCCGACATGACATCCAGCACGCCTTGCCCGCCATCCTTCCGGGCGACACGCCGTTGAGCAGTGACATGCCCGGGGTCGTCATTGCAGGCGACACCGCCGAGGCTTCCATCCAGGGCGCCCTGGCCAGTGGTGCCGCAGCCGCGCAGGCGGTCAGTGCCAAGGGAGAGACAGGGAAATGACGATGAACGACACCTTCGTGGTGCACGTCCGAGTGCCGGAGCCGGCAACAGTCGTGTGGGCGCGGCTGATCAATCTGGACGGCCACAGCGCCTCGATCCCTTTCACCCGGGTGACACCCGAGGGAGAATCGATGCGCCCGGGCCTTCGATTCGTCGGCGAGACGAGTCTCGGTCCACTGCACTTCTCGGACCGCATGGTGGTGCAGCGGGCAGACGCCCCCACTGCGGCGCATCCCGGGCACCTCGTGGTGGAGAAGTTCGGGCCCGTGGCGGGTCGGGTGGAAGCAACCGTCGAGCAGGTGGCCACGGGAACCCTCGTGACGTGGCAGCAGAGCCTGCGCCCCGCATGGTTGCCCACGTTCCTGCGCCCAGCAGGCACGGTGGTGGCGCGCATCGCCTACGGGACAGGCCTGCGCCAACTCCTCAGCTGAGGTCTAATGCCACGCAGACCCCGTTGGCGATGGGCGTCACAGGATGTATTCGTCCGGGCGCTCGACGTGCAGGCGGCGGGCAGCCTCGGCAATGGACCCGGACAGCGAGGGGTAGACGGTGAACGCCTGCGCCACGTGGTCGACCGTGAGACGACGGCGGATCGCGATCGCCAGCGAGTGGATCAGTTCGCTGGCGCCCGGTGCGACGACGACGCCGCCGATGACGACGCCCGAGGGCGAGCAGAACACCTTGATGAAGCCGTAGCGCAGGCCCTGCATCTTTGCGCGGGCATTGGAGTTGAGTGGCATCATCATGGCGCGGCCACGGACGGTGCCCGTGTCGATCTGCTGCTGGGTGACCCCGACGCTTGCCACCTCGGGGGACGTGAACACGTTTGCGGAAACGTAGCGCAGATTGAGCGGGGAGACGGCGTCGCCGAGAGCGTGGTACATCGCAGTGCGGCCCTGCATGGCGGCCACGGATGCCAGCGCGAGGATGCCGGTGACATCGCCTGCGGCGTAGACGCCACGAGCGGTCGTCCGCGAAACGCGGTCGACCTTGATGTGCCCGGACTCGGTGAGCTGGATGCCCGCCTCGTCCAGCGCGAGGCTCTCGGTGTTGGGGATGGCACCGACAGCCATGAGCACGTGGCTGCCCTCGACGAGGCGGCCGTCCGAGAGCGTGACCACCACGCCGTCGCCCTCGCGGCGCGCGCTGGCGGCACGGGACTCGGACAGGATCGTCATGCCGCGGGCCTGGAAGGCCTCCTGGATGACGCGGGCCGCTGCGTCGTCCTGACTGGGCAGCACCTGCCTGCGTGACGAGATGAGAACCACCTCGCAGCCGAGCGCGAAGTAGGCGCTGGCGAACTCCGCACCGGTCACGCCCGAGCCCACGACGATGAGCTTGGTGGGCATCTCCGGGAGGTTGTAGAGCTGGGTCCAGTTGAGGATGCGCTCACCGTCGGGCATCGCGGCGGCCATCTGGCGTGGTCGGGCCCCTGTGGCGATGAGGGTGATGTCGGCCGGCAACTCCTCCTCGCTGCCATCGTCCAGGGTTGCCAGTACCTGTCGGGTGCCGTCGAGGCGCCCACAGCCGCTGATGCAGCGGACTCCCTCGCTGATGAGGCGGGCCTCGATGTCGACGCTCTGCTGGGCTGCGAGCTCACGGAGCCGGGTGTTGAGGACGTCAGAATCGATGACGACGGCCTCAAGGAGGTTGTTCAGTGTTGTGTCGACGGGTCGCATCCCGAGCTCGCCGCTCGTCCTGATCTTCGTCATGACCTCCGCGGTGGCGATGAGGCCCTTGGAGGGCACGACGTCAGTCAGCACCGCGGAGCCGCCCAAACCCTGCTTCTCTACCAGCGTCACCTTCCCGCCGAGTTGTGCCGCCACCAGGGCCGCTTCATAGCCGCCGGGCCCACCGCCGATGATCACTACATTGGTCACGCTGGCATTGTGCCATGTCCCGCCGCGCCTCTTCGGGCGCCCCCGCACACGGCTCTTTTTCCTGGACTGTTCGTCCTCTATTCTTGACCCCGGTTCACAGGGCGTGGGCGGTGGGGAGTGGGCCCATGACATTCGTGTCAGCGCATGGTTTGAAGAAGACGTACCGGTCCAAGTCCGGGCCTGTGCACGCGCTCGACGGGCTGGACATCGAGATCGAGCAGGGGACCGTCCGGGGACTGCTGGGCCCCAACGGTGCCGGCAAGACCACAGCCGTGAAAGTGCTCAGCACGCTGCTGCGCCCCGACAGCGGCCGGGCCTCCGTCGCGGGAGTGGATGTTCTTGCCGATCCCGCGGAGGTGAGGCGCCGCATCGGCGCCTCCGGTCAGTACGCTGCCGTCGATGAGCGGCTGACGGCCCGTGAGAACCTCCTGATGGTGGGGCGGCTCTACCACCTGGGAAGCAGACGCTCACGGGAGCGGGCCGAGGAGTTGCTGCATGCCTTCGACCTCGTCGAAGCTGCGGATCGTCCGCTCAAGGGATTCTCGGGAGGCATGCGTCGCCGCGTCGACCTGGCGGGCGCGCTGGTGATCAACCCGCCCGTGCTGTTCCTTGACGAACCCACCACCGGCCTCGACCCGCAGGCGAGGCTTGGCCTGTGGGACGTGATCCGCGAGCGTGCTGCTGAAGGCACGACGGTGCTGCTGACCACGCAGTACCTGGAGGAGGCGGACCAGTTGGCGGACCAGATCTCCGTCATCGACCGGGGCAAGGTCATCGCTGAGGGCACCGCGGATGAGTTGAAGGCCTCCGTCGGGGGCCGTCGGATCCAGCTCACCCTGGTGTATGAATCCGACGCGACCCGGGCCGCCGAGGTTCTGCAGAGACACGGGCGTGGGCAGGCCGACGTGTCGGGTCGCAGTGTCACGGTGCAGGTGGAGAATGCCACGCTCGCGCTGCGATCCGCCCTCGCTGACGTGGAGGAGGCGGGGATCGAGATCCACGAGGCTGGTGTGCGCCGACCCACACTCGACGATGTGTTCCTGACGCTGACTGGCCGTGGCGCCAGCGACGACGAGATGGAGGCGGCGCTGTGATGTCCACCGACACGCGTTCCCCGGGCAGCAGCACCGCGACCGATCCTCGACGCAGGGCCGTGCACGGGTGGTTCACCGACGTCCACGCGATCACCATGCGCAACCTGACGCGTCTGAAGCGCAGTCCGGACGTCATCGGTTTCGCTCTCCTGCAGCCCATCATGTTCGTCCTGCTGTTCAGCCAGGTCTACGGCGGCGCCATCAAGGTGGAGGGCAGCAACTACACGGAGTTCCTCATGGCGGGCATCTTCGCGCAGACGGTGATCTTCGGCTCCACCATCTCCGGCAGCTACATGGCCGAGGACATCCGGGACGGCATCATCGACAGGTTCCGCAGCCTCCCCATGGCGCCCAGCGCCGTGCTGGTGGCGCGTTCCATCTCTGACTTCATGCTCAACATCGTGTCCATCACCGTCATGCTCGTCACGGGGTTCCTCGTGGGCTGGCGGTTCCGCGAGGGCGTCGGCCACTTCATCCTCGGGCTGTTGTTGCTGCTGTTCTTCGCCTGGGCATTCAGTTGGGTGATGATCCTCATCGGGTTGAGCGTCAAGAGCCCCGAGACGTTGAACCAGGCGGTCTTCATCATTCTGTTCCCCCTGACGTTCATCTCCAATGCGTTCGTTCCCAGCGACACGCTGCCGACGGTCCTGCGGGTGATCGCGGAATGGAACCCCATCTCTGCGCTCGTCCAGGCAGTGCGGACGCTGTTCGGCAACCTCGGGGACATGCCACCACCGGAGGTCTGGCCCATGCAGCACCCGATCATCACCGTCCTGGTGGGCATCGGCGTGGTGCTGCTGGTCTTCCCGCCGCTCGCGGTGAGGAAGTTCCGCCGCAAGGAAGTGTGACGCGCACAACGACGCTCAGTCAGGATTGTCGACGCTGTTGATGAGTGCGGTGAGGGTGGCCGCCGGGTCAGGGAGTTCATCGCCGTGGCTGAGGATCAAGCGGTCGAAGCGCTGGGCGGAAAGCCTGCGCAGGGAGCGCAGCGATTCCTGCGCATCGTCGGTGAACTGCGCTGGGGCCAGCACGAGTTGACCGTGCATGTTTCCGACGACGTCGCCGACGAAGAGAACCTTGTGCGTGTCCTCGAACAGCGAGAGGTGGCCGGGCGTGTGCCCGGGCGTGCTGAGCACCCGGAGGCCACGGATGACGTCGCCGTCACCCACCCGCCGCACAGGCGTGGGAAAGGTGTCGCCGGGTCCTGCCCAAACGGTCGCTGAGGGGGCATTTGCGGTGACGGTCTCCAGCCCACCGATGTGGTCCACGTGCCCATGGGTGAGGATGACATCGCTGACGTCCCCCCAGTTCGCACCGATCTCGGTCAGCGCATCGGCTATTGCTGCTGCGTCCGCGTCATAGCCGGTGTCAATGAGCGTCACCCCGCCCTCGCGGGGGAGGAGGAACGCCCGCACATCGTAGGAGGTGGGATCGGGGCCAAGTATTCCGGCTGGCAGGAACAGCTCCATGATGACGGGGAAGAACACGAACTCATTCATGGAGGAAATGTAGCGAAAAGATATCTGCGAAAGCCAGAACTGTGGCGATGTGGCCACGATCGCGCAGGAAATTTTCGGCCATCTGCGGCGGCCAGGGGTTGGACCCGGCCTCCGGTAGACATGGGGACATGATCGTTGAAGCATCTTTCGTTGGAAGTGCCACATGAGGAGCTCCCAGACATCCGACCTGTGGTGGAAGAATGCCGTCTTCTACTGTCTCGACGTCGAGAAGTTCCTCGACGGCAATGGCGATGGCGTGGGGGACTTCGAGGGACTCACCAACCGCGTCGACTACCTGCATGAGCTCGGGGTGACCTGCATCTGGTTGATGCCCTTCTACCCGAGCCCCGGCAAGGACGACGGATACGACATCGCTGATTTCTACGGCGTCGACAGGCGGCTCGGGGACCATGGCGACCTGGTGGAGTTCCTCCGCGCCGCCCGGGACTCAGGGATGCGGGTCATCGTGGACTTCCTCGTCAACCACACCTCGGAGGCGCACCCATGGTTCCGCTCCGCGCTGCGATCGAAGAACAGCGCGTACCGCGACTACTACGTCTGGCGCTCCGAGGAGCCGCCGGACACGTCCGACAAGGTGGTCTTCCCGGACAAGGAGGACTCCATCTGGACCAAGGACGAGAAGTCCGGCGAGTGGTACCTGCACAACTTCTACCGCCACCAACCGGACCTCAACACGTCGAACCCGGCGGTGCGGGACGAGATCGCCAAGGCCATGGGCTTCTGGCTGGAGCTCGGCGTCGACGGGTTCCGGATCGACGCCGTGCCGTTCTCGCTCGAGGTGAGCGAGGGCAGCAACGAGACGCCCGAGCTGTTCCACGACCCGCACGAGTTCCTGCGCGACCTGCGGCGCTTCACGCACCGGCGCCGTGGTGATTCGGTCCTTCTGGGAGAGGTCAACCTGCCGTACAAGAAGCAGGTGGAGTTCTTCGGCGACAACGGCGACCAGCTGACGATGATGTTCGACTTCATGGGAATGCAGTACACCTACTTGTCGCTGGCGAGGAAGGACGCCCGGCCGTTGGGTGCCGTGCTGCGGGAGCGTCCGCAGTTCGGGTCCGTGAACCAGTGGGCCACGTTCCTGCGCAACCACGACGAGCTGACCCTCGACAAGTTGACCGACGCGGAACGCCAGGAGGTGTTTGACGAGTTCGCGCCAGAGGAGGGGATGAGGGTCTTCGACCGCGGCATCAAGCGGCGGCTGCCGTCGATGCTGGAGGACGATCCGAGGCGCATCCGCATGGCCTACTCGCTGATGTTCTCCATGGGCGGCTCCCCGGTGCTGTTCTACGGCGAGGAGATCGGCATGGGGGAGGACCTCGCTGCCGAGGGACGCATGGCTGTGCGGACCCCCATGCAGTGGAGCGACGGTCTGAACGGCGGCTTCTCCGAGGCGGCGCCCTCGAAGCTCGTGCAGAGCGTCGTGGAGGGTGCGAGATCACCGGAGCATGTCAACGCCGCGGACGCGCGCCGCGATCCGGATTCACTCCTGACGTTCATCAAGAAGCTGGTGCGCGTGTACCGTCGCAGTCCCGAGATCGGATGGGGACGCCTGCGGGTGCTGGAGCAACCAGTCGACGCGGTGCTGGCGCACTGCATGACGTGGACCGGCCGCGACGCGGCAACTGCCATCGACAGCGAGTTGAGGCCGGAACAACTGCGGGAACAGCACGGTCGCTCGAAGGCGTCAGCCTCGTCGGTGGAGAAGATCCTCGACGCGCACGACTCGTCGCTCTTCGTGCCGATGAGCACCGTGCTCCTCCACAACTTCTCCCCGGAGTCGGTGGTGGTGCCACTCGACCTGAAGGACGCCCTGGACGGCACGCGGGACGTGGCCGGTTGTCAGCTGTGGGACATGCTGGCCGACGACGACCACGTCATCGGTGACGATGGCTGTGCCGAGATCCAGCTTGAGGGCTACGGCTACAAGTGGCTGCGCATCCGGCATTCCGGGGACCGCCGACTGCCGTGATTCTGGTGGTGTGTGCTCACCGAGTCCGTCCGGGCGCAGGCGTCGCGCTCTGCCGACGTCGCTGGAGGAACTGCTGGAAAGTGCCCAGGAGCACGAACGCCAGGAATACGTAGAGCCATGCGGAGCCCAGGACGGCCTCGTAGGTCAGCCAGGCCCACAAGAAAAAGCCGACTTGCGCGAGTGTGAAGATCACCCGCAGCCAGACATTGCGCTTCTGGTGAACGAACAGGGCGGAGATTCCGAAAGCGATCATGATGACCCACAGCGCCACACTCATGGCCGAACAACCTCCTTGGCAGGGGTGGTCACCATGCTGTCACGGATTCGGGTGTCCGGAGACGGCTCGAGGGTTCGGGCCAGCAGTGTTGGACGGATGACGTCCCCCGGAGTGGACAGCTTCGCTGAGCCGCGCCGGGAACCACCTCACGCGATGACGTCGCCCTCGCGGATGTCGCTGGGTGTGCCGACGACGGCGCCACGGGCTGGCACGTCCTTGACCACGAGGGCGTTGGCGCCGATCTTGGCGTCGTCGCCCACGTGGATGGCACCGATCACTTTGGCGCCGGCGCCGATGAGCACGCGGTCACCGATGGTGGGGTGACGCTTGAACCTGCCGCGGGCACGGCCGCCGAGCGTGACCTGGTGGTACATGAGCACGTCGTCACCCACCACGGCGGTCTCACCGATCACGACGCCCATGCCGTGGTCGATGAAGAAGCGACGACCGATGACCGCACCGGGATGGATCTCGATCCCGGTGGCGAAACGGGACCACTGACTGACCAGCCGCGCGAGCGGCTGCAGTGCGGGGGAGCGCCGCCACAGCTTGTGGGCGATGCGGTGACACCAGATGGCGTGGATGCCGGGGTAGGCCACCGCCACCTCAAGCCTGCTCCGCGCAGCGGGATCCTCCCGCATGGCCGCGTCGAGGTCCTCGGCCATCCGGGCGGAAATGCGCTTGAGGCGGCTGAGCAGCATCACTTGTCGATCAGGCCTTCGAACAAAACGGTGGACAGGTAGCGCTCACCGAAGGAGGGAATGATCACGACGATGGTCTTGCCGGCATTCTCGGGGCGGGCGGCAACCTCGGCGGCGGCCGAGAGTGCGGCGCCGGAGGACAATCCGACGAGCAGGCCCTCCTCGCGGGCAGCGCGACGTGCCCAGTCCACCGACTGGTCGATGTTGCGGGGGAGGATCTCGTCGATGATGCTGCGGTCGAGGATCTCCGGGATGAAGTTGGCGCCCAGCCCCTGGATCTTGTGTGGTCCGGGCTTGTTGCCGGACAGGATGGCCGACTCCTCCGGCTCAACGGCGATCATCTGTACCGACGGCTTGCGCTCCTTCAGCACCTGTCCGATGCCGGAGATGGTGCCGCCGGTGCCGATGCCGGCGACGACGATGTCCACGGCGCCGTCGGTGTCGTTCCAGATCTCCTCTGCCGTGGTGCGGCGGTGAACATCCACGTTGGCGGGGTTCGCGAACTGGCGGGCCAACACGCCACCGCGCTCCTCGGCGATTTCCTCGGACTTCTCCACCGCCCCCTTCATGCCCAGCGGCCCGGGGGTGAGGACGAGTTCCGCGCCGAAGGCGCGCAACAGTGCGCGACGCTCCGTGGACATGGTCTCGGGCATGGCCAGGACCACCTTGTACCCCTTGGCCGCACCCACCATGGCCAGCGCGATGCCCGTGTTGCCGCTGGTGGCCTCGACTATGGTGCCGCCCGGCTTGAGGGCTCCTGCCGCTTCGGCAGCCTCGACGATGGCGACGCCGATGCGGTCCTTGACCGAGTTGGCCGGGTTGTAGAACTCGAGCTTCGCCAGCACGTTGCTGCCTTCGGGCACGATGCGGTTCAGCTTGACGAGCGGAGTGCGGCCCACGAGAGCGGTCACGTCGGAGTAAATGGTCATGTCGTCGGCAACGTCAAAGACCTGCGCGTTATTCCCGCGCCGCTGCCGGTTTTCTCCGACGCAGCTCGCAAGCCCTAGACTGCGGAGCATGATCGCTGAGCACGACACCGTCCTGGTGGTCGACTACGGGGCACAGTACGCACAATTGATTGCTCGCCGGGTGAGGGAGGCCTCCGTCTACTCGGAGATCATCCCGTCCACCCTCTCGGTGGCCGAAATACTGGAGAAACGGCCAGCCGCGATCATCCTCTCCGGTGGTCCGTCGTCGGTCTACGCCGAGGACGCGCCGCAGGTGGATCCAGCGCTGTTCGAGTGCGGCATCCCGGTGCTCGGCATCTGTTACGGCTTCCAGGCGATGGCCAAGGCACTCGGCGGCACGGTGGCCAAGACCGGTCAGCGGGAATACGGCCGCACGCCGCTGTCCATCTCCAACAGCGGTTGCCTGCTGGACAGCATGCCCAACACCCTCAACGTGTGGATGAGCCATGGTGACTCGGTCTCCAAGGCGCCCGCCGGGTTCAAGGTGCTGGCACGCACCGCCGGGGCTCCCGTGGCGGCGTTCGAGAACCGGGAACGCAAGCTCGCAGGCGTCCAGTGGCATCCCGAGGTCAAGCATTCGCAGTGGGGCCAGCAGGTGCTGGAGCATTTCCTCTTCACCATCGCGGGACTCTCCGCGGACTGGACGGCAGAAAACCTGGTCAGCGAATCCATCGACGCCATCCGCCGCACCGTCGGTGACCGGCGGGTGCTGTGCGCGCTGTCGGGTGGGGTGGACTCCGCCGTCGCCGCAGCGCTGGTGCAGCGCGCCATCGGATCCCAGCTGACCTGCGTGTTCGTCGATCACGGGTTGCTCCGCGAGGGCGAAGCGGACCAGGTGAAGAAGGACTTCGTGGAGGTCACGGGTGTGGACCTCGTCGTCGCTGACGAACGCGCCCGCTTCCTGAACGCTCTGGCCGGAGTCACGGACCCGGAGGAGAAGCGCAAGATCATCGGGCGCGAGTTCATCCGCACCTTCGAGGCCACAGCCAGTTCTCTGGCCGGCGAACGCGGCATCGACTTCCTCGTGCAGGGCACCCTCTACCCGGACGTCGTGGAATCGGGTGGTGGCGGCAGCGCCAATATCAAGAGCCATCACAACGTGGGCGGTCTGCCTGACGATCTGGAGTTCACGCTCATCGAGCCCCTGCGCACCATGTTCAAGGACGAGGTGCGCGCCGTCGGCAGCCAGCTGGGACTGCCCGACTCGCTGGTGTGGCGCCATCCATTCCCCGGACCCGGGCTGGGTATCCGCATCATCGGGGAGGTGACGGCCGAACGGCTGGAGATCCTGCGCCAGGCCGACGCCATCGCCCGCGCGGAAGTGGCGGCCGCCAGGCTGGAGCGCGACATCTGGCAGTTCCCCGTGGTGCTGCTGGCCGACGTGCGTTCCGTGGGTGTGCAGGGCGACGGCCGTACCTACGGTCATCCCATCGTCCTGCGGCCCGTCACGAGCGAGGATGCCATGACCGCGGACTGGGCGAAGCTGCCGTATGAGGTGCTGGAGAAGATCTCGACGCGCATCACCAACGAATGCCCGGAGGTCAATCGCGTGGTGGTTGACATCACCAGCAAGCCCCCGGGCACCATCGAGTGGGAGTGACCCGGCTCAGATATCGAAGTCTGTCGAGCCGGTCGCCCCATTCTTGCGTGAGTCGTTCCACGCCTTGGCCTTGTTGATGCCGTCCTGGGCGATCGTTCCCCCGGTGGGACGGGGCAGGATGGCCCACAGCGCCAGGTAGAGCAGGATGCCGGTGCCGAAGAAGAACACCCCGACTGTCGCGAACACGATCCTCACGATCGTGGAGTCCACGCCGACGGTCTCGGCAATGCCTCCTGCAACTCCTGCGATCCACTTGTCGTCGTCAGAGCGAGTGAGATTCATGATCTTGTCCTTTGCGTTGGTGATCTGTCTGTTGTTGTTGTTGTTGTTGTCCATGGTGTCATCTCCTTGAAGTTGTGAGGCTGACCATCAGCCCGACGATGCCCGCCACCATCAGAATGGAGGCGAACCACATTGAGGGTGGCCCCACCAGGTGGTGGCCAGTCAGGAGCCAAGCTCCCACTCCGCCGAATCCCAGCAGGATGAGGCTGGTGACCAGTGCGGGAACGTCCATGGAGCGCTTCACGGCGCCACCTCGAGTTCCACGTAGCTGAGGTCACCGTCGATGATGAGGTCGAGTTTGCCGGTGGTGATGCCTCCCCTGGACGAGGGGCCCTCCACATGAATGGTGTCGCTGTCGACCTGAATGCTGTTGGGTGCCTCGTCGAGGCGAACCAGCACCACCGAGGCCGTCGCGTTGATGGTGATGGTGGTGGCTACATCGGCTGGCAGACCCGTGAGGTCCACCTGAGCGTCCGGCTCGCCCACGAACGAATACCTGGCTACTTCCCCGGACACCACGTCCACGGGGACGGCGGAGGCCTGCGATTGACTGACGGCCAACATGCCGGAGCCGACGGCACCCGCCAGGGCCAGGATGAGCAGCGCAGCAGGCATCCGTCGGGTGCGCGCCAGCAATGACCACATCAGCAGTGACAGGCCAGCCATTGCGCCAGCGGCGATGGAAGCCCACAGCAGGGCGGGAGTCATGCCCAGAACAAACGGCACTGATGCGGCGGCAGACGTCAGCAGCAGGACCACCACGGCAGCCAACCAACTGGTGCGGTGCGCGGGGCGCTCAGCAGCGATGGGGCGCGCGGGGGCGGGAGCATAGAGGTCAACGACGGGAAGTGGTGATCCGGTGTGGGTGCCGACGCGTGCGCGCCACTGCTCCACCGTTTCTCCGTCAGCCGGGCTGCTATCGGCCGGGACGTCGGATGTGGAGGGCGCATCGGGGTCCCTCGGGGGTACCGCGACGTTGGTCTGGCGCCTGCGTGCCATCGCCCACGCAAGGGCGGCCACCACGATCACGGGACCCCAGGCAATGCCCGTCTGTGCCGAGCTGCTGAGGACCAGCACCAGGGACGACAGCCCTACGATGACCAGTTGAGTCGTGCGGGTCCACCTCGCGAAAGCCGGTAGCCAGCGAAGAATGGGGGGCTCGCCGCCGACACGAGGCGTCAGCAACCAGCCCCACGCATAGAGCGCTATCCCCACCCCGCCGGCCAGTGTCAGCGCGACAGCGACGAGCCGGACAATGATGGGATCCACCCTCCAACGCTCTGCCAAGGCACGGCACAGCCCACCGGTGAAGCCAGTGTGTTGTGGCCGCTGAAGATCCGCGAGGCGCGGATCCAGTTGGCTGGGGTGGACGAGTTCGGGCATGACACCATTGTGGTCCACGCCGGTAACCCCGGGCATCGGGTGAACCCCTGAACAAGGCCTGACTTCGCCCCTGAATCACCGACTGTGAGGGAGCCTTCTGTGCGCCGGGGTGCAAAGCTGGTGCTCTGATGACAATGCTGCCTGAAATCCCCACGCCGCCGGCGTCCGTGCCGGAGCTTCGCCGCGACACCTCCGGCAAGGCGATCGCTGGCGTCGCCAGCGGACTGGCCTCGCACCTGGGACTGCCCGTGCGGTGGGTGCGGGTGGCATTCATCGTCCTGGCGTTTCTGGATGGCCTGGGCGTCCTCGCCTATGCGGCGCTGTGGCTGTTGGTTCCGGCCGCCGAGCAACAACAGGCGCGCGGTCTGGAATCGGCCAGTCGGCAGGGATTCCGCCCACAGCAACGCACGCCAGGGGTTGATGCAGGCGTCGTGTTCTCCATCGGCGCTGTGGTGGTGGGGATCCTCTGGGTTCTGGTGACGGGTGGTTTGTGGCTGCCGAGCCGGGTGTTCTGGCCAGTGGTGCTGGGGGGCGTCGGCGTCGTCCTGGTGTGGCTCCAGGTGGACAGATCGGCAGAGCCGGCCACGATGACGACCACGTCGGGGTGGTGGGCGCGGCTGACGGCGGGTTCCGGACCCGCCAGCGTGGCTCGACTCGTCGGCGGCCTGCTGCTGGTGGGGATCGGCGTGAGCTGGATCCTGGCGACGCAGGTGGGCATGGGCCAGCTGCCGCAAGTACTGGGCGCTGCTGCACTGCTGCTCGCCGGACTGCTGGTGGTGGCGGCACCGTGGCTGTACCGCACGCGTCGGCGGTTGCGGTTCGTGGAGCAGGACCGGATGCGGGCCGAGGCCCGGGCCGACATGGCTGCGCACCTGCATGACTCGGTCCTGCAAACACTGGCACTCATCCAACGCTCATCCACTGACCCTGCACAGGTGTCGCTGCTGGCGCGCAGGCAGGAGCGGGAACTGCGTACCTGGCTGTACGGCAGCTCATCCGAGACCAGCACCCTGTCCGCCGCTCTCGAGGAGATCCGTGGTGACACCGAGGAGAATTTCCCCGTGGCGGTCGAGGTGGTGTGCGTGGGTGACACGGATGTGACGGAATCCCTGCAGGCCCTGGTGCAGGCGTCCCGTGAGGCCGTGACGAATGCGGCGAAACATTCAGGCGCGGACCGCATCGACGTGTTCGCCGAAGTCGCGGCGGAGAAGGTGGAGTTGTTCGTCCGGGACCGCGGCAAGGGCTTTGATCCCGATTTGGTTCGCCCGGACCGGATGGGCGTGAGAGACTCCATTCGAGCGCGTATGGAACGCCACGGGGGCAGCGCCCGAATTCGCACCGCGCCGGGCGAGGGCACGGAAGTGATGTTGGAGATGAGCCGATGAGCGAGCAGCCAGAGTCTGCAGTCCAGGACCTGACCGTCGTACTGGTGGACGACCACGCGATGTTTCGCGCTGGCGTTCGGCATGAGATCGGAGCCCTGTGCCGGATCGTCGGTGAGGGTCACGACGTGGCGAGCGCGGTCGCGGTCATCTGTCGCACGCTCCCAGACGTGGTCCTGCTGGACGTGCACCTACCAGGCGGTGGGGGTGCCGAGGTCATCAAACAGGTGACGGCCAAGGCGCCGGACGTGAAATTCCTCGCCCTTTCCGTGTCGGATGCGGCGGAGGACGTCATCGGCGTGATCCGGGCTGGCGCGCGCGGTTACGTGACGAAATCCATCTCCTCCGACGAACTGGTGGAGGGCATGCAGCGCGTCGCCTCGGGTGACGCCGTGTTCTCGCCCCGGCTCGCGGGCTTCGTTCTGGACGCCTTCTCGGGCTCCGTCGACATCGCCTCGATCGATGAGGAACTCGACAAACTGAGCGCCAGGGAACGCGAGGTACTGAAGCTGATTGCTCGCGGTTACTCCTACAAGGAGGTGGCGAGGGAACTGTTCATCTCCATCAAGACCGTGGAGACCCACGTCTCCAGCGTCCTGCGCAAGCTACAGCTCAGCAACCGACACCAACTGACGAAGTGGGCCACGGACCGCCACCTCGTCTGAGGGCGTGGGCCGGAGTCGATCCGAGCGCAATCGCCGCCATGATCCGTCCACAATCGACCTGGACAAAGAAACGAGGGCCGCCCGCGACTGCGGACGGCCCTCGTTTGTGGTTGTGCGGACGGATCAGACCTTCTTCTTGGTCACGAGGCCGTAGATGAACAGGACGAGCAGTGCGCCGAGCACGGAGAACAGCAGACCTTCGATGGAGAAGATCTTGTCGTACTTCACGCCGAGCAGTGCGCCGCCGATGAATCCACCCAGGAGGGCGCCCACGATGCCGAGCACCATGGTGGCGAGCCAGCCGCCACCCTGTTCACCCGGAAGAATAGCCTTGGCAAGAGCGCCGCCAATGAGACCGATAACGATGTAACCAATAATTGTACCCATGTGCATCATTCTGCACCCCTCAGGGGTCAGGAGTGAGCGACTCGCCCAGCGATCGCGCAGGCAATGTTCGGTATATGGCCAATTTCACCCTTTTGGATAGCCTCAAAGCATGGAAATCTTCTACAACGTCTTCGTTCTGCTGCACTTCGTGGGGTTCGCTGCCCTGTTCGGTGGCGCGTTCACCCAGCTGAAGGGGCCGAAGCGGGTGGTCAACGCGGCGATGTTCCACGGTGCACTGACCCAGGTGGTGACCGGAGTCGTGCTGTTGGGTCTCCAGGAGATGGGCGATGGTGACGTCAACCACATGAAGCTCGGCATCAAGTTCTTGGTGCTGGTGGTGATTCTGGTGCTGGTGCTGATGAACCGGAAGAAGGGCAACGTCCCCGACGGTGCCTTCTGGTCCATCTTCGCCCTGACGCTGGCCAACGCTGCCATCGCCGTCTTCTGGTGAGCTCCTAGAGCATTGGCCGCCAGGGACTGAGGAGCAACTCGGTGCCCTTGGCCACGAGGGACCGGGTTCGCCACTCGTCGAGTGAGAGCTCGTAGGTGTTGCGCTGGTCCACTGCGAAGATCTCCTCCATCTGCCGTGCGAGATCCTCATCGAGGATCTCGAGGTTGACCTCGTAGTTCCCGCGCAGGCTCAGGCGGTCCAGGTTGGCGGTGCCGATGGTCGACCATGCGCCGTCGATGGTGGCCGTCTTGGAGTGCACCATGGCTCCGCGGTAGAGGAAGAGACGGATGCCGGAGCGCAGGAGTTCGTCGTAGTACCCGCGCGACAGCCAGTCGGCCACCACGTGGTTCGACTGGGCCGGGACGATGATCCGGACGTCGACGCCGCGGGAGACCGCATCCCGCAACCCGTTGACCAGGTCCTCGTCGGGGATCAGGTAGGCGTGGGTGAGCCAGATGCGTTCGCTGGCACGGTCGATGGCCTGCAGATACATGTTGCGTATGGGGAACACCCGCAGCTTCGGCATGTTGCTCTGCACCCGCAGGCGGGATCCCCAGCTCCGGCGCAGGTCGTCGGGCAGCTTCTGCAGTCGATTTCCCCTGACGTGGAGGTTCCAGAAGTCCATGAACGTGTTCTCCAGTTCACTGACACCCGGACCGACGATGCGCGCGTGGGTGTCGCGCCAGCCCGTGGCATACAGGGCGCCGATGTTGTAGCCGCCGATGAACCCGATCCGGCGATCCACCACCATCAGCTTCCGGTGGTCACGTCCCCAGGATTTGGGACTCCACGGCACGGGGACGGCCGGGTGACGCATCACGTTGAGATTCTTCGGCATCCGCAGAAAGCGACGTGGTACCACCAGGTTGGCGAACTCGTCCCAGATGACGTTGACCTGGACCCCCCGGTCGGCTGCGCGTGCGAGGGCATCCTTGAAACGCTGCCCCACCTCGTCGGCCTTCCAGATGTAGGTCTCGAAATGGATGACCTCCTGCGCGCCGTCGATGGCCTCCAGCATGTGCGCGAACAGATCCTCGCCGTAGCTGTACACCGTGACCTCGTCGGGGCCCACGTCCATGGGATCGGCGGGGGTGTACGGGAACCGGCGGACTTTACGTCGCTTTTTGCGGTAGCTCTCCACCGAGGTCAGCGTGATCACCGCCACGACCTGCCCCAGGAGCACCGCGATGCCGAGTCTCTGGAGCCACGTCCGCAGTGTTCGTAGGACCCGGTGCATGCGCGTCAGCATAGCGGGGTGTCCGCGACGTCCCCGGCCGACGCTAAGCTGGGGAGCCGATATGACTGACTCGCTGTTTCCTGACCTCTTCGCCGTTTTCGAGCCGAAGGCAAGCCCTCGGGCCGCCACCCACACGGAGCGGCCGTCGGTGAAGCCGTCGGCCCGCGACGTCAGCGAGGACGAACTCCTCGATGACCTCAACCCGCCGCAGCGCAAGGCCGTTCTGCACGCAGGTTCACCCGTGCTCGTGGTGGCCGGTGCGGGCTCAGGGAAGACGCGGGTCCTGACCCGCCGCATCGCGTACCTCGTCGCCCACCGCAACGTGCACCCCGGAGCCATCCTGGCCATCACCTTCACCAACAAGGCGGCGGCCGAGATGAGGGAGCGCGTCGTCCATCTCGTCGGGAACAGGGCGAAGCTGATGTGGGTCTCCACGTTCCACTCCGCGTGTGTCCGCATCCTGCGGACCGACATCGACAGGTTCGGGATCTCCAAGAGCTTCTCCATCTACGACGATGCCGATTCCAAACGCCTGATGTCGCTTGTGTGCCGGGATCTCGAGATCGACCCCAAGGCGTACCCGGTGCGGGCCGTGATGTCTGCCGTCAGCAACCACAAGAACGACCTGGTGGACTTCGAGTCCGCGATGCAGAATGCGGAGGGGCAGAGACATCGCGTGATCGCCGAGGCCTATGCCGAGTACCAGCGAAGGCTTCGTGCCGCCAACGCGCTGGACTTCGACGACCTCATCATGACCACCGTCCACCTGTTGCAGTCGTTCGCCGACATTCGTGAGAAGTATCGCCGCCGGTTCAGGCACGTGCTGGTGGATGAGTACCAGGACACCAACCACGCGCAGTATGCGCTGGTGAGGGAACTCTGTGGCGTCTCGACGGCGCCAGCGGTGGAGGGCACACCGGTGGCTGAGCCTGCGGAGTTGATGGTGGTGGGGGACTCCGACCAGTCCATCTACGCCTTCCGTGGCGCGACCATCCGCAACATCATGGATTTTGAATCGGACTACCCCGGCGCTGAGACGATCGTGCTGGACCAGAACTACCGTTCGACGCAGAACGTCCTGACCGCAGCCAATGCCGTGATCGCCCGCAACCAGGGACGTCGCGACAAGCGACTCTGGTCCGATCTGGGTGAGGGTGAACTGATCGTCGGCTACGTCGCCGACACCGAGCACGACGAGGCGCAGTTCGTCGCGAGCGAGATCGACAAACTCTCCGATGCGGGCAAGACGCGCTACGGCGACGTGGCCGTGTTCTATCGGACCAACGCACAGTCCCGTGCACTGGAAGAGGTGTTCATCCGGGTGGGACTGCCGTACAAGGTGGTGGGCGGAGTCCGGTTCTACGAGCGGCGAGAGGTCCGGGACGCCATCGCGTACCTCAGGGCGCTCGTCAATCCTGCCGACGACGTCTCCGTCCGCCGGATCCTCAACGTGCCGAAGCGGGGGATCGGCGAGCGGGCCGAGGGCGCCATCTCCGCGCTTGCCGCAGCCGAGCGCATTCCCTTCTCCGACGCGATGCGGCGGGTTGAGGAAGCGCCGGGCATGGCCTCGCGTTCACTGAAACAGGTCAAGGGTTTCTCCGACATGATGGATGCCCACCGCATCATGGTGGCGGAGGGCCGCAGTGCCGACGAAGTGCTCACCTCCGTCCTGCAGGCGTCCGGCTACATCCCGGAGTTGCAGAAATCCACTGATCCCCAGGACGAGACGCGGCTGGAGAACCTGGAGGAACTGGTCAGCGTCGCGGCAGAGTTCGTGGCCAGCGCCAACACCATCGACCTCGACGAAATCGAGAGTCCCCTGGTGACGGGAATGCCGGAACCCGACGACTCGCTCGCAGCATTCCTGGAACGCGTCGCGCTCGTGGCGGATTCCGACCAGGTGCCGAACAAGGATGGCGACGGCGGGGTCGTGACGCTCATGACGCTGCACACCGCCAAGGGGTTGGAGTTCGACACCGTGTTCCTCACCGGGCTGGAGGAGGGGGTGTTCCCCCACATGCGTGCCTTCGAGAACTTCAACGAACTGGAGGAGGAGCGTCGCCTCGCCTACGTGGGCATTACGCGCGCCAGAAAGCTGCTGCACCTCAGCCGGGCAGCGGTACGGGTGACGTTCGGGCAGCCGCGGTACAACCCGGGTTCCCGTTTCCTGGGCGAAATACCCGAGCACGTGCTCGACTGGCGCCGCACCGGGGAGGACATCACCACCTGGGCCAGCAGCTCCGCGACGCGGAACCGCGAGACCAGCACCAGCATGGCCAGCTTCGGATCCGGACGTGCCCCCATCAAGACGGTGCCGCACGTGGTGCCCGGCGACCGTGTGCTGCACGCCACCTTCGGGATGGGCGAGGTGGTGGCGGTGCATGGATCAGGCGATGCCACCAAGGCGGACGTCGACTTCGGGTCCTCGGGAACCAAACGGCTCAGCCTGCGGCACGCACCCATGGAGAAGCTCTAGGAGTTGTCCCCGGGTGGGTGCGCCCTCCACAGGATGCGACAACGACGAAGGGCCGGTTCCCTGGGGGAACCGGCCCTTTTCGTTGGCTGTCGTGGTGTGTACGTGCGTTGGGTGGGGATCCACGGGGGCGGAGCCCCCGTGTGTTGGGTGGGGGTCCACGGGGGCGGCGCCCCCGTGTGTCAGATGCTGACGCCCAGGCTGCGGATGAAGGCCATGGGGTCGGAGGCCGAGTAGACCTTGCCGGGGGTGACGCCGGGCTTGTAGTACTCCATGTGGAGGTGGGCACCGAACGTGCGCCCGGTGAGACCGACGTAGCCGATGAGCTGGCCGGCCTTGACCGCCTGGCCGGTGCTGACCGTGCGGCTCGACATGTGTGCATACAGAGTGGAGCCGCCGTTGCCGTGGGAGATGACGACGTTGGTGCCGGCCCAGCCACCCGCGGTGGGGCTCAGCACGATTCCCGAGGCAACCGCGTAGATGGGGGTGCCGACTGCGGCGGGGAAGTCCTGACCGGTGTGATGACGTGACCACGATCCGGTAGCTCCGAACCTGGCACCGATGCGGTAACCGGACTTCAGTGGCTTCGATCCTCCGCCGGAGGAGACAGCTGCGATGTCGGCGGCGGAGACCGTGGAGGTGGCCGCGTCACTCTGTCCGGCTGAACCGGAGGACTTGGACGACTTCGAGGACCTGGA
>JAUNVL010000036.1:11015-23672 GCA_030537675.1 Propionibacteriaceae bacterium | reverse complement strand
CTCGGGTGATGACAGGACGACGTCGTCGAGCAGCGACTGCCCTTCGTCGTCGCAGCAGCTCAGCGTCTGCCCAGGGCCGGCTATCACTCGCTTGACCAGAGCCGTCGTGTTGCTCGGTCCAATCCCAGTGATGGTACCCACCCACCCGATAACCGTGCGCACGAGACCGCGTTCAACGGGCCCCGATGGCCGCCAGTCGTCCGGCTCAGCGAAAACCACGACGTCACCCGGTTCAGGCCCATCGCCGACGTACGCGAGCCGGTTGACGAGCATCCGATCCCCCACCTGCAGCGTGGGCTCCATCGAACCGCTCGGCACCTGGTAGACCTTGACCAGGAATCCCTGAACGAGAGCGAGGACGACAACTGCAACCAGAAGATTGAACCAAGGCGAGCGGTAGAGACGCCGCCACACGCCTACGCGGCGCTCGTCGTTCACTTCGTGCAACACAGAGCCACCTCGGCCGGAAGAACGTCATTCGCTGCACCGAAGGGGCGGGAGGAATTTACTCGCAGCGACGCGTCATGGGGGCTGAAAGCTTCGCCGAGACGCCTCTGGATCGCCATGGCCAAGGGGCTGAGATGAAGACCTTTGGCCTCGCCAGTCTCGTGTCCGTGTGGTGGATTCACCGCTGGCCCCCTCCCACTGCTTTGCCATCCTTCGTGTCCGCCGAGCTTATAGGTTCCAGTCCGAAGCGGCGCTGCGGCCGGATCCTTCTTCGAGTCCGCAAACGGTCATTTGGCCCCTCGGGCGCTTCTTGGGTATCGTTGTCGACGGAGGATTCGCCTAGTGGCCTATGGCGCTCGCTTGGAAAGCGGGTTGGGTGCAAGCCCTCACGAGTTCGAATCTCGTATCCTCCGCCAGCAGGAAGAATGAAGCCCCCCGGCCAGCATGGTCGGGGGGCTTCTTCGTGCGCCTGCCACAGGCTCACATGCCCAACAGCCCCGCTATCAGGATCACGTAGAAGACGAGAAACAGGGCGTACAGCGATGCGCCCACGATGGTGAGTATGCCCATCACCTTGCCGATGATGTGGCCGGTCTTCAGGTTGCCTGCGTAGGGGTACGGGGCGCCGCGACCGATCTCCGCCCTGGCCTTGTTGCCCATGTACCACGCAACGAAGGACAGGACGGGCACCGCAATGCTGACGGCACCGAACACCAGGATGGTGGTTGCCTGCGGGTGCTCCTGTGGAGGCATTCCATACGGACCTGGCCCCCAGCCTGGCTGCTGGGACGGCCGCACCAACGGATACGGCGCGGGACCGGGCTGCTGGACCGGTCCGTACCCAGGATTCCACTGGCCGCGGTCATCCCCATACGAGGACATGCCTGGCTCGGGCACAGCCGGCCGATAGAGATCAACGACAGGAAGCGTCATCTCCTCGGCTTTGGGTGATCGACGCATGGGTGCCTCGGTCCATTCGCCCGATTGCCACCCTGACCCCCCGAGCGGCTCGGTGAGGTCATCTGCAGACGGTGACACACCGGCTGGCTCCTCAAAGCTGGGGCCGAGCGGGCCGTTCTCGTTGTCATGAGACATGGGGACTCCGTGGGATGTGGACAATGGTTGCAAGGGTATCCCGCGGAGGAGCTTGGTCGGCCCCGCTCCAAACGCAGACCGGGGCGGATCGGCTCCATCTGGAGCCTTCCCACGCACGCAATAAGACGACCAATGAGACTTGTGGGCTCACCCGTCGCATGCGCCTTCAGCCCGTCACCGAGTGGCTGGACTCTGCTCCACGGAGACGTCGAGTAGAGCTGATGCACGTGGCTGGGATCCGGACCAGCCGAGAACCAAGCCGGCCGCGAGCATGACAGGAACAAACTCGAGCAGGTGGTCTGCGAAGGAGTGAACCAGCAGTGCGCTCCACGCAGCCACCCCGATCACGGCATTCTCCGGGGTGCCCCGGCAGGCCCACGCCAGGCCGGCGATGACAATCCCCGCGAACAGCGCCACACCCACCCATCCGGTCTCGGCGCCGATCTGCAGCACCGAGGAGTGAGCGGCGGCTGTGTCAGCGTCGTAGCCGAGGCGGCTCACCTGCTGAAAGGTCCCAGTGCCAGCCCCGAGCACCGGATGACGCTCCCACAGCCCGATTGCGTCCTGCCACATGGTCTGGCGAGCCGGGTCGAAAGCTATCAGCGCCCACTCTGGCCAACCTTCATGCCTTGCCAGTGCAGCGATGGTCATCGCGGCGGACGTCACCGTGATGAGACCGACGAACGCAGCCACGATCGGTACCCAACGGCGGCGGGCGGGCCACCACGCCGTCGCGACGACGACAACGAACGCTGGGACGGCTACCGCGAACCCTGCCTTTGAGTAATTGGCCGCCACGGCGGCCAGGGCCAGCACAGCCCCCACGGCCACCATCGCTCGCTGACGCCCTGTGGTGCGCACCATGACGAGGCCGCACAGAGCCATGAGTTGCACCGCGAGGGCAGCGTTGGCGTTGGCGTAGAACAGCGGGGCTTTGGCTGCTCCGTAGCTTCCCAGCACGGGGAGAAGGACGAGTGCGGACAACGCGAGCAGGGTCAGACCGGTGGCCCGATGTGAAGCCTGTGGGGCGACGAGCCGCCCCAGGACAACCCCCACTGCGAGCGCGACTGGTGCAACGACGTAGGGCGAAGTGGGTAGCAGGATGCGGCCCACGAGCGCGGTCGCGACGCCTGCCCAGACGACCCACACCATGAGGAGCAGCACGGCAGCGCGCTCTGGCCAGCCGAAGTGCGACAACAGACGGCGCATAACTCAGCGTTCCTGGTGGATCAGCGGGGCCGAGAACCACACAACGATGCGAGGGCCGGAGCCCGAGAACCGATTTTCCACCACGATGCCGACCTCCACGGATCCCCCTGTCGACGCCACGGAGCGCCCCGAGCAGAACGCTGCACGCTACCACGCGGGAATTCGCGCTCCTTGGCGCCGGGCCTCACGTCGGGGTCCCGGCCCTCAGTCACAACGAGATCAGTCGATGAACCCGCTCAGCCACTCCAGATCGTCGGCAGTGTCGATGCGGTAGACACCGCTGGTGCCGGCGCACGTCACGTTCATGCCGAACGACGTCACAGCGCAACGGTGGTGGTGCCCCTGATGAAGGTCGGACCAACGCGACCCTTCTCCTGTCAATCAAAAATGCACACTTTCTGGAGCCGGCAGAATCGCCGGCAACCGTTTCCGACCGAAAGCTGGCCGCACGCGACCACAGACGCTAATATCAAGACCAAATGATTTCTCGCAAGTCGGGATGCCGCCCACATCACAGTCACTCGGGATTCCGTCACGGCCACCCCACCCTGCACAGGGGCTCCGCTCTTGCCGCGAAAGGCATTTCCATGAATCGATTCACCAAGGCACTGCTGACCAGTGCTGCCGCCCTCACACTCATCTTCACCGCCGCCGTCCCTGCATCCGCTGGCCCACTCACACCGAATCGTGGCCGGTTCGCGGCCGTCGGCGACTCCTACGCCGCCGGGGTTGGGAACACGCCACTGAAGCACGCAGGCACCACTGGCCGCTCCGCCGACGCCTACCCCGTTCTGCTCGCCGGAAGAGACAACAAGGTCACCTTCCTGGCCGAGAGCGGTGCAACCACCAAGTCGGTCATGACCAACCAGGTCCAGGGCGTTCTACCGACGACCCAGCAAATCACGGTCACCGTCGGCGGCAACGACATCGGGTTCGCCAAGGTCGCTCTGGCATGCGCCAGTCCGACGGAGGCCTGCAGTGTCGCGCTCAACAATGCTCTGGCGGCGCTGTCGGCTCTCCCAGACGACCTGGGTGCCCTGCTGATGCAACTCCAGATGAGGGCGCCCGAGGCCGAGATCTATGTGACCGGCTACCCCCTGCTGTTCCAACCCAAGAACAATGCGTGCCCAGCGCTGCCAGGGTACGACGCGACGACGCTGGGGGCGGCCGATGCCGGCATAGGTTTACTCAACGGAGTGATCGCAAATACAGCCACAGCACTTGAAGTTGAGTACGTCGACGTGACGGGCGAGTTCGCCGGTCATGGCCTCTGTGACGGAATGAACAGCTTCATCTTCCCGCCCAGTTTCTTTCCCGATGGCTACCCCAATCCCTCCAGCCTGCATCCGAGCGCAGCTGGTCAGGCAGCCTACGCAAAGGCGATCGAGGAGACGGCGTTCCACAGCGCCGCGGAAGGCTGAGGAAAAGCACCCGGACAGGGCCGGATCCCAAGCGGCCGGCCCCATCCGCTGCCATCGGAAAACTCAACCTTCAGCAGCTCACGTAGCGGGATGGGCACCGCTTCTCAGCCGAAGCCTCACCCATGATCGTCACGTCGCACCGGTTCTACTGTGAGGCTCCGTCGCTCACAATGTCGGTCCCGATGATTGCAGGTGCCGTGACGGCCTCGTGGAATTCGCCAAAGTACAGGTAGGCCGCACCGTCAGCGGCTGGTCGAGACAACGACGATGGCGAGTCCTGCTGCGCCACACGCCCGCTCAACGCGGCTTTAACCGTCCTTGCCCGGTCCGAGACCCCCAACCGAACGTCTTCCAGCGTGTCCCGCACTCCGATGAATGCCAACGCACCAACGAGGGTGAGCGCCCCGCTCACGCTCGCGAACGCGAGGCCACCCCACGTGCCCTGAGTGGAGTGCTCAATGACAGCAAACAAGAAGGCGCCGACGACCGCGTACGGGAGGAGGACGAAAAGCGCGGGGGCCGCTGTACGGTCACGGACCTTGGGTGTGCGCTGGAAGGGGATCTTGCGGTGTCTCACCGCCTGCTCCAGCGACTTCAGCACGCCAGCAGCATTCACGGGCAACATGACCATGTTGAGACCGTAAATCCAGAGCACGTCCCGACGGCGGTGACCGCTGTAATGAAGGTCAGATGCCATGGCTGCGAAGTACGGCACCGCGGTGAGCAGCGCGAGCGGACTGAGGACGGAGGCGGCATCTGGTAGCACCAAGAGAATGACAAGCCCGAGCGTCCCCCACGTGATGGAACCGAGGTAATCAAGGCGGAGGATGAACTCGCCGAAAGGCATTCGGTTTCCGGACCTCAGCCCTCTCCAGGCTGTCGCCAGCAGCTTTGGCAGAATGATGAGCCCGCCATTGGCCCAACGGCGACGCTGCACAACCAGGGAGCCGAAATCCGGTGGCGTCGCCGAGAAACTCAGGCGCTCTGGATAATTGATGAGGGTCCAGCCGAGCGCCCTGAGGTCCACGGATGACTCCGTATCCTCAATGACCGTGCGGTCCTGAATATAAGTGCGTACTGGGAAGCCGCCTTCGGTATGCACCTGAGCGATGTCTTTCAACGCCTGCCGTCGGATCACCGCGTTCGCCCCCACCCAGTAGGTGGCACCGAAGTGGGACTTGCCCTGATGCTGGATGTGCTGCAAGTCGGTGGTCGCCCCAGCCATCCGCTCGAGTGAGGTGGGCGCTCCTGGATACGCACAGTAGGGCGTCTGGGCTATCGCTATACGTTCGTTGCCCGGCTGTTCGAGGTGGTGGACCAGCCTGACGCAGTACTCCCGCAGGAGCATCGAGTCCGCGTCAAGGGTGAGGACGTAGTCCGTGTCAGGGACTACGAGGTCGGGCTCGTACCCTGGAAGGGCCGGTCTCAGCACCACGCCGCCCGGTACTGCCTCCTCCATCCACTCTCCCCCCATGAGGGAGATGTAGGAGTTGAGGTTCATGGCCTTGTTGGCTTCGTGTGAAAGCGAGAGGTACTTCTTCCGCTCAAACACGGATACATCGGCACTGAAGATGTGCACGAGTCGGGTGTACAACTGCCGCAACCGGCGACTCGACGGTAATTCGCCCGCAGTGGCGGTGGCCCGGAGTGCGCTCGCTGTCTGGCGAAGTTCCGTGGCCAAGCCGAGGATCACCTCGTTCACGAAAAAATGCTCGGTGTGATCATCACGGCGTTCGTGCGCCGCCATTCGCTCGAGCCATCCCACTGCGTCGTCGTACACCTCAGCAAGGATGAGAACGTCCGATGTGGTCGGGAGCCCGTCCGCTTCGTTGAAGGACTCCAGAGCCGCTTCGAACCATGCACGCGGTACTGCGAGTTCGGACTCAACCTCAATGGCGAGATTGCGGGTCGCAGCCAGACGCGCAGCGACATCACCGTCGAGAGGCCACGGGGGGTCGTCAAGAAGGAGGACAACGCGTAGATTCGGGAACTCTTGCAGTACTGCCGACCAGAGGGTACTCCGCACCACCCTCGGCTCCTCTGCGTACGACGGCACCAACACGGTCATGCTTCCGGGGTGCCGCGCGAAGTGCTCGTCGAGTTCGCCGCGGGGCACGCGCTGGTGTTCACGGAACCGAACGAGGGCTCCTCGTCGTGCCACGAGGTAGTTGAGAGCCGAGAACGCCAACGCGCTGACGCTCAGCAGCGCCACCACCACAAGCGTCATGGTGCGCGCGTCCGCAACGGTGGCGTTGATACGGATCGTATGGACGACGTAGGCCAGCCATGACAGTACGGTCACGACAGTCGCCCCCGTCGCGAGGGCGAAGGAAACGCGGCCCGGGATGGGATGCACGATCGGCGGCGAAGTCGGGACGACGCGATCGTCGGAAAGCACCGTCACAGGAGACTCGTCGATCGCCCGGCGTGCATGATCGCTCGAAATTTGGGTGGTCATTTATCCCTCTGGCTTGGCCATCCACTATCGGAGGACTATGGGGGGGTCCTCACGTATATCGCCATCTTTTTGTGACGTCAATAACAGATGTTAACCGCAGTAGTTGGGTGCTCGCGACCGACCCGAACGCCCATACGCTCTGTGAGAGTTTTACCGCCTAGCCAACCGGTATTTCCCAGACCAGATTCACGCTGGCCGGCATGCCAAAGAGAGATCGTCCGGGCATCTATTCCGCGCAGCGCACCAGCAGGGCTCTCGACATCGAAAGGCCGTCCTTCCCAGGAAGTCGGGCTCCGGCGGTGGCCCCCATGCCCACTGACTTCGTACCAGGGGTGGACACAAAAATGGGCGGGTGCCGAAGCACCCACCCACGTTGCAGAGACCCGCTCAGGCCCCTTCGACGTCGATCAGCTGGGGTCGTGCTCTTCCAGCTTCAGGGCGATGCCCAGAGCGAAGAACGTCGGTGCCCACTGGCCGACAAAAAGACCCCAGCGGTCAGACTGTGCCTTGTTGTCGGAGTCCTTCCTGGAAATCTTGCGGGATGCGAAGTAGGACAGGACACTGAGGCCGATGGAGGCGAATCCACCGATGTAGGCGTGCTCACTGCGTACGCCCATGCCGGACAAGGTACTGATCACGATGTTGCTCCTTCCGATGGATGGCCGAACGCCAACCAGCTTTCATTCTAAGAGCGAAAGAGTTCACTTGTTGGATCCATGGCAAAGCAACAGGCATCTTTCGGGTGAACTCTCTTCCTTCGTTCCGACCCGCAGGCGAGTACGGTGACTCAGATCAAGCGGCAATGACATCCCTCGCTGCTGCCATCCGCCCACGACGTCGCATCGAGACAGGAGTCCCCCATGGACACCGAGGAGAACCCCGCAGCCCGCGCTTCCGGCGGCCCCACGCCGCTGGACCAGTTGGCTTTCCAGAATCCGGTGACCCGTTTCGACGTACCGCCCGGCGAGGGTTCACAACCACCCGGGAGCGAGGGCGCCCAAGAAGTGGGTGCCCAGATCGATTGCGGAGAGTTCACCTATCGAGGCACCGGCCGTCTCACGGGACGCAAGGCACTCATCACGGGCGGCAACTCCGGCATCGGGGCAGCCGTTGCCATCGCCTTCGCCCGTGAGGGCGCCGACGTCGCCGTCAACTACCTGCCCGGTGAGGACGAGAACGCACAGTGGATCAAGGGCGTCATCGAGGCGGCCGGGCGCAAAGCCGTGCTGCTGCCCGGCGACCTGAGCGATCGTCGAACGTGCGAAGAACTGCCACAGCGCGCCGTCGACGGGCTGGGTGGCATCGACATCCTCGTGAACAATGCGGGCATGCAGGTGGCCTGCGACTCCCTGGAGGACCTCAGCGACGAACAGTTCACCGCGACGTTCACCCTCAACATCATCGGCATGTACCGGGTGACCAGAGCTGCGCTGCCACATCTGTCCGCGGGCTCCAGCATCATCAACACCACGTCGAGGCAGGCGTACACGCCAGTGATCTCGGCGCTCGACTACGCGTCCACCAAAGGTGCCATCAACAACTTCACCAAGGGGCTGGCCCAGCAGCTCGCACCCCGCGGCATTCGGGTGAACTGCGTGGCGCCCGGCCCAATCTTCACGACGTTGACATTTTCGGGAGCCGTCCCCGAGAAGGACCTTCCCACTTTTGGGCACAACTCCCCGATGGGACGCGCGGGGCAACCCACCGAGGTGGCGCCGGCATACGTTTTTCTCGCCTCCCCGGAATCGAGCTACGTGGTGGGCGAGACACTCAACGTCAACGGCGGATTCCCCACGCCGTGACAAGCCCTGCGGGAACCCACCGCCACACGAAGGAGTCAGCATGATGAGTAAGGAACAGACGTCGAGCAATCGGACGGCCTACACCCTGGCAGGGGTGAATGCGGTGGCGGGAGTGATGCACTTCGTGAAGCCGGAACCCTTCGACGGCCTGATCCCCCGCTGGCTTCCCGGCAAGCCACGGACGTGGACCCACGCCTCAGGGGTGGTGGAATTGGCCACTGCCGCGTTGATGGCTGTCCCCCGCACACGTCGGCTCGGCGGGCTGCTGACCGCGGGACTGTACGCCGCCGTGTGGCCGGGGAACATGCAGATGGTGGCGAACTGGCGGGACAAGCCGTGGCCCCTGCAAACCCTGGCATGGGCGCGACTCCCGCTGCAGGTGTGGCTGCTGAAGCAGGCGTGGAGCGTCGCGAAGGATGACCGTCAGAGGAGTTGAGGTGGCGCTCCAGCCACCCCCGCCCCAGAAGCACCCCTGTTCCTCCAGCAGCACGTGTGGAAACATGACTCCATGACACCCCCCAGCGGCAGGCCGCGCGGCCACGTCTTCGTGACGGTGGCCAACATCAACCACCTTCAGGTGGATGCCTGGCTGCTGCCCACTGACCGGTACCTGAGCATCACACCGAAGTGGGAAATAGCAGACCACGAAGTGGAGGTGTTGCGAGCAGCCGATTCGCTCCAGGCCTTTCGTGCCGGCACTGTGCTGGCCGCTCCGTGGCCCGAGAGCCCTCAGGGCCCCCTGCCCGACGGGCCGCAGGGACCATTGCGGGTGCTGACCGCCGTGCCGCCACGCGGGGCACGCGACTTCTCGGACCTGCAGGAGAGGCTGGAGGCCGGCCTTCGCATGGCGGCCGAAGCCGCTCGAGCGCGCCGCAACGATGGACGGCTGCCTCTGATCGCCACCCCCGCTTTCGGCGTGAGCGGCGGCGGAGCAAACCGTCGGCGGGCTGATGTCATCGCGGGCATCCTCCGAACCGCTGACCTCGTCGCCCATGAAGAGGGCGTCGACGTGGTGGTGTGTCTGTGGAAGAGGGTCGACTACGCACTGGCGCAGCACATCCGGCGTGCCCAGTGGAAGTCCCAACGCCCGCTGGAGACCGCACTGTGGGACCGTGCCGTGACCCTCGCAGAGCACACACGCAAGGGCGACCTGGTGCCATTCATGGGCGCCGGCGTCTCGGCAACCGCCGGCCTCCCCACGTGGGCCGAGTTGCTCCAGAAGCTGCAGATCACCGGCAAGGAGATTCCCGACGGCTGGCTGAAGGACCTGGGTTCCCTGGACATCGCCACCATCCTGGAGAGCAAGTACCCCAACCCGGCGCGGTTCACCAAGGAAGTCGCGCGATTGGTCCGCAGCGACCGCTACGGCCTCGCCCCCGCCCTGCTGGCCAACCTCCCGGGCACCTCTGCCGTGACCCTGAATTACGACCGGCTCTACGAGGCTGCCTGGAGTGATGCCTGGCACGACACGACGAAACCGCTCCGCGTGCTGCCGTGGGACTCGCTCAAGCCGTCCGAACCCTGGCTGCTCAAACTGCACGGCGACGTCGGACGCCCGAAGTCCATCATCCTGACCCGCTCGCAGTACCTGGACTTCGCGGTGCGGCAGCGTGGGTTGGCGTCGCTGGCCAAGGCGCTGCTGATGACCAAGCACCTGCTGTTCGTGGGATTCGGACTGAGCGATGACCATTTCCACGAGATCGTGCACGAGGTGCGCGGGATCCGGCCTGAACCGAAACGCTCCGGAACCACACCTGCAAGGAGCGGCACCGCGCTGGTCCTGGGAGACGGCGGCATCCACGCGGCCGTCTGGGGCAACGACTTCGACATCGTCCCCTTCAGCACAACCGACGCGACGCCGGACCACGTCGTCGCGGGAAGAAAACTCGAGATCTTCTTGGACGTCATGGTGGGACTGTCCGGATCCGACGAACCGTTCACCCTGGACCCACGGTTCCAGGACGCTGTCGATGACCGCACCCTCCAATCAGCCACCCGGTTGAGCGCTGCCTACGAACAACTGGTCGAGGAGCAGTTGGGCGACACGTCCCCCGCACGAAGGCTGAGGCAGTTGCTGCTCGAATTCGGATACCGCGGCCCCACCTGAGCGACGTGTGACGCCGTTTCACCCGTGTGCAACGATTGCGAGATGCCCGCCATCCAACACCTGCCCGGATTCACCGAGATCGCCCTCTGCGTTCGAGGCATGGATGTGCGCGTGTACGAGTCCGACGTCGTCACCGGCCCCGCGTTCGTCCTGATCCACGGCTTCGGGGTGTCGTCGCGCTACTTCGGGCCGTTGGCGACGGAACTCAGCAAGTACGGCCGCGTGCTGGTGCTCGACCTGCCCGGCTTCGGCGACACCCACGATCCCGACAAATCGCCCCGGATCACCGGCTTCGCGCACGTGGTCAACGCCACCATCCGCGAGCTCGACGTCAAGGACCCCGTGCTCGTGGGGCATTCCATGGGCACGCAGGTGACCGTCGAAGCCCTGGAACGGGCTCCCGGCCTGGCTCTCGGCGCGGTGTTGGCGGCCCCCGTCGTGAACGACCGCGAACGCGGCCCCTGGCTCCTGCTCTGGCGCTTCATCCAGTCCGCCGTCAAGGAGCCGCCCTCCTCGGCATGGGACTCGATCGTCGGCTTCACGCGCACCACCCCCCGCTGGCTGCTCAGCAACTACTTCCCCATGCTGCGCTACCGCATCGGTGAGCACCTGAAGGGCTCCGACGTCCCCGTCGTGGTGGTGGGTGGCAGCGAGGACCGCATCGCACCACCCGACTGGTGCCACAGACTGGCAGAAGTCCGCGACGGCATCGACGTGGTCATCATCGACGGCGAAGCCCACGAGATGATCCACACCGCACCCGTCGCGGTGGCACACGCGGCCATGCGCCTGGCTGGACACCCACTGGCCCCGGGGTTGCCGCCGTGCGGCGACTGACGAGCCTGATCCGCTGGCCGTTCGACGTCGCACTCGACCTGACGCACGCCGCACTCGCGCAACTTGCCGCCCTCCGGGCGCGCGGCGACAGCCCGCCGGTCTTCGCGCTCGGGCCCTCTGACTGCGCACCCATCCCCGTGGTCCTGCTGCCCGGAATCCTCGAGAGTTCCACCTACCTCGCCCCGCTGGGTGGATTCCTCGCGTCGAAGGGGCATCCCGTCCACGTCGTCGACACCCTGGGCTGGAACATCTCCACCATCGACGAATCCGTGGAGCGTTGCATCGCCGTCCTGAGCGAGCAGGACATCCACGGCGCCGTCTTCGTGGCCCACTCCAAGGGCGGGTTGATCGGGAAGGCGTTGCTGCTCGACCCGCGGCTCGGCGACGCCGCCATCGCACTCGTTGCCGTGGCCACACCCTTCGCCGGCTCGACGCTGGGCGGCCCGTTCCAGCGGTTGCCGCTCGTGCAGCACACACCGCTGGGGCTGTTCTTCCCCACCAACCAGGCGTTGACCCGCCTGGCCGAGGAGCGCGACGTCAACACCCGCATCGCCTCGCTGGCCCCCGAGTGGGACCAGATGATCCCCGGCGGTTCACACCTCGACGGCGCCACCAACGTGACGCTCGAGAACCGCGGCCACTTCCGGACCATCGACGACCCGCGCGTCTGGGAACAGGTGCACATCCACGTCCACAAGATGGCCGAGCTGACCGGCGAGATCCAGCGCTGACGCCCGTGCCCTTCACCCACACCATCGCCTGCCAGGACCGGGACTTCCCGGAGTGGCACGGTGGCCGCTCCCACGCGCTGGTGTGGGCGCTGGAGCTTGATGGGCCTGATGTGAGGGAAGCGGTCGCGGAGGCTCGCGCACGGCTCGACGGCCTCGTGCTGCCCCGCTATGAGCGGCAGCCCCACGTCACCGTCGCTTTCGCGGGGCTGGCCGCCCAGGAGGGGCTGACCGGGTACGACGACGAGCAACTGCAGGCGGACCTCACCCGCCTCCGACCACTTGTCGACGGCGCGGTGGAGCTGCGCGCCACCGGTTGGGGCACCTTCCCGATGGTGCCGTACCTGGCCGTTGAGTCGCCATGGCTCGCCGAGGCCCATCGCGTGCTGGACGACGGCGTCGGCGCGGCACACGGAATGCCGTACCTGCCCCACTTGACGCTGGGACACTGGCGGGGCCAGTGGCGACGCCACGAGGTGCTGGAACGGTTGGACGCCCCACTGCCCACAGGTCGGTGGATCGTGGGCGAACTGTCGTTGCTGCGCTACGAGAC
>JAUNVL010000036.1:8075-10915 GCA_030537675.1 Propionibacteriaceae bacterium | reverse complement strand
CACTGCCCACAGGTCGGTGGATCGTGGGCGAACTGTCGTTGCTGCGCTACGAGACAAGAGACATCGCCGGGGCGTTGGAGCGTGTGGGACGGCTCGACCTTGCGAGCGGAGTGTGGGCGCCCCAACACGATTGACATATACCGTCGCAACCGCGACACCTTCTGTCATGGAGCGGACACCGTCGCGGGGATACCCTGCGACGGCCAAGGTGCCGGTCTCAGCTGAGGACTCCACGGCGATGCATCCAGTAGCAGTAGCCTGCGAGGGCTGCCGTGACCACACCGACTCCGATGTCGGTCAGCGACGCCTGGACACCCAACGCCTCCCAACGGCCACGAGTCGCAAATGTCACCACCAAGAGAATCACTTGGGCAATTGTCGCGACGACGGCCGCTTGCGCAGACCAGCGGCTTCGGGCCACCAAGAGCAGCGGGGCAAGTAGCCCGACAACGATATTGACAGTCCAGATCGCTCGCAGTACCACCGGGTAACCCTCGAAGTAGTCCACTCCCGGCTGACCGAAGTTGCCGGCAATGTAATCAGTGTCGCCGGCCAGAACCAGGATGTAGTCAGACGCCCCGATGAGATAAAGGGCAAACATCGCGATGGCAACGAGCCACAGGTGCCACGGTCGACGCGTGCGAGGTTGTGTCACGGTGGTCATGGCCGAAGAGCTCCAAACGGTGGGGTTGTCTGACAATGCGTCGGCACGGAGCGACCATGCCGAAGTAGTGCTCAGTGATCAGCGAGCAGAACGAGCGCGTCCTCGATCTGACCGAAGTACGCCTGCGTGTCGGTGAGGTCGGCTGGGTCCTGCGACGCCGCCTGGATGCTCAAGGTGAACGATTCCCCGTCGGCCCGCTCGACATACCAGGAGCCTGCCAGCTCCCCGACGGAGGAGCCACCTTTGAACCCCACGTAGGCCCATTCATCGCCGATCGACAGGCCAACGCCGGGGTTGATCGCGAGGATCTCACGCACGGGGGCGCCCGCTTCGGTTGTGGCCAGCTTCTGCAGTCCCAGATGCGCGGCTCGCAGATCCGCACCCGTGGCGAACCAGTCGAGGCCGTGCTGCCAGACCGGATCGGTGACGGCCTCCGGCGCGACATCCACAGTGCCGTCGGGGAGCTGTTCCAGAATTTCGCGGCGCTCATCCACCGTGGCCGATGCCCAGCGTGCACCGACCTTCGTCCCTTCTCCCCAGCCGAGTTGGAACAGCTCCCGCGTGGTGAGGAACGGAATGTTCAGAGCAGGGTCATGGTGTCCAAGTTTTACCTGTTCATTCTCCACGGCGTCTCGCCCGACGGCGTCCATCAGCATGTCGGTGGCAGTGTTGTCGCTGATCGAGATCATCAGCTCGGCCGCCTCACGCACGCTTACTTCCGTGCCCGCAGGCTCCTCCTGCAGTTTCCCGGACGGCAGGCTGCGCAGGTCCTCGGTGAGAGTCAGGGAGGTCTCCCAGTCCAGCACGCCCGCCTCGACCGCCTCGACCACCGCTCCCAGGACGTAGAGCTTGAAGGTGGAACCGATGGGTTGGGCCGCGCCGTCGCCCACCATCAGCACTGTTTCGGCGGAATCGGTGCCTTGCGTGACGCTCAGGGTGGTACTCGCAGGCAACGCCTGAACCGCGTTCTCCACCTGTTCCCAGCTTGTCGACGGGGTGCGGTCCGAGGCGGGAGCAAAGAACAAACCGTTGATCTGTCCCGCAGGATCCAACGAAAGACTCATGTCGAGACCGGTGCCACTTCCTCCCCGCAGTCCGACGACAGCTTTGTCCCCGGTCTCCTCCACTTTTGCCACTGTCCAGGGCTGGTCCGTCCGAAGTTGTTCGAACACCTCGACGAAGTCATCCACGCTCAACTCCTCGAACATGACGTCGGCCAGGTGTTCTGTGATCTCAGCCTCCTCGACGGGAGCGGAGCCATTCAGAATGCTGATCACCCACGAGGCCTGGGCACCGACGGCCGACTCGGACAGCGTGACAGCAGGTTCGCTGCCCTTGTTGCTGGTCACAGCTTCGGTGGTGTTCTCGGAAGTGCCGGCGTCAGTGGCTGGTGAACACGCGGTCACGCCCACCAGCCCAACCAGGAGAAGGCTGCACACGCCCCGCCACACTGCTCGCGACGGACGCCAGTGAAATGTCTGTTGAGAAGGGAAGTCGCGAGAAAAAGGTGTTCTCCAGATGCTGACCATCCCGACACCGTACCCACCCGGCTCCGAGTTCACAGCAGATGCCACTGCTCGACCCAAGCGACTACGCAGCGCTGGTCATGCGGGTGGCCCCACGTCGCCGACGACTGCGCCGCCGGCACCAATCCTGGCGGGTCAGGGAAATCCCGAGTGACGTCAGGCGAGCGTGACGATCCCGAAACCGAGCGTTGCAGCGACCAGGAAAGCAGCCATCACCACTTCGATGATGGAGCCGAAGGCGTCGCCCGTCATGCCGCCTAGACGTCGCGACAGGTGTCGGCGCCACCACCAACCGACGGCCATAGACACGAGCGCTGCAACACCAAAGACCGCTGCCCCCGAGAGGCCTGCTACGACCCAACCGACGGCAACCGCGGTTGCGAGGCCCGCGATGCCCCACAGTGTTGCGGTTGCGGTGGACGTCACGCCGTAGAACAGCGCCCCGAAGCCTGCGCTCCGGGCGCCGGTGCTCGACGGGGTGGTGGCTGCCACCACGGCCACCCGTCCGAGTATCGCGGCACACACCAGCGCCAGCGGTGCTGCCAGCGGGGCCTCGGCCGTCAGTCGGGTGATGGCGGCGACGTCCGCCAAGAGGACGAACAGCAGCGAGATGACGCCCATGGGTCCGATGTCGGAGCGGCGCATGATCT
>JAUNVL010000036.1:0-7975 GCA_030537675.1 Propionibacteriaceae bacterium | reverse complement strand
ACGAACAGCAGCGAGATGACGCCCATGGGTCCGATGTCGGAGCGGCGCATGATCTCCAGCGCCTGGTCCGCGGGCTTGCGGGAGCCGAGCCCGTCGGCGGTGTCGGCCAGACCATCGAGGTGGAGCGCACCCGTCAGTCCGGCCAGTGTTGCGAGGCCGGCGACGGCTCCCAGGAGCGGGCTGCCCAGCGTGCCCACCACGAACGCGGCCGCTCCCGCCAGTACCCCGAGGAGCAGACCGACCAGCGGAAACGCTGCCATCGCGCGCCCGGCCAATCGACGGTCGATGGCCGCGACCGGTGGCACGGGAATGGTGGTGAACAAACCGAGGGACACCACCAGCGAATTCGGGCGTGGGGCCACGCTCAGCGCCACCTGCGGGCGACGCCACCCACGCACAACCAGAGCTCATCGCAGGCAGCCGCGATGCGGGCGTTCAGCCGGCCGAGTTCGTCGCGGTACAGCCGTCCCGACGGCGTGCCCGGCACCACCCCGGAGCCCACTTCGTTGCTGACCAGCACGACGTCGCGCACCGTGTCCTGCACCGCAGCAACCAGTTCGTCAACGTGACTCGCGAGCGCCGGGCGCCACTGCTCCTCCGGTGAGTTCCACGCGTCGACGTCGTCCAGCACCCGCGCCAGCCACAGGGCCAGACAGTCCACCAGCAAGGGGGTGTCGTCGTCCTCTCGCAGCGTGCCGGCAACATCGAGTGTCTCGACGGTGCGCCACCCAGCGGGGCGACGGCTGCGATGCGTCTCCACCCGCCCCGCCCATTCAGGATCATCCTCGGGCACCAGCGAGGTGGCCACGTACAGCACGCTCTCCCGGTCAACGAACTGCGACTCCGCCCAGGACGACTTCCCGGAGCGAGCCCCACCGAGCACCAGGGCGGTTCCCCGACCTCGCGTCAACGGCTGCACCGTGCCACGCCTGGCCAGCGCAGCCAACAGCGCCGCGGCGAGTTCGTCGTCCTCGGGAATCTCAACGCGGTATTCAGCCATGTTCCGGCTCTGTCCCGATGCCAGCGTCGGCGAACGTCGCCATTTCCCGCATGACGCGGGCAGAGGCCTGGATCATCGGCAACGCCACGGCAGCGCCGGAGCCCTCCCCCAGGCGCAGACCCAGATCCACGAGCGGCTGCAGGCCCAGGTGACGCAAAGCGGTGCGGATGCCCGGCTCGGCGCCGGCGTGTCCGGAGACGAGGTAGTCGCGGACAGCTGGCGCGAGAGCCACGGCGACGCAGGCGGCGGAGCAGGCGATCACGCCGTCGAGCACGACGGGCAGTCGGTGCGCGGCGCCGGCCAGGATGAACCCGGCGAGCGCGGCATGCTCCAAGCCGCCAACCGCAGCCAGCACACCCAGCGGGTCCTCCGCCTTCGGCCGGTGGAGCTTCAGGGCCTGTTCGATGACGGTGCTCTTGTGGGCGAGCATGGCGTCGTCGGCGCCGGCGCCGCGGCCGGTCACCAGTGCTGGGCGGGTCCCGGTGAACACGGCAATGAGGGCGCTGGCCGGGGTGGTGTTGCCGATGCCCATGTCGCCAGTCATCAGGCAGCGGGCGCCGAGCTCAATGGCCTCCTCAGCGGCCTCGATGCCCACTTCCAGTGCCGCCGTGGCCTGCTCCAGCGTCATGGCAGGTTCGACGGTGAAGTCGCGGGTGCCGCGCGCCACCACGCGGCGGCGAATGTCAGGGTGTTCTGGATAGTCGGTCGCCACGCCCACGTCGGTCACGAGCAGGGTTGCGCCCACCTGCCGGGCGAGCGCATTGATGGCGGCCCCGCCGCCCGCAATGTTGACGAGCATCGAGGCAGTGACTTCCTGCGGCCAGGCGGTGACGCCCTGGGCGCACACGCCGTGGTCGCCGGCGAAGAGACCGATGACGGCAGGCGCGGGAATCGGCGGCGGACACTGGCCAGCCATGGCCGCGAGTCGGTTGCCCACCACCTCGAGAATCCCGAGGCTGCCGGGAGGTTTGGTGAGCTGCGTCTGCAGTTGTTCGGCCTCGGTGAGCACCTCCACGGACGCGGGTCGAATGGCCGCCAGGGTGCGTGCCAGTGGCGTGTCGTCGGCAGGCTCCGCCGCGTCGAGGGAATAGGTGTGCACGGCCCCGGTGCCGAACAGCGACCAGTCCACCTCGCGGTGACCGCGTCCCTCCAGGACCGCCAACAGGACGCGGATGGCGTCCCCGTGGGAGACCAGCACCACCTCGTCCTCGTCGTCGAACTCGGCGCGCAGTTCCGCCACGAGTGCGCGCATGCGCTGGTGGACGTCGGCGATCGACTCGCCCCCGCCCCAGCGGATCTCGCTGATGTGTTCGCCGTCGGGAACTGGCTGCTCCTCCAGGTCCGACGTCAGGCGCCCCTCGAGGTAGCCGAGGCTCTGTTCGCGCAACATGGGGGTGGTGTGGACGGCGAGGTCGTGTCTGGCGACGATGACGCCGGCGGTCTGGCGTGCGCGCACCTGGTCGCTGCTCCAGACCGCCTTCAGTGGCCGGTCCATGAGTTCGGCTGCGGCGTGGGCGGCCTCGATGAAGCCCGTTTCGGTGAGCGGCACGTCCATCGTCTGGCCCTGGAGCCGCCCCTCCACGTTCCACATGGTCTGGCCGTGGCGCACGAGATGGAGGATCACGAGCGGCAGTCTATGCCCGCAGACGCGGCGCATCGACTGCCGCTGACGGCATCCGGCGCCGTCAGTGACCGCCCTTGAGGACCAGCCGGATCATGCGCAGGTTGAACACCACGAACCGGCCCAGCTGGAAGGGAATGCTCTGGCGTCGCCTCAGGGTGGCCTCCGTGGGAAGCAGCGCACCTGAAAGATCAGCAGTGGGCTGCGGATGTGCGGAGAAGTCGGACATTGTCGTCGAGTCAGTCATGGTGTCACTCCGGGATGAACTGCCAGCCGAGGCGGGCCTTGGCTTTGTGGATGAACAGGTAGTGGAGCATCAGTTTGACCCAGTGCCCGCTGAGGCCGATCTCGCCCCGGGTGTCCTTGAGCGAACGGCCCGTCGGGTACCTCTCGTGATCGGGCACCACCGGCATCATGACCATGGCTGCGGCCGACCCGCGGGTCAGTCCTGCCCCGGCCGATGCAACGCAGGCGGCTCCCATGGTGGCCATGGATGCCTCGCGCGGCGCGGTGTCGCAGCCGAGCGTGATCCGGTCGACGATCGTCATGGCGGCCGTCTTCCCCATCACCCCCGAGGGCATGCCTGTGCGCGGCGGTGACGGGGTGATGTTGGTCCCGTTCGCGCTGACGTGCGGCTTCGAGATGGCGTGTGGTGGGGCGAAGGCAATGCCGACGGCCCAGATGTTGTCGAAGGCAGGCGTGATGTAGGTGCTGGGCCAGTCACTGGCCCGCCACTGGTCGTAGGGCTTGCCCGAGTAGTCGGCGTCCACCTTCATGAAGCCGTTCGGGGCAAACATCTCGCTGGTGATGTCGGCGCCGGACCTGTCATAGGCGGACAGCGCCACCCCGCCGAACGGCGGGAGCAGCATGCCGAAGTCGAAGGGCAGTGCGTGACGCTCACCGTCGAGGGTTTCGTAGTGGATGACACCGGGCTCGACCCGCTCGACGTGGGCGCCGAGGATGGCCTCCACCCCGCGTTCGCGGAAGATCGACGCCGTCCAGAGTTCGCTGGAGGTTTCGAAGCCGCGCTCGGAGAACGTCATGCCGCCGACGCCGAAGTCACCCAGACCGCTTTCGTTCGTCAGGTAGATGAGGCGCGCACGCTCGCGAACGCCCGCCTCACGCAGTTCGTGGTCGACGTTGAAGACGTACTCGAAGGCGGCGCCCTCGCAGGTGCACATTCCGTGGCCCATCCCCACGACGAGCGTCTGGGGTTGCCCTGCCTTGAGCTTGGTGATGGTGCTCTTCAGAGAGGCAGCCGCCTCGGTGGCGTGCGATGCGGTGCACACAGACACGGTGTGCCCGTCGTCGTCCGGTCCGAGACCAGGCGTCATGGAGAATTTCAGTTGGGGCCCTGTGGCGTTGATGAGGTAGTCGTAGCGGATGCGCTCACTCTCGCCGGAGCGTCCCGTGGACGTGTGGACGATGTCGACGGCGCCGCGGGTGTCCACGTCGTCGCCCTCCGGTCGGATGGCCACGGCCCTGGCCTGGTGAAAGTTGATGCGCTGCTTCTTGTAGACCGGCGCGAGCGGGAACAGCACCTTCTTCGCTGGCATCTTGCCGACGCCCACCCAGATGTTCGACGGGATCCAGTTCCAGTCCGCATTGGGTGTGACGACGGTCACCGTGTGCTCGCTGTCCAGTTTTCGGCGCAGGTGCAGTGCAGCGGTGTGCCCTGAGACCCCGCCCCCAAGAACTACTACGTCAGCCATTTCCTTGTCCTCCCCCTTGAGACCATGAATCCATTGTATACCCCCTGGGGTATTTATGTCCCAGTGGGCTTTTCGCTCTCTTCTGCAACGCGGAGAATCTGGTGCTCGGCGAGCCGTCGTCGCTGATGACGGCCGATACAAGGCCATGTGGGACCATCGGAGGCATGGACGCGATTGACGAGATGATCCTTGAAGAGACGCCCGAGATGTCCGGAGCCGTCGCTGTCATCGACGCACCCGGTCTCGTCGAGCATGCGCTGGAGCGCAGCGACGACGTGCGCGTCTGGTGCGACGACTGGCGCGACGCGCAACTGGTGGATCCGTCGCTGCTGGTGGACCACCCTTCCGGGCTCTCCGGTGTCAGCCTCGCATGGGCGCACCTCCCCAAGTCGCTCGGCGCGCTCGATGAGCAGGCGGCGAGCGTGCAGGGGGCGGACGACGTCACCTTCCTGGCCGGCGGCCGGATCAAGCACATGAACAAGTCCATGAACGAGGTGCTGAGCAAACACTTCGTCGCCGTTTCTGCCAGCCTGGGGCGCAAGAAGTCCCGAGTGCTGCGCGCGTTCGGCCCCAACAACCAGCCCTCCGACTGGCCGAAGGCACGTCACCACGACGACCTGAACCTCGTGGTCACCGCCCACGGAGCCACCTTCAGCGGCACCAAGGTGGATCCCGGAACGCGACTGCTGCTGAGCAAGCTCAAGGTGGAGGGCGACACCGTCCTGGACTTCGGCTCAGGCAACGGCGTGATCAGCGCCTTCCTCAACCGCCGCGGACACCGGATGCTCGCACGTGACGTGTCCTGGTCCGCGGTGGCTGCCACGCTCCTGACGGCTGAGGCCAACGACCTCGTCGTCGAAGCCACCTGGGGCGACGGACTGGACGGCTACGCGGATGCGAGCATCGACGCGATCGTCACCAATCCCCCGTTCCACCAGGGCACCACGAAGGACTCCTCGGACACGCTGGCCATGTTCGACGACGCCGCCCGCGTCCTCACACCCGGCGGCCAACTCTGGTGCGTCTACAACTCCCACCTGCCCTACCGCAAGGAACTGAACGTGAGGCTGGGCAGGACCCAGGTGGTCGTCCAGGACAGGCAGTACACCGTGACGCTCACCACCATTTGATCCGGCTGCGGCGGCGCAGTGTCGCGGGGCGCCTGGTGACGCACAGGATTCGTGCAGCTTTCACACAGCAGACACACAGCTTGGGCGAGTTGATTGATACTCATCAGTCACACACGTCCTGGAGGACCTGATGAGCAACCAACCGATGGATCCACGGCCCACCTTCTACGGACCGCCAGAGCCCGCACCCGCACCCGCACCCGCAATGCCACAGGCCGGGCCCATCCCGCCGCAGTACGGTCCTGCTCAACCGCAGTCCGGGCCCGCCCAGCCGCAGCATGATCCGTCCCGGCCCCAGCAGCCTGGCCCGTGGGCCACGCCGTACGGTCCGGCTCCGGCAGGTGCACAACCCAACACACAGACACGCCCCAACACCGCCTACGCCACCCCTCAGGTGTTTGCCCCTCGCCCCGCCAAGCGGCGTGCAGGAGTCGCTGGCCTGCTGGCCGTCGCGGTGCTCTCCGCGGGCATCGGCGGAGGAGCCGCGCTGGGCGTCGACCGTCTCGTCGCCAACCCCGACACCACTTCCGCCGTGACCTCCAGCCAAGTGGTGCAGGCCGATGCGAACAACCCTGACTGGACCGCGGTGGCAGCCGCCGTCTCCGACGCCGTCGTCGCCATCCAGGTGAGCAGTGGACAGGGCGGGGGCCAGGGCTCGGGTGTCATCCTCGACGAGGAGGGCCACATCGTCACCAACAATCACGTCATTGAGGGCGGCGGCAGCGGCGCGCAGATCGCCGTTCTCATCAAGAACGAGCTGTTCAAGGCCACCGTGGTGGGAACCGACCCGTCGACCGACCTGGCCGTCATCAAGGTCGACGCCCCGCCGTCGGGCCTGAAGACCGTCAAGTTCGCCGACTCCTCCAAGCTCGTGGTGGGCCAGCCCGTCATGGCCATCGGGAACCCACTGGGACTCTCCGACACCGTGACCACTGGCATCGTCTCCGCACTCAACCGCCCCGTCACCACCAAGGCTGCCACCTCCACGGTGGGCGACTCCAGCAACGGCGTCGTCGTCACGGCGGCAATCCAGACCAGCGCAGCAATCAACCCGGGCAACTCCGGTGGCGCCCTGCTGAACGCCTCGGGGGAACTGGTGGGCATCACCTCCTCCATCGCGACGCTCTCCAGCGGCTCCGGGGGGCAGTCCGGCAGCATCGGCATCGGCTTCGCCATCGGGTCGGACCAGGCCCGCTACATCGCGGACCAACTGATCGAATCCGGAGTGGCCAAGCACGCCCGGCTCGGTGTGAGCGCCGGGGACGTCCGGGACAGCGCACAGCTTGGCGCCCAGGTGTCCGAGGTGGTGGCTGGTTCAGCCGCCGCTGACGCCGGCATCCAGGTGGGCGACGTGATCACCTCCATGGACGGGATCGACGTCAACTCGTCCGAGTCACTGGTGGCGCTGGTCCGCAGCGCACGGGTCGGGCAGGACGTGACGCTCGGCGTTCTGCGGGACGGCGTGCAGGAGTCCGTCACCGCCACCCTCGGCAGCGCCGAGGGCTGATCCGGGCGGCGGCCGGTAGCCTACGGGCCATGCAGATCCGCGTTGTCATCGTCTCCCCCGAGCCCATCTCCGACGCCCTGGCCGGGAGGATTCCTCCTTCGAGGAATCGGATCGAGCAGGAGACTGAGCACGGTCACGTCCTCTCCGTCGTGTGTGACCATGACGACCCCGACGCGCTGCGCCGGGAACTGCGCAATGAAAGCCGCGGGGAGGCCGTCGCAGTCATCACAGGACCGCTCGCGACAGCGCCGGCCGGACTGATCCTGCTGGACGTCGATTCCACGTTCACCACCACCGAGGCCGTCGACCTGCTGGCCGAGCACGCCGGGGCGGGCGAGAAGGTGGCCCGGATCACCGAGCGGGCCATGCGCGGCGAACTGGACTTCGCCGAGTCGCTGCGGGAGCGAGTGGCGACCCTCGCCGGTCTCCCCACCAGCGTGTTCGCCGAGGTGGGGCCGCGTATGACACTTGCGCCCGGGGCAGAGCTGCTGCTGGCCGCGGCCAGGGCCGTCGGCGCCAAAATCGGCGTGACCTCTGGCGGATTCACGCAGTTGGTGGGCCCCATGGCCGAGCATCACCGCCTGGATTTCTGGAACGCCAACGAGCTCGGCATCCACGTCGTCGACGGCGTCGAACGCCTGACCGGCGAGGTGGTGGGCGCCATCGTGGACCGCGACCAGAAGTCGCGTGACCTGGCCCGCTTCGCTGCTGCGGCTGCGGTGGATCCCGGGATGACGGTCGCGGTGGGTGACGGCGCCAACGATCTGGCCATGCTGGGTGCCGCCGGGTTGGGCATCGCCTACTGCGCCAAGCCAGTGACCGCGGAGAAGGCAGACGTGGCCATCAGCTTCCCCCGGCTGGACGCCGTCGAGGCATTCGCACTGCTGCGCTGACCACCAGTCCGGGGTCGCCCACCCGAACTGAAGATTCACAAGATAGCCTTGCAGACGGTATTGCAATCTTCCAAGGAGGAAAGATGTCGGGTCGCATTCACAACGAAGCGCT
>JAUNVL010000035.1:8339-23809 GCA_030537675.1 Propionibacteriaceae bacterium | reverse complement strand
ACGCCGAACTGGCACGCCAGGGCGTCGTCAGCATCGCCGACATCGACACCCGTGCCCTGACACGTCATGTGCGGGAGGCTGGCGCGATGCGCGTGGGCATCTCCACCGTCGAGACCAATGCGGACGCACTCCTGCAACGGGTCCTGCAGCAGCCACCCATGGCGGGCGCCGACCTCACGTCGGAGGTCACCACCCCCGAGCCCGTACTCATCCCGGCGGTCGGCGAGAAGCTGTTCACGGTGGCTGCACTGGACCTCGGCATCAAATCCATGACACCCACGAGGCTTGCCGAGCGGGGCATCGAGATGCACCTGCTGCCCGCGACCTCCACGTTCGAGGAGATCGTGGCGCTGGAACCCGACGGTGTGTTCTTCTCCAACGGACCCGGCGACCCTTCGGCCTCCGACGGCCCCATCGCCCTGCTGCAGCAGGTGCTGGAGGCCGGGATTCCCTACTTCGGCATCTGCTTCGGCAACCAGCTCTTCGGCCGGGCGCTGGGTTTCGACACCTACAAGCTGAAGTTCGGGCACCGCGGGCTGAACCAGCCGGTGAAGGACCTGACCACGGGCAAGGTGGAGATCACCGCGCAGAACCACGGCTTCGCCGTCGACGCGCCGATCGGAATCGACGTTGAGACGCCGTACGGGACGGCTCGCGTCAGCCACATCTGCCTCAACGACGACGTCGTCGAGGGACTTGAGTTGCGGCGGGACGGCAAACTGGTTGCCTTCTCCGTCCAGTACCACCCCGAGGCGGCCGCCGGGCCGCACGACTCCGCCCACTTGTTCGATCGCTTCATCGCCATGCTGGCCTCGGCCGGGAAGGATGCCTGATGCCCCGCCGCACCGACATCGAATCCATTCTGGTCATCGGCTCCGGCCCCATCGTGATCGGCCAGGCGTGCGAGTTCGACTACTCCGGCACCCAGGCCTGCCGGGTGCTGCGTGAGGAGGGGTTCCGGGTCATCCTCGTGAACTCCAACCCCGCCACCATCATGACCGACCCCGATTTCGCGGACGCCACCTACGTCGAGCCCATCACTCCCGAGTTCGTCGAGGCCGTCATCGCCAAGGAACGACCCGACGCGGTGCTCGCCACCCTGGGTGGGCAGACGGCCCTGAACGCCGCCATCGCCCTGCACGACAGCGGTGTGCTGGCGAAATACGGCTGCGAACTCATCGGCGCCTCCGTCGAGGCCATCCAGCGAGGGGAGGATCGCCAGCAGTTCAAGGAGATCGTCGCCACCCTGACCGACGTCCCCGGCGGCGCCCCGGAATCGGCCGAGTCCCACATCTGTCACTCCATGGAGGAGGTGCTGGATGCCGCCGGGCAATTGGGCTACCCCGTCGTGGTGCGCCCCAGCTTCACCATGGGTGGCGTGGGCTCCGGCTTCGCACACAACCCCGAGGAGTTGCGCCAGATCGCGGGCGCCGGACTCTCCGCGAGCCCCACCACCGAGGTCCTCATCGAGGAGTCGATCATGGGGTGGAAGGAGTTCGAGCTGGAGCTGATGCGCGACACCGCCGACAACGTGGTGATCATCTGCTCCATCGAGAACTTCGACCCCATGGGTGTGCACACTGGTGACTCCATCACGGTCGCCCCCGCCATGACGCTGACGGACCGCGAGTACCAGCGGATGCGCGACGTGGGCATCGCCATCATCCGGGCCGTGGGGGTGGACACCGGAGGCTGCAACATCCAGTTCGCCATCAACCCCGTCGACGGCCGGATGATCGTGATCGAGATGAACCCCCGCGTCTCCCGCTCCTCGGCGCTGGCGTCGAAGGCCACAGGATTCCCCATCGCCAAGATCGCCGCCAAGGTGGCCGTCGGCTACACCCTGGACGAGATCCCCAACGACATCACACACGGGGGCTCCGCCCCCGTGGACCCCCGAACCGCGCCACACGGGGGCTCCGAGCCCTTTCTCTCGGCGGCGTTCGAACCGGCCATCGACTATGTCATCGTCAAGGTGCCACGGTTTGCGTTCGAGAAGTTCCCGGCCGCAGACCCACGGCTGACCACACACATGAAGTCCGTGGGGGAGGTCATGGCCATTGGCCGCAACTTCACCGAGGCGCTGGGCAAGGCGCTGCGCTCCTTGGAGGACAGAAACGCCCCCTTCGACTTCGCATCCGCCCCCACCCGCGGTGTTCCCGAGCTGCTGGCACTAGCCTCCCAGCCGCACGACGGCCGGATCAGGCTCGTCATGGACGCACTGATGCAAGGGGCATCGTCCGAGGCCGTCCACGACGCCACGAAGATCGACCCCTGGTTCCTCCACCAGCTGGAGCTGATGCGTGACCTGGCCGTCGAGGTGCGCGACGCCACGGAGCTGACGGGCGAGCTGTTGCGCAAGGCCAAGCGGCACGGCTTCTCCGACGAGCAGGTGGCGCACCTGCGCAACCTCAGCACCGACGTGGTGCGTGGCGTACGGTGGGCGCTCGGCATCCGCCCCGTGTTCAAGTCGGTGGACACGTGCGCGGCCGAGTTCGAGGCCCACACGCCCTACATGTACTCCTCCTATGACGAGGAGACCGAGGTGCCCACGCGCACCAGGCCAGCCGTGATCATCCTGGGCTCCGGGCCGAACCGCATCGGGCAGGGGATCGAATTCGACTACTCCTGCGTGCACGCCACCATGGCGGTCCGCGATGCCGGCTACGAGGCCATCATGGTCAACTGCAACCCGGAGACCGTGTCCACGGACTACGACACCTCGGACAGGCTGTACTTCGAGCCGTTGACGGCCGAGGACGTGCTGGAGATCTACCACGCCGAGCTCAAGGCCGGACCGGTGCTGGGCGTCATCTGCCAGCTCGGTGGACAGACACCCCTGAAGCTGGCCCAGGTTCTGAAGGATGCCGGGGTGCCCATCATTGGCACCAGCCCCGAGGCCATCAACCTGGCGGAGGAGCGCGGCGCGTTCGGACGCGTGCTGGCGCGCGCAGGGCTGCCCGCCCCGAAGCACGGCATGGCCGCGTCGTTCGAGGAGGCATCCCAGATCGCGGCAGAGATCGGTTACCCGGTACTCGTTCGGCCCAGCTACGTCCTGGGTGGCCGCGGCATGGAGATCGTCTACGACGAGAGCTCCCTGGAGCGCTACGTCATGGCTGCCACCGAGATCACCGAGGACACCCCGGTGCTGGTTGACCGCTTCCTCGACGACGCCGTGGAAATCGACGTGGACGCGCTTTATGACGGGACCGAACTCTTTCTCGGCGGTGTCATGGAGCACATCGAGGAGGCCGGTATCCACTCCGGCGACTCGGCCTGTGTGCTGCCCCCCATCACGCTCGGTGACTCCGAGGTGGACAGGATCCGGCACTCGACCGAACTGATCGCCGAGGGCGTGGGCGTGCTCGGACTACTGAACATCCAGTTCGCGCTGCAGGGCGACACCCTCTACGTGCTCGAGGCCAACCCGCGGGCGTCGCGCACCGTGCCGTTCGTCAGCAAGGCCACCGACATTCCGCTTGCCAAGGCCGCCGCCCGGATCATGCTGGGCGACAGCATCGCCACGTTGCGCAAGGAGGGCATGCTGCCAGCCACTGGCGACGGCTCCACCCCTCGCGACGGCGCGCCGGTGGCCGTCAAGGAGGCCGTGATGCCGTTCAACCGGTTCCGCACGGCAGCGGGTGCGTTCGTGGACACCCTGCTGGGTCCCGAGATGCGCTCCACCGGCGAGGTCATGGGCCTGTCGGAGGACTTCGGCACCGCCTTCGCCAAGGCGCAGGCCGCCGGTGGCGGACCGCTGCCCACGCAGGGCACGGTGTTCGTCTCCGTTGCCAATCGCGACAAACGACACGCCCTGTGGCCCATCAAGCGCCTCGCTGACCTGGGATTCGACATTCTTGCCACCTCCGGTACGGCCTCGGTCCTTCGCCGCAACGGTGTGGCGGTCACCGAAGTGCGCAAGCTCTCCGAGAGGGGTGAGGGCAACGACGAGCGCTCCATCGTCGAGCTCATCAAGGACGGCGACATCGACCTGGTGTTCAACACACCGGGCTCCAGCGCCGGCGAGTCACCACGCAGGGACGGCTACCTCATCCGGACCGCCGCCGTGCTGGCCGACGTGCCGTGCGTGACGACGGTGCCCGGGCTCGCGGCGGCCGTCCAGGGCATCGAGGCCATGCGCCGCGGACACCTGTCCGTGAAGTCCCTCCAGGAATGGGCGGCCACGCGATGAACCAGATCAGCACGTCCACCCGCGCGCTACGAAGCTCCTACCATCTGGCGCGCGGCATCCTCTTCCGGTACGCGGACGGTGATCCGGAGAAGATCCACGAAGTGATGATCAACTCCATGGCCGGTCTGCCCCCCACCCCGCGTGCACGGGAGGTGGATCCCGTCACCATCGCCGGGATCGAGTTCCCCAACCGCGTGGGGCTGGCAGCCGGACTGGACAAGGATGGCCGTGCAGCCGCTGCGTGGACCCGGTTCGCGTTCGGTTTCGCGGAACTCGGGACCGTCACCGCCTCAGCCCAGCCCGGCAACGAGCGGCCACGGCTGTTCCGGCTGAAGAAGTCACGCGCCATCATCAACCGGATGGGGTTCAACAACCGCGGGGCCGCGGCCATGGCCGCGCAGTTGTCGGAGCTGGGGGTGGCGCGGGGAAACCGGGCGCTCGGGATCCCGCTGGGCATTTCCATCGGCAAGACCAAGGTGGTGCCGTTGGAGGCCGCGACCGAGGACTACCTGGCCTCGCTGGAACTGGTGGCCCCGTACGCGGACTACATCGCCGTCAACGTCTCCAGCCCCAACACGCCGGGGCTTCGCTCGCTGCAGAGTGCCGATGACCTCGCGTCGCTGCTCCAAGCGCTGGTGGCCAACGCTCCCGATGCGCTCCCTGTGTTCGTCAAGCTGGCGCCGGATCTGTCCCCGGACGGGTTGCTGCCCACGCTGCGCGCCATCGAGGACTCCGGGGCGGCCGGGCTGATCGCCACCAACACCACGCTGGTGCGCGACGGGCTCGCCGCGTCGGAGGCTCATGTGGGTGGGGAGGCCGGAGGGCTCAGTGGGGCCCCCCTCACAGAGCGCGCCGTGCGCTTCGTCGAGAGCATCGCAACGCAGACGGACCTGCCGGTGATGGGGGTGGGAGGCATCATGACCCCCGCCGACGCACGGGCCATGTTCGACGCCGGCGCACAGCTCGTGCAGCTCTACACGGGATTCATCTTCGAGGGCCCGGCCCTGGTGCGTGGCATCCACGAAATGGGGCGCGGCCCCTCGTTCTGGGAGGCATGAGCATGGGATTCGCGACGCGACTCGACATCCTGACGTGCGAACGCGGACGGTTGGCCGTCGGCATCGACCCGATGCCCTCGGTGCTTGCCTCCTGGGGCCTGGAGCCGACGCTGGCTGGGCTGGAGGCATGTGCCCGCGGGATCGTCGAGGAACTCGGCGCCCACGTTGCGGTGTTCAAGCCGCAGTCGGCCTTCTTTGAGGCATTCGGGTCCGCGGGCGTCGCCGTGCTGGAGCACGTGCTCGAGGACATTCGCCAGTGCGGGGCGCTGTCCCTCCTGGACGTGAAGCGGGGGGACATCGGCAGTTCCATGGAGGGCTACGCCACGGCCTACCTCGACGACGCATCGCCTCTGCGGGCTGATGCCATCACCGTGAGTCCCTACCTGGGGGTGGGGTCCCTGCTGCCGGCCATTGACCGGGCCATGGCCACCGGCAGGGGCATCTACGTGCTGGCGCGGACATCCAATCCCGACGGTGCCACGATCCAGACCGCCACGACTGGGGGCAACACCGTCGCGCAGCATGTCGTGGACACCATCACGGCAGGCAACCCCGGCTGGGACTACGCCGTCGGGCTCGTGGTGGGGGCCACACACGCGGAACTGGGCTGCGACGTCAGCGGCTTCAATGGCTCCATCCTGGTGCCGGGCATCGGTGCCCAGGGTGGCACCATGGCAGGCGTCAGGGACGTGTTTGGTCAGGCCAGTGCCCGCGTGCTCCCCACCGTCAGCCGCGACGTCATCGGGCACGGCCGCTCCGACCTGATGCGGCGGGCACAAATATTTCTGGCCGATGGGCGAGATGTTGGGCTCTGACCCAATTCTCACCCCAAAGGGTGGGTAATATGTCCCATTGGCATCGGGGGGATGTTGAGCCGGCGCCGTCGATCCGCCGTCGAGGCGGCAGAGCACATGGAGCAGTAAATGGCCATTCCACAACTGAGCGCTGAACAACTGCAGGCGGCTCGAGCTGCCGCCACCGAGGCGCGTCGCGCCAGGGCTGCACTCAAGGACCAGCTCAAGGATGGTGGACTCACCCTGAGCGAGGCACTGGACAAGGCATACGACGACGACGTTCTCTCGCGAGTGAAGGTCGTCGATCTGCTGAGGTCCCTCCCACGCGTCGGCGTCACGCGCTCCGCGGAGATCATGGAGAACCTCAACATCGCCTCCAACCGGCGCATCCGGGGGCTGGGTCGCCACCAGATGGAGCGGCTGAAGGAGTTGTCGTCCTAAGCTGTTCGCTGTGACAGACAAGCAACCATCGGTGTGGGTCATCTCTGGTCCCAGCGGCGTCGGGAAGGGGACGGTGTGCAACCGGCTGCGTGAATTGCGCCCGGACGTGCACTACTCCGTCTCCATGACCACCCGCGCCCGCCGCCCCGGTGAGCAGGAGGGCGTGAGCTATCACTTCGTCACCCCGGAACGGTTCGAGGACCTGGTGGCGCAGAAGCAGTTCCTGGAGCACGCGCTGGTGCACCGGAGTCATTACTACGGCACACCGCGAGCACCCGTCGACAAGGCGGTTGCCGCCGGCATTCCGGTGGTGCTGGAGATCGACCTGCAGGGAGCCCGCCAGGTCAAGGCCAACATGCCCGAGGCCCAACTCGTCTTCCTCGAACCACCGTCGTGGGACGAACTCGTGGACCGGCTCCGCGGACGTGGCACCGAGGATGAAGCCACCCAGAAGCGCCGGCTCGAGACCGCGAAGCAGGAACTCGACGCGCGCCAGGAGGCGGACCACATCGTCGAAAATGCGGTGGTCGAGGACACCGTCGCCACTTTGATAGACTTGATGGGCTTGTGAACGCAGGCTCCCCGTTTTGAAATTGAAGAAGCAGAAGGTGAATCTTGAGCATCAACACCGAAGGCATCACCAATCCCCCCATCGATGACCTGCTGGAGTCCGTCGACTCCAAGTACCGATTGGTGATCATCGCGGCTAAGCGCGCGCGTCAGATCAACGCCTACTACTCGCAGCTCGGCGAAGGCCTGCTGGAGAACGTCGGCCCGCTGGTCTCCGCCGCGCCCCAGGAAAAGCCACTCTCCATCGCGCTGCGCGAGATGAAGGAGAATCTGCTGCAGTACACGCAGATCGATCCGCTAGCCGAGGAAGAGCAGCAGAGCGCAGAAGCTGACCCGGCATTCAGCTTCGTCGACCCCTTCGCAGGGACCGACTCCGCTTCCTGACCGGGGCAGGTCGAGACGCCCCACTTGTGTGGATGGCTTGTTGCCATCCCGTGAACCCAGCACACACGACGTGGCTTGTTGCCACGCGCTGATCGACACACCGAGGAGCTCACCCATGAGCCGCTTGTTCTCATCCGAATCGGTGACCGAGGGTCACCCGGACAAGATCGCCGATTCGATCTCCGACGCCATCCTGGATGCCCTGCTCACGCAGGACGCCGCCTCGCGCGTGGCCGTGGAAACGCTCGTCACCACGGGGCTGGTGGTGGTGGCCGGTGAGGTCACCACCACGGGATTCGCCGACGTCGCACCCATCGCCAGGCAGCGCATCCTCGACATCGGGTACAACTCGTCCCGGGTCGGATTCGACGGCGCGTCCTGCGGGGTCACCGTCGCGCTCGGGGCGCAGTCCCCGGACATCGCGGCTGGCGTTGACCGTGCGTACGAGGCACGCGTCGAGAACGACGTCGACGCCGTCAGCTCGCAGGGTGCCGGCGACCAGGGCTTGATGTTCGGGTACGCCTGCAATGAGACGCCGTCGCTGATGCCGCTGCCCATCGACCTGGCCCACCGTCTCGCCGAACAACTCACCGAGGTCCGCAAGGACGGGGTGCTCGACTACCTCCGGCCCGACGGCAAGACCCAGGTCACGGTCCGCTATGACGACCAGGGCAACGCGGTCGACATCGACACCGTCGTGGTCTCCACCCAACACGACGAGGGCGTGGACCTGGACAGCACCATCCGGCCCGACCTGACGCGCGAGGTCATCGCACCCCTGATGGAGCGCTACGGGTTCAGCACCCGCGACACGCGCATCCTCGTCAACCCCACGGGCACCTTCGTCATCGGTGGACCCATGGGGGATGCAGGCGTCACAGGTCGCAAGATCATCGTCGACACCTACGGGGGCATGGCCCGTCACGGCGGCGGTGCCTTCTCCGGCAAGGACCCCTCCAAGGTGGACCGCTCCGCCTCCTACGCCATGCGTTGGGTGGCCAAGAACGTCGTGGCTGCCGGCCTCGCGGACCGCTGCGAAGTGCAGGTGGCCTATGCCATCGGCAAGGCACACCCCGTCAGCTTCTACCTCGACACGTTCGGCACCTCCGAGGTACCCGAGGCGCAGATCCGCGACGCGGTACTGGCGACCTTCGATCTTCGTCCCGGCGCGATCATCAGCGACCTGGACCTGCTGCGCCCCATCTACTCGCAGTTCAGCACGTACGGCCACTTCGGCCGTGACCTGCCGGACGCCGCGTGGGAGCGCACCGATCGCGCCGAGGCACTGGCCCGGGCGGTCAAGGGCTAGGGGAGCGCACTGATGTCGGCGGCGGCACCCGGGCTGTTCGACGGGCCCACACCGCACCGTGTGGCGCGCGTCGCCGTCGACGTCCCTCTCGCGCACCTGGACAGATTCTTCGACTACGAGGTCCCGGAGGCGCTGAGCGAAGCCGCCGTGCCCGGGTGCCGCGTGAAAGTACCGTTCTCCGGGCGAACCCGCGAGGGCTGGCTGGTGTCCTTCGGCCAGGCCGAGCCGGACATGAAGCTGTTGAAACTGAAATCCGTCGTCTCCTCCGAGCCTGTGCTCGACGCCCAGCTCGTGGAGTTGTTCCGGTCGGTGGCCGACCACTACGCCGGCGTGTTCACCGACGTGCTGCGCCTGGCAGTCCCGCGGCGACACTCCAGCACGGAAAAGGCTCCACAGCGGGAGTGGCCGGCGCCGACGTCGCATGGGCCCGCCAGCGTGCTGCCACTGTTCCCCGGCGGCGACACCTTCCTCGATGCGCTGGTGCGTGGCAGCGGGCCCCGGGCCTTCTGGCAGGTGCCGTGCGTCGTGGACCAGCCCGGCGACCTCACGGGCGGGGTGCTGGAGGCGGTTGATGCCACCCTGCAGGGCGGCAGCGGTGCCATCGTCATCGTCCCGACGATTCGGGAACTCAACGCCATGCTGCCGCGGTTCCATGCCGCGTTCGGCACTGGCGCCGTCGCCGTCCTGAACGGTGAGCTGGGAGATTCCGCGCGCTACCGCAACTGGTTGGCCCTGCGGCGTGGACAGGCGCGGGTGCTGCTCGCCACCCGCAGCGGTGTCCTTGCCCCCATGGAGAACCTGGGGCTCGTGGTGGTGGTGGACGATGGCAACGACTCCCATGCCGAGCCGCGGGCGCCCTACCCCCACACCCGGGGCATGGCCGTCCTGCGCTGCCTACAGACCGGTTGCGCACTGCTGCTGGCGGCGCACGGACGCTCCACGGACGCAGCGGCGCTGGTGGAGCGTGGCTGGCTCAAGGAGATGGCGCTCAACCCCGGGCAGACGCGTGCGGTCACGCCGCCCGTGCGGCTGAGCGGTGACAGCGACCACCGGGGTGATCCCATGGCGGCCCGTCTCCGTCTGCCGTCGGTGGCATTCGAGTTTCTGCGCACGGCGCTGACGCAGGGCCCCGTCCTCGTGCAGGTGCCACGAGCCGGACGCTCCGCAGGTCTGTCGTGCCAGCGCTGCCGCGAGGCAGCGCGCTGTACCAAGTGCCGCGGCCCCCTGCGCAGCCACCACCAGGGGCGCGTGGAATGTGCGTGGTGCGGATTCGAGCCACCGCGCTGGGAGTGCGAGTTCTGCCACCACCAGCAGCTCCGGGCGCCCATCGTCGGTGCCGTGCGGACCGCGGAGGAACTGGGGCGCGCGTTTCCGGGCGTGGTGGCCATCAACTCCTCGGCAGCGATGCTTCGCACCGACGTGCCCGACGAGGCCGCCATCGTGGTGTCCACCCCCGGCGCGGAACCGCCAGCGCCCACCGGGTACGCCGGAGTTCTGCTGCTGGACACCGAACTGATGCTGTCGAGGGCGGATCTGCGAGTGGCGGAGGAGTCGGTGCGGCGGTGGTGCAACGCCATGGCACTGAGCCGCGGGCCGCGCGACGGCGGGCGGGTGCTGGCCGTCGGTCCGTCAGAACATCCCGCTCTGCAAGCCCTGGTGAGGGGTGATGTGGGGGGCTTCATCACCTCGGAACTCGCTGAGCGGACCGCCGCCGGTCTGCCCCCGGCGGTGAAGGCAGTCCGGGTGGGCGGCGACGCCGACGCCGTGCGCGAGTTCCTGGACAATGATCCCTTCGAACACGTCGACATCCTTGGACCCAACGAGTTCATCCATGGCCAGACCTCGGAGACGGTGGCGCTGCTGCGCGTGCCTCTGGAGGAGGGCCGGGAACTCGTTCGCCGGGTCAAGTACGCGGCGGCGATACGCTCGGCGCGCAAGGAAGGTGGGAGGCTGTACATCCAGGTCGACCCCGAGGTATTGGACTGACACGCATGAGACTGGTCTTCGCAGGAACCCCCGAGGCGGCGCTGCCGTCGCTGGAGGCTTTGGTGGCCTCGCGGCACGAGGTGGTCGCCGTCCTCACGCGCCCCGATGCACCCGCCGGGAGGGGACGCAAGTTGACGCCCTCACCTGTCGCGGCCCGTGCCGAGGAACTCGGGCTGCCCGTGCTGAAACCCGACAAGCCGGGCGACGAGGACTTCGTTGCCGAGCTGACGCGGCTGGCACCGGATGCCTGCCCCGTGGTGGCCTACGGGGCCATGCTTCCCCCTCGCGTTCTGGAGATCCCGCGCCTGGGCTGGTTGAACCTGCACTTCTCCGTGCTGCCCCGGTGGCGTGGCGCTGCGCCGGTGCAGCACGCGATCATGGCCGGTGACCAGGAGATTGGCACCAGCTGCTTCAGCATCGTCTCGAAGCTGGACGCCGGGGATGTCTTTCGTACCTCGTCGATGCCGACGCCGGATGCCACCGCCGGGGAGCTGCTGGCCTCACTGGCGGAGTCGGGTGCACTGCAGCTGCTCGAGTCGTTGGACGCGCTGGAGGCCGGCGAGACCCCCACCCCCCAACCGGATGACGGCATCACCCTGGCGCCCAAGGTCACCGTCGAGGATGCCCGCATCGACTGGTCCGCGTCTGCCCCACACATCCGCAACCTCGTCATGGGCTGCTCCCCGGATCCGGGCGCCTGGTGTGAGTTCGAGGACGAGCGGTTCAAGGTGTACCGCGCCCGCGTCGTCGAGGACCCCGAGCCCGGTGCGCCCGGCCGGTTGCGCACCACCAAACGTCAGGTGTTCGTGGCCACAGGCCAGTCTGAACTGGAATTGCTCGAGGTGCAGGCCGCCGGCAAGCGCCGGATGCAGGGCATCGACTGGGCCCGCAACCTCCCCGCTGGAAAGGTGCTCGCATGATCAGGAAAGACCCACGCCGGGTGGCCTTCGACGTGCTTCGCGAAGTCACGTCGCAGGACGCCTACGCCAACCTGGCGCTGGCCAAGAGACTCGCCACCGCAGGTCTGGACACCCGCGACGCCGGTTTCGTCACCGAGCTCGTGGCCGGCACCTGCCGGCTCATGGGCACCTACGACGCCATCATCGAGGCGGCCTCCGGGCGCGCGCTCACGACGTTGCAGCCCGCCGTCGTGGACCTCCTGCGGCTCGGAGCACACCAGGTGCTGTCCATGAATGTCGCGAGCCATGCCGCAGTCGCCGCGACCGTGGACCTGGCACGCGCCACCGTCGGCCAGCGCGTGACCGGCATCGTCAACGCCGTGCTGCGCAAGGTGTCGGCCAAGGACCTGACCATTTGGCTCAACGACCTGGCCCGTGGGCTCGACGAGACCGGCGCGCTGGCGGTGCGCGGTCACCACCCCGCGTGGATCGTCAACGCCTACCGCGACGTGCTGCCCGAGGACGAGGTGGCCGACGCGCTCGCCGCCAACAACGTGCCCCCGACACCCACACTCGTCGTCCGCCCCGGCCTCTGCGAGGTCCGGGAACTCGTGGCACTGGGCGCGGAACCCACGCAATACTCGCCTTTCGGTGCGGTTGCCCGGGGTGTGCCTGCTCACCTGCCTCCGGTGGCGGAGGGCCGCGCCGGTGTGCAGGACGAGGGCTCGCAGCTGGTCGCGTGGGCACTGTCCCGGGTCGACGCACCGGAGGGGGACTGGCTGGACCTCTGCGCGGGACCCGGTGGCAAGGCCGCCCTCCTCACAGGTCTGGCCCGCCAATCCGGCCGCCTCCTGGTGGCCAACGAGAGCGCCGAGCACCGGGTCACCCTGGTGGAGAAAGCACTGGCCGCCTATCCCGAGGGCACAGCCCAGGTGGTGTGCTCCGATGGCAGGACTCCTCAGTGGCAGCCTGCCAGCTTCGCCCGCGTGATCGCGGATGTGCCGTGCACCGGGCTGGGGGCGCTGCGCCGACGTCCCGAATCGCGCTGGCGGCGCCGCTACGAGGATCTGGCGGGCCTGGGGGAGTTGCAGCGCGACCTCTTCCGCTCCGCTCTTCGATCGGCCATGCCGGGCGGCGTCGTGGCCTACGCCACCTGCTCACCGCACCGCGCGGAAACCTCCGATGTGGTCGAGGACGTGCTGGCGGAGTTCCCGGACGCGACGCTGTTGCACGCGGCCGACGCCCTGCCGGAGGTGCCCGATGCCGCGTTGGGCGACTACGTTCAGCTCTGGCCACACCGCCACGGCACCGACGCCATGTTCCTGGCACTGGTGCGCACCTGAACGGACGCGACGCCGCATCACGCGCGGTGCCGTGCCCGGAGATCCGTCACAACCCCATGACGCCCAGGGCGGCGTTGACGATGGAACCGGCGTCCAGGTCGTGGTCGCGACGCATGTCCTGCACACCACCGCTGCGGCCGAACGCATCCACGCCCAGAGAAGCCAGTGGTGTCCCGAGCGCACCCCCCAGCCAGGCCAGCGCATGGCTGGAGGCGTCGTGGACGGTGACGATGGGGGAACGTGCCGGGAAGCAGGCGCGCAGTGCACCCGGCAGTCCCGGTACCCGTGCGGTGTGAACGCCGCGCACCACCTCCTCGCGCCAGGACCGGTACAGCCGTCCCGGACTCGGCACGTCCACCACGTCCACGCGGATGCCTTCACCACTGAGTTGGTCGGCGGCCTCCAGCACTTCGGGCATCACCGCGCCGCAGCCCACCAGGCTGACTCGTGGACCGGGCTCCTGCGGGTCAGCGTTGCGGAGAAGGTAGGCCCCGGCGAGGACCTGGCGGCGCAGGGTTTCATCACCGATGCGTCGGGCCACGTCCTCGAAGGGACCCTGATCAAGGGGTCGGGTGGTCAACCGGAAGTAGTGCGAGTCCGCCGTCAGGCCATCCGCCGCAGCAACCCGACCCAGGGCGTCGCACATCAGCCAGTCGAGCGCGCGCACGTAGGCCGGTTCATGCATGGTCAGTCCCGGGAGCTCGATCCCGATGGAGGCCGTGATGCTCGACTGGTGGGCCCCGCCCTCCGGGGCCAGCGTGGTGCCGGAGGGCGTGCCCGCGAACACGAATGAAGCACCCGAGTACACGGCGTAGATGAGGGCATCCAGCCCGCGGCAGACGAAGGGGTCGTAGACGGTGCCCACCGGCAGCAGGTGCTGGCCGGAGAAGTGTTCGGAGAGACCCAGCTGGGACAGCAGGAGGAAGAAGTTCATCTCCGAAATGCCCAGTTCCAGGTGCTGGCCCGTCGGTCCCTCCAGCCAGCGCAGCATGGGGTCGTGCGACCACGTCTGGCGCTCGTGCTCCGCAAAGACGCCACCCCGGTTGATCCAGCCCGCCAAGTTGGTGGACGTCGCGACATCCGGCGACGTCGTCACCATGAACGGGCGCACGGCCTCCTCGCGCGACAGGTCCACCAGCACGCGGCCGAAGGCCTCTTGCGTGCTCGAGGGCCTGGACGTCCGGGGTGACGTCGAGGCCGGGACCACAGCACGGGCCCCCGGTGGGGGCACGGTCCGCGTGAGGTGGCGGCCCCGCTCGGCGAGCAGCTTCCCGGCGGGGGAGTCCTCGGGGAACCGGTCCCACTGCGTCTCCTGGGTGAGCCCCACGGCGTCGCGCAACTGCATCACCTGCTCCGTGGACAGCACGGCGGCGTGGTTGCGGGCGTTGCCCTGGATGGGCAGTCCCCAGCCCTTGTGGGTGTAGGCGAAGATCACGGTGGGGCGGCTGGTGTCCCGGTCCGCCTGCTCCAGCGCCTCGATGACGCTGGCCAGGTCATGACCGCCGAGATCGGTCACCAGTGCGGCCACCTCGTCGTCGCCCACATCCGCCAACAGGTCCACCACTGCCGTGGGCGCACCCAGCAGGAAGCTCGCCCGCAGCTCCGTGGAGCTCAGCCCGAACAGTGCCTGGTAGCGCTCGTTCGGCATCTCGTCGATCCATTCGCGGAGCGCACCCGCGTCGTGCCCCTCCTCGAATGCCCGGAAATGCCGCCCGTACTTCAGCTGGATCACCTGCCAGCCATGGGCCTCGAACGCCGCGTGCCACGGGCTGATGCGCATGTCGGGAACCACGCGATCCAGCGACTGGCGGTTGAAGTCCACGAGCCACGTCACCGAGCCCAGCCGGTTGGTGGCGGGGTCGTGCACCGCCTCCCACACGTTGCCCTCGTCCAGCTCCGCGTCGCCCAGCAGCGCCACGAATCTCGACGGCGCGCGCTTGCCGAAGTGCGCCTCCACATAGTTGCGTGTGGCCGCCGCGAAGATGGTGGCCGCCGGGCCCAGCCCCACCGAGCCCGTCGAAAAGTCCACCCGGCCGGGATCCTTGGTGCGGGACGGGTAGGCCTGCAGACCGCCATGGGCGCGAAGTTCGGTGAGCAGGCAACGATCCAGGTTCCCCATCAGATAGTTCAGGGCGTGCAGAACGGGGCTGCCGTGCGGCTTGACCGCCACGAAGTCGTCGGCATCCAGGTGGTGCAGGTACAAGGCCGTCATCAGCGTCACCATGGAGGCGCAGGAGGCCTGGTGCCCGCCCACCTTCACGCCGTCGGGATTGGGCCGCACGTGGTTGGCGTGCTCGATCATGTTGGTGGCCAGCCAGAGCACCCGTTGCTGGATCTCCTCCATGGCCCGTGCGTCGGCGTCCATCGCTGCACCGCTCCTTTGGTCCTCGTTGCCCAAGAAATCGATCCCCCAGCGCCCAGACAATCACATCCGTGCGGCTAGGGTGAGCGCCATGCGCATCACTCCCAGCATCCTGAACGCAGACTTCGCGAA
>JAUNVL010000035.1:0-8239 GCA_030537675.1 Propionibacteriaceae bacterium | reverse complement strand
GCGGCCGCCCCCATCCGGTTGGCGCGCGAGCTGCGGCGCCTGGGGGCTCGTGCATCCATGGCCCTGAAACCGGCCACACCCATCGACGGCTACGCAGACATGCTGGGCGAGGTGGACATGGTGCTGCTCATGACGGTGGAACCGGGCTTCGGTGGCCAGTCCTTCCTGGACCTGGTGCTGCCCAAGATCCGACGCACCCGCGAACTGATGGGGGCCAGGCCCTTGTGGCTGCAGGTGGACGGCGGCGTCTCCACCGCCACCATCGAACGCTGCGCCGAGGCGGGCGCCGACACCTTCGTGGCCGGCTCCGCCGTGTTCAATGCTGACGACCCCGACGCCATGGTCAAGAAACTGCGGGAGATGGCCGTCCAGGCGTGCCGCCACTGAGGCGCGGCACATTAGTTGCGGTGCGGTCCCTTGTCCTGGCGACGGCCGTCGCCGCGACCCCGCAGGTAGCGCTCGAACTCGGCAGCGATGGTGTCCCCCGTGGCGCCCTCCACGTCGTGCGCGTCCTTGGCGTCCTCCAACTGCTCGATGTACTCGGCCACGTCGGGGTCCTCGGAACTCAGCTCGTCCACTGCTGCTGACCACTTCTCGGCCTCGTCCGGCAGGTCGTCGTAGTCAAGCGAGAGGCCGAGCACCTGCTCGAGGCGGCTGAGCAGCGCCTGTTGGCCCTTGGGGCTGGGTGGGTTGGCCACGTAGTGCGGGATGGCCACCCACATGGACGCGGTGGGGAGGCCCTCGGCGATCAGCATCTGATTGACGATCCCGATGATGCCGGTGGGGCCCTCGTAGTCGGAGGGTTCGAGGTCGAGCAGCTCACGCAGGCCGGAATCGAGCGTGTACATGGAGACGGGCAGCGGACGCGAGTGGGGCGTGTCGCTGAGCATCGCGCCCAGCAGCACCACGAGCTTCGGCTCCAACTGCTTGATGTTGCTGATGAGTTCCGTGGCGAAACTGCGCCACAGCAGGCTGGGTTCGGGGCCGACGACCACCAGGACGTCCCGGTCGGGGTGGCGCACCAGGCTCAGGGAGATGCTGGGCCACTCGATGTAGGGACCATCAGGGGAGCGTCGCATGAAGGGCCGGGTGGCCTGGTAATCGAAGTAGCGTTCGTCGTCGATGACGCCCAACTCGACCCGCTCGTACTTCTGCAGCACGTGCGACGCGGTGTCGCTCGCGGCGCTGCCCGCATCATTCCAACCGCCAAAGGCGATGATGACGGCCAGGTCACGAAGAGGGGCCAGATGCTCGAACCGCATGCCACCATCCTAGGTCCCAACACACTCCAGCCCGGCGGACTCCACCGAGGCGCCACCCTGAACGCCGTCATGTCCACACGGGCATCCGGGTTAGAGTGACCGGCGTGTCGAACTCAATTCGTGAATTCCTGAACGTCAAAGTCCTCGTTGCCGACGGTGCCATGGGCACCATGCTGCAGAGTTTCGGTGAGCTGGACGTCGACACCGACTTCCAGGGACTCGAGGGCTGCAACGAGATTCTCAACGTCACGCGTCCCGACATCGTGGGCGCTGTGCACCGCGCCTACCTGGAGGCGGGCGCCGACTGCGTGGAGACCAACTCCTTCGGTACCAACCTCGCCGCGCTGCGCGAGTACGACATCGAGGACCGTCTCGAGGAACTCGCCGTGGCATCCGCCCGCATTGCCCGCGAGGCTGCCGATGAGTTCTCCACCTCCGAGAAGCCGCGTTTCGTGCTGGGCTCCATCGGACCCGGGACCAAGCTGCCGAGCCTCGGCCACGTCCGCTTCGCCGAGATCCGCGACGCCTACCAACTGCAGGTGGAGGCGATGGTGGCCGGTGGCATCGACGCCGTCCAGATCGAGACGAGCCAGGACCTGTTGCAGGCCAAGGCTGCCGTCATCGCGGCCAAGCGTGCCCGCACCAAGCTCGGCGTGGACCTGCCCATCTTCGTCAACGTCACCGTCGAGGCCACAGGCACCATGCTGATGGGGTCCGAGATCGGTGCAGCGCTGACCACGCTGGAGGCGCTGGGCATCGACGTCATCGGGCTCAACTGCGCCACCGGACCCGCCGAGATGAGCGAGCACCTGCGCCACCTGTCGCGCCGCGCGCGGATCGCCATCGGCACCATGCCCAATGCTGGTCTGCCCGAGCTGACGGCTGACGGTGCGCGCTATCCGCTGGGCCCCGAGGGGCTCGCCGAGGCACTCGAGCTGTACCTGCGCGACTACGGCCTGGCCATCATCGGTGGCTGCTGCGGTACCACCCCCGAACACATTCGCCTGCTGGCGGAGCGCTTCTCCCACACGCCCGTCGTCCAGCGGAACGTGGCAGTGGAGAACGCCGTCTCCAGCCTGTACATCGAGGTACCGCTGGCCCAGGACGCCAGCTACCTCAACATCGGCGAGCGCACCAACGCCAATGGTTCCAGGGCCTTCAAGCAGCACATGCTGGAGAGCAACTGGGACGAGTGCGTGGCCATCGCCAAGAGCCAGGCTCGCGACGGTGCGCACGTTCTGGACCTCTGCATCGACTACGTGGGCCGCGACGGCGCCGCCGACATGGACCTCATGGCCTTCCGCCTCAACACTGCCGTGACGCTGCCGGTGGTGCTGGACTCCACCGAGCCGCCCGTCATCCAAGCCGGATTGGAGCGACTGGCTGGGCGCTGCACCATCAACTCCGTCAACTACGAGGACGGTGCCGGGCCTGAGTCACGCTTCGGCCGCGTCATGCCGATGGTGCAGGAGCACGGCGCCGCCGTCGTCGCCCTGACCATCGACGAGGAGGGCCAGGCCCGCACCGCAGAATGGAAGGTCCGCGTGGCCTCCCGGCTCATCGACGACCTCACGGGAAACTGGGGCATGGACGTCGGTGACATCCTCGTCGACTGCCTCACCTTCCCCATCGCCACTGGCCAGGAGGAGACCCGCCGCGACGGTATCGAGACCATCGCGGCCATCCGGGAGCTCAAGCAGCGCTACCCCCGGGTGCGAACCACGCTGGGAGTGAGCAACGTCTCCTTCGGCCTCAACCCGGCCGCCCGCATCGTGCTGAACTCGGTGTTCCTCAACGAGTGCGTCGCAGCCGGCCTGGATTCGGCCATCGTGCACAGCGCCAAGATCATCCCCATGGACCGCATCCCCGACGATCAGCGCGAGGTGGCGCTCGACCTCGTGTACGACCGTCGTGCGGAGGGCTACGACCCCCTGACGAAGTACCTCGACCTGTTCGAGGGCGTCACCGCAGCCTCGGCCCGCGCATCTCGCTCCGCGGAACTGGCTGCGCTTCCGTTGGAGGAGCGGCTCCAGCGCCGCATCATCGATGGCGAGGGCAAGGGTCTGCAGGCCGACCTCGATGAGGCCATGATCACCAAGCCGCCGCTGGACATCATCAACAACGACCTTCTGGCCGGCATGAAGGTGGTGGGTGAACTGTTCGGCTCCGGGCAGATGCAGCTGCCGTTCGTGCTGCAGTCCGCCGAGGTGATGAAGTCTGCCGTCGCGCACCTGGAACCACACATGGAGAAGCAGGACTCGGCTGGCAAGGGCACCCTGGTGCTGGCCACCGTGCGCGGTGACGTGCACGACATCGGCAAGAACCTCGTGGACATCATTGTCAGCAACAACGGCTACACGGTGGTCAACATCGGTATCAAGCAGCCCATCAACGCCATCATCGAGGCTGCCGAGAACTCCGGCGCCGACGCCATCGGCATGTCCGGACTTCTCGTGAAGTCCACCATCGTGATGAAGGACAACCTTGCCGAGATCAACAGGCTCGGCCTTGCGGAGAAGTACCCGGTGCTGCTGGGTGGTGCTGCACTGACGAGGGCGTTCGTGGAGCACGACCTCGGCGAGATGTTCGAGGGTGAGGTCCGCTACGCCCGCGACGCCTTCGACGGTCTGGCCCTCATGGACGCCGTCATGGCCGTCAAGCGCGGCGTGCCTGGTGCTGCCCTGCCCGCCATCAAGCCCAAGCGTGTGTACAAGAAAACGATCGAGGCCATCGAGGAACCCGAACTGGGCGTGCGCTCCGACGTTGCCCGCCGCATCGACGTGCCCACCCCTCCGTTCTGGGGATCACGCGTGGTCAAGGGCATCTCGTTGGCCGAGGTTTCCGAGTGGCTGGACCACCGCGCCACCTTCATGGGTCAGTGGGGACTGCGTGGTGTGAGGGACGGCGTCACCTACGAAGAGCTCGTCGAGACTGAGGCACTGCCCCGGCTGCGGATGTGGATGGACCGGATCAAGACCCAGGGACTCGGTACCTTCGGTGTCGTCCATGGCTACTGGCCCGTGCACAGCGAGGACGAGACCCTCATCGTCGGGCATCCGGACGACCCGACGAGGGAACTGACCCGGTTCACGTTCCCACGCCAGCGTCGCGACAGGAAGCTCTGCCTGGCGGATTACTTCCGGGACGCTGAGGAGGCTGCCGAATTGGGGCCCGACGTCCTCGGCATGCAGCTCGTCACGATGGGGCCCGACGTGGCCAAGGCTGCGAACAAGCTCTTCGAGGCCAACTCGTACCGCGACTACATGGAGCTTCACGGTCTGTCCGTGCAGCTCACGGAGGCGCTCGCCGAGTTCTGGCACCACCGCACCCGAATCGAGCTGGGACTGGTGGCCGAGGACGGCGACGTCGAGGACGCCATCCGTTCCCAGGCCTACCGTGGCTCCCGCTACTCCTTCGGGTACCCGGCCTGCCCGGACCTGGAGGACCGCATCAAGCTGGTGGAGATGCTGGAGCCGCACAGGATCGGCGTCGAGCTGAGTGAGGAATTGCAGCTGCACCCCGAGCAGTCCACCGACGCCATCGTCGTGCACCACCCCGAGGCCAAGTACTTCAGCGCCAAGTGAACCCGGAAAGGGATCCACAACACATGACAAACTTCTCCGGTGTTCGACGCGGGCCCCTCGTGGCGGGGGAGCGCGTGACCCTGACCGACACCAAGGGGCGTCGGAAATCCCTGCTGCTCAAGGAGGGTGCCGTCTGGCACACCACCAAGGGTGCCGTCAGCCACGACGAACTGATCGGTGGTCCCGAGGGCGTCACCGTCAAGTCCGTCGGTGGGATGCAGTATCTGGCATTTCGTCCGTTGCTCAACGAGTTCATGGTGTCCATGCCGCGCGAGGCGGCGGTGATCTACCCCAAGGACGCCGCCCAGATCCTCATGTGGGCCGACATCTTCCCCGGCGCTCGCGTGCTGGAGGCCGGCGTCGGCTCAGGGGCCCTGACCATGGCGCTGCTGCGCGCCATCGGCCCGGACGGGGCCCTGCACTCCTACGAGCGACGCCAGGCGTTCGCGGACGTGGCGCGGGGGAACGTCGAGACATTCATCGAGGGTGAGCATCCAGCTTGGACGCTCACGGTGGGCGATCTCGTGGAGGAGATCCGCGACGACCGCCTCGATCGCGTGATCCTGGACATGCTCGCCCCCTGGGAGTGCATAGAAGCCGTCGGCGAACGGATGGAGGCGGGCGGCCTGATCTGTTGCTACGTCGCCACGTCCACCCAGTTGGGCCGCGTGGCCGACACCCTGCGTGCCCACGGCGGCTTCACCGAGCCTCACCTCACCGAGACGACGGTGCGGGACTGGCACGCAGAAGGCCTGGCCATCCGGCCGGGCCACGGCACCAGCGCACACACCGGTTTCCTGGTCATTTCCCGGCGCCTCGCCCCCGGGGTTTCCGCACCCATGCGGAAACGGCGCCCGGCACCGGGGGCCTACGGACCGGACTACACGGGTCCCCGTCCCGCCAACATCCCGGGTTTCGCACCCGAGAGCTGATTCGCCACGAGTGGGGGCTCCGTCAGCGCGAAGGGACTACTCAGAGCTGTGATGGTAGAACTTCGGGACGCTGGAGGGGTCCTGCGCCACTTTCGGCCCGTAGTCGTAGGGCCCCGATTTCTTGAATCGCTGACCGCCCCGCCTGCGCACCGGCGTCCCCTCAGGGGCGTGCAACTCCGGGGGCGGTGATTTCTTGTGTCGGAGACGAAACGCGATGTAGCCGAGCACGAAGAGTGCCACGACGCCCAACAGCGCCACACCCGGCACGATCAGTTCGCTCAATTCGTTCATGGCATCAGGGTAGACCCTCCGTCATCCCTTGTCAGTGCGTAGCGGCCGCCTTGCGCCCACGCATGAGGCGGGCGACCAGCCGCCAGCCGAAGAACGACGAGAACAGCACCAGGGTGGCCACGATGACGAAGGCTGGCTCAGCCGTGTTGCCGGCCACGATGCGCAACCCCATGCCTCCCAGGACGGTCACGAGCCAGATCACCAGCGCCGCACGCGGGCCGTAGCCGTTGTCGGCGAGGAGGTTGACGACGATCCAGCCGGCGAGGCAGGCCACCAGGAAGGGCCATCCGGTCTGGGCAATCCCGGCAGGGGTCAGACCCTCGGCGTGGCTGGCCCTGCCCACGACAGCGAAGAGGACGACGAAGACGAGATCGATGACGGCGGGGAGAATACGGACCATGGCGGCAACGATATCGCCCATGCCGAAGGCACTAGGATCAGCCGGAGCCGTAACGCATCAGATGCAGGAGAACCAGTGGTTGCAGACCCCGCCGTACCGGGCCCTGTCCTCGTGATCGGGGCTGGTCTCGTGGGCTCGTCGTTGGGCATGGCCCTCAGTCGTGCCGGGGTCGACGTCACGCTGGAGGACCTCAGCAAGTCGCACGCACTGGTTGCTGCCAGTCGGGGGGCAGGTCACGTCCGCACAGGGGCCATCACCGACATCACCGTGGTGGTGGTGGCGACACCACCCACCACCATCGCTGCCGTCGTGTGCGAGGCGCTGGAACGATTCCCGGCTGCTGTCGTCACCGACGTGGGTTCCGTGAAGGGGCCCATCGCGGAGGATGTGGCAGAGCGCAGCCCCCACGCAGCCCGCTACGTGCCCTCCCACCCCATGGCTGGCTCGCAATTCACGGGGCCGATGACCGCGTCGGCGGACCTGTTCCGTGACCGGACGTGGGTCATCACACCTGCTGCCGGCAACACCGAGGAACACGTGGAGGCCGTCCGTGAACTGGCCCGACTGACCGGTGCCGTGGTGATGGAGCTCGACGCGGACCTGCACGACGAGGCCGTCGCACAGGTCAGCCACGTCCCGCACCTCATGAGCATCCTCACCGCCAGCCACCTGCGCGGCGTGCCCGGTGAGAATCTGCGACTCGCGGGACAGGGCATCCGCGACGTCACACGCATTGCCGGCTCGGACCCCAAGCTGTGGCGCCAGATCCTGACCACCAACTCCGTCGCCGTGCGTGAGGAACTCCTGGAGGTGGCCGACGACCTCGCCTACCTCATCCGGGTTCTGGACCATCCGGACGAGTTGGAGGCGTTTCTCCGCATCGGTCAGTACGGTGCCCAGTCCCTGCGCGGCAAGCACGGTCAGGAGCCGATGGACCTGGTCAGCGTCACGGTCGAGATCCCTGATGAGCCGCGCGCCCTCGGCAGCCTCTTCGGCGACGTCGGCGATTTCGGATTCAACGTGGAGGACTTCGAGCTCACCCACGATGCGGTTCGCGAGGTCGGCTACCTCTCCATCTCCGTCGAGCGTGCCCAGGCAGAACAGTTGCGTGCCAACCTCGTTGGGCGAGGATGGAAGGCGTGGTCCCATTCCGGTTCTTGAGGAGGACATTGTGAGTCAGTCGTTGGTCATCGCCATTGACGGGCCGAGCGGGTCGGGCAAGTCCACCACCGCTCGGATGCTGGCTGAGCAGCTGCAGCTCGGATATCTCGACACGGGTGCCATGTACCGGGCGGTCGCGTGGGAGTACCTGCGCTCCGGGGGCGCGGTCGACGACGCCGATGCCATCGTCAAGGTGACCCGCGAAGCCGATCTGCGGCTCTCCACCCATCCCGACAAGCCACTGGTCACCATCAACGGCCACGACGTGACCACCGCCATCCGCGATCCCCAGGTTTCCGCCTCGGTGTCCGTGGTGGCCACCAACACCGATGTGCGGCGCATCCTGACCAAGAGAATGCGCGAGATCATTGCCGCCCACCACTTCCGCATAGTGGTGGAAGGGCGCGACATCACCACGGTGGTGGCGCCGGATGCCGACGTGCGCATCCTGCTCGTCGCCGACCCGGCAGCCCGCGTGGCCCGTCGCTCCGCCGAGTTGGGCAAGGGCGTCGACCACCACGCCGTCACCGACCAGGTCATCCGGCGGGACCGGGACGACTCCACCGTCTCCAACTTCACCGACGCCACCGAGGGCGTCGTCGTCATCGA